>CAXQPB010000192.1:0-29203 GCA_964225545.1 Candidatus Nitrosopumilus sp. | reverse complement strand
GGCAACCCCCGTGACTGCTCGGCGCAGTCCGACCAGTGCAACCTCGGCGTCTGCAACGACATCTCCGACCAGTGCGAAGCCGAGCCCGCCAATCAGGGCCTGCCCTGCGACGACGGCCTGTACTGCTCGGTCGGCGAGACCTGCAACAGCGGCGTCTGTCATGCAGGCAACCCCCGTGACTGCTCGGCGCAGTCCGACCAGTGCAACCTCGGCGTCTGCAACGACATCTCCGACCAGTGCGAAGCAGAGCCCGCCAATCAGGGCCTGCCCTGCGACGACGGCGAGCCGTGCACAGTTCGCGAGACCTGCGACAGCGCGGGCCAATGCGCGAATGGCCAGGCTTACGATTGCTCGGGAGACGAGAAGAATACCGCCTGCGCGAGAGCGACCTGCGACTCGCGCTTCGCCGAGGCCAACTGCGAGGGGCCGCTCGAACCGATCAACGAAGGTGGTATCTGCACGGACGGAACGAGTTGCACTCCGGTCGATACCTGCCGCAACGGCCAATGCAGCGGCCTTGGTTGCGGCGACCCGGATCGTGATGGAGTCCGTACGTTACGCGATTGTCTGGATATGGTGATCGGCGCACTCCGACCGGAGCGTAACGCCGATGGCGTTACCAACTGCCCGCTCGACTCATGTGATCTCAACGGCAACTGCAAAGTTGATGTTGGCGATGCACTCGGCTGTCTTCACTGCGCGGTCGCGCTCGACAGCTGTGCCTGGTTTGACAAGTGCCCGATTCCGGTCGGCTTCGTGATGTACTCTTCCACCAACGCCGACAGCGGCTGGGAACCCGATTCAGTCACCGAGTACAACGACTATCTGGCCGGGATCGACTACGCCAAAGCGCCTGGAGAGTTCTGCGGCAGCGGGTCCGGCAACATAAGCCCTTACCCCGTGCCGAAGGCGGTCGGCGGCAAAGGCGAGCTGATCTGCGAAACCCTCGTCAATCGGGCCAACCCTGCATGCGAAGGAGTGGGCATCTTTCCCGACGATGGCGAGACTGTTCTTCCGACGACCTCCGCAGCTTTTGCCGGAGAGCCTGACTGCGCCGACAATACGTTCAGCGGCGCGACCCTCGCGCGCTGCTTCTTTGTCCAGGAACCGCTTGCGCGAATGGACATCTGCGATCCAGCCTTCGACATCCCGGCGGCATTCCAGACACTTGCTTCCGAGGGCAGAGGCGACGGTGCGCGCCCGGCTTTCGAGACCGTCTGTACTGTCGCGGGTCCAAGGTGCGGGAATCGCGTCTGTGAGATCGGCGAGGGATCCCGACCCGCAGGCAGTCCTCCTGTGACGCCTCACCCGTGTCCGGTCGACTGCAGCGATGGCTGCGGCGACGGCCAATGCGAATCTCCGACAGAGACCGAGGTCAGTTGCCCGAATGATTGCGCGACCGGCTCGGATCCGACAACGCCCTGGCCATCGTCAACGCCCGCCTGCGTCCCCTGAAGCACAGCCGGCCCCGCCGAACGCTCGAGACTCCGCGGCCGGAGCGGACGCTCGCGATAACTGCCGCCCCACACCCCTCGCTAGTCGCCCCGCACCAGCTTTGCCGCCGCCATACGGCGGCGCTCCGCCAGCTTCTCCGAGGTCGGGCTTGCGCCGGCTTCCAGGCCGTACCAGTCCAGGATCCTGTCGCGGATCTGCTCGGCAGTCTCCGCGAATGTGAACAGTTCACGGTCCCTCGGGGCGATGACGCCCTCCGCCTCCATCTGCTCGAAGTCGATGATCCCGCGCCAGAACTCCTCACCGACAAGGA
Organism: Candidatus Nitrosopumilus sp.; assembly: GCA_964225545.1. Taxonomy (GTDB): domain Bacteria; phylum Desulfobacterota; class Binatia; order UBA1149; family SPBQ01; genus SPBQ01. The sequence goes on along the minus strand of CAXQPB010000192.1, from coordinate 27,438 downwards.
TCACCGGGACCGGCTCCATCTTTCGCGTCTGGATCAGGCACAGGGTGTCGAAAAGCTCGTCCAGCGTTCCGAAGCCGCCGGGGAACGCCACCAGCGCGAGCGCGATACGCAGGAAATGCATCTTGCGGATCGCGAAGTAGTGAAACTGGAAGCAGAGCTCCGGAGTGATGTAGGGATTCGGCACCTGCTCCTGCGGCAGGGTTATGTTCAAGCCGATGCTCTGCGCGCCGACATCATCCGCCCCGCGATTTCCGGCCTCCATGATCCCGGGGCCGCCACCGGTCACGATTACGTAGTCGCGGCGTTCTTCACTCTGGCTCGCGCGACTCATCAGGCGCGCAAAGTTACGGGCGACATCGTAGTAGTGGCTGCGTTCGAGGATTCGCTCCGCGACCCGGACACCCCTGTCGAGATCCTCGACGCCGGGAGCAGCGTCACGGGCTCTCACCGCGGCTTCGAGCCGCTTGCGAGCCACCGCCGGTTCGAGAATCCGGGTCCCGCCGAACAGGACAATCGTCGAGTTGATATTGCGCTCGGCGAGCGCCAGCTGCGGCTTGATGAATTCGAGCAGAAGCCGGATCGCCGTCAGGTCTCCCGAGGCCAGCAGTTCGAGATCACGCTCGGCGGGCGTGTACGACCGGCTGCGCATGATCCGCAGGACCCTTTGGAGTTTCTCCGGGTCTTCACGAAGCTCGACCGGCAGGTCATCGACCGCAACCTGCCCCTCGCGCCCGCCGGGCTGCTTTGACGAATCTCCTGGCGAATCCCTTCCCATACCTGCCTCCTGTCGGTTTCGCGTCGATTGCCCGCGAACCGTTCGGCACCACGACTTCTGCTGCCGCAAGGGTGCTGTGGCGCAGGCTGGTTGCGTGATGCGGACCGCCGAGAACGCGAGAGCGGAAACTACATTTCAGTTCCGCGCGAGTCCACGCCGCCGCAGCGTCCAGAACGTTCTGATCGTCACCGGACAAGCGACCGGACAAGCGTGCGGGCACGCGCCTGCGTGGAGACGGCGCCGGGAGTCCGGCCTGCAACCACTCGGCTGCGTGCCCAAGGAATCAGCGCCCCTGCCCACCAGATGGGCAACCGCCGGCGGACCGCTCGGCGACCGCCTGTCCCACCTCAGGCCGGCGCGGGCCAGGGCGGGCAAGCACAGGCAAGCCAGGAGAGGCACCTCGAGGAACCAACCGGCGCCGAGACGCATTGGCATCGCGATTGCTTTGATTTTCGATGACATCTCCGGGGCCGTCGCCTCCTCTTCCCGCATCGCCTTTGAGCGTGCGCCAGGGGAGACGGCGGCTCCACCAGATTCACCAGCCGCCGTTGATGGATCGTAAAGTGGGGACCGTAATCGTATTCAGTGATCTCGACGGCACGCTGCTCGATCGGGAAACCTACAGCGTAACGGCCGCGGCACCCGCGCTCGCCGAGCTCGAGCGACGCGGAATCCCCGTCGTCTTCGCGACGAGCAAGACCAGCGCGGAGGTTGTCGCCTTGCGCCGTGTGCTTGCCAACCACCATCCGTCGATCACCGAGAACGGCGGGGGCGTCGACATCCCGGCCGGATACTTCGACGCTGGAGCACCGGCCGAGTCGATCACACTCGGGACTCCATACGAGAAGATTCGCACCGCTCTCGAGACCATCCGCAAAGAGTCGGGATTCGACTTCATCGGATTCGGCGACATGAGCGCGAAGCAGGTGGCGTCGATCACGGGACTCTTGGAGGTCGAGGCAATCCGCGCACAGCAACGCCGGTCATCCGAACCGCTGGTCTGGACGGACACCCGAGCCGCACGGGCCGCCTTCGAGCGGCGGCTGCGTGCCGAGGGCCTCGTCATGGTGCGCGGCGGGCGCTTCTGGCACGTGCAGGGCGACATCGACAAAGCCGCCGGCGTCGGAGTCCTGCGTGCGCGCTTCCAGGAAGCCAACGCGTCTGACCACGTCCTGACAATCGCCGCAGGCGATTCACCGAACGACCGTCGAATGCTCGAGGCGTGCGACATCTCGATCGTTGTCCGGCCACCGGACGGCGACCCGATGCGGATTCTCTCGCGGATGCCGGCGATCCTTCCGGAGCGTCCCGGACCGGCAGGCTTCAATGTCGGCATCATGGAGGCGCTGAACCTCGTCGACAGAGGAATCAGCGCGAGCATCTACTCGGAACTGAGCGAGAATCATGGCTGACTTTCACCAGAACGGAATCATCACGACACTGCACAACCTGGCCGATCGCCCCACCGAGGAGATCGAGAACGAGCTTCGTGCGTTTCGATCGCAGCGACCGATCGGTCTGGTCCTGCCGTGCCTGTACTCGGAGCTTCAGGGGCCCGCGCTCGCGAGGATCGTCGAGGAGCTTCGCTCGGCGGACTACATCGACGAGATCGTGATCGGCCTCGACCGCGCCGACGCCGATCAGTTCCGGCATGCGCGCGAGTACTTCGCGCCGCTTCCACAGCGTCACCGCATTCTGTGGAATGACGGGCCGCGACTCACCGCGCTCGACAACCGCCTGCGCGAGCTCGGTGTCGCGCCGACCGAGCGTGGCAAGGGTCGCAACGGATGGTATTGCTTCGGATACGTTCTGGCTTCCGGTCGCGCCCGAGCCGTCGCGCTTCACGACTGTGACATCACCACCTACGACCGCGGTATGCTGGCGCGCCTCGTCTACCCGGTCGCCAACCCGCATTTCGGCTACGCCTTCTGCAAGGGCTACTACGCGCGTGCGGCACACGGCAAGCTCAACGGTCGAGTGACCCGACTGCTCGTTACACCGATGCTTCGAGCGCTGAAGGCTACGCTCGGCTCTGTAGAGTACCTCGATTACCTCGACAGCTTCCGCTACCCGCTGGCCGGAGAGTTCGCGCTCAACGTCGATGTTCTCAACGACCTGCGAATCCCGAGCGACTGGGGGCTGGAGATCGGCGTGCTCTCGGAGGTTCATCGCAACTATGCGCGCAGCAAGCTGTGCCAGGTCGAGATCGCCGATCTGTACGACCACAAGCACCAGAAGCTCTCCGCCGACGACGACTCGACCGGTCTGTCAAAGATGAGCACCGATATCTGTAAGGCGATGTTCCGCAAGCTCGCGACGCAGGGGTTCACGTTCACCAGCGAGTCGTTCCGGACGATCAAGGCGACGTACTACCGGATCGCTCTCGACTTCGTGGAGGCCTACTACAAAGACGCCGTCATGAACGGACTCGAGTTCGATCGCCACGCCGAGGAGCAGCAGGTCGAACTGTTCGCACAAAGCCTGATGAATGCGGGAGAGCGCTTCCTCGCCAATCCGATGGAGACGCCGTTCATTCCGAGCTGGAACCGCGTGCAGAGCGCCTCCCCGGACGTTTTGCGCCGACTCCTGCAGAGCGTGGAGCTCGACAATATCGAGCAGGCACCGGAAAAGCGGGCGGCTACTCCGGCACGAGCGATGACAGCCATGCCGTCTGGTACGGCATGAGTTCGATACGGGATCCGGCGTCATAAACCCGCCCGGTCAGCAGGTCGCAGAACATTTCGGCAGCAGTCGCCGCGGGGTCGACGTCCATGTCCACTCGGCGTGACCCGACGTTGGCGATCACGGTAACGGTCGGACCTGACTGCGGCGTTCTCACGAACGCGAACAGCCCACGTTCCGTCGTCAGCACGCGCTGGCCGGCGTCCGGATGGAAAGCCTGCACCGTACGCCGCAAGCGGATCGCATCGGTGAGCGCCGCGAACACCGCCTGCTGCACGGTGCCCTGGGTATCGATCAGCCTGTCCAGAGTTTCGATCTGCCAGCGATGGCGGTTCACCGAGCGCAGGTGTCCGGTCTGGTCTACCGAAAGGTGATCGTTGGGCGTCGCGGTAAGCGAGTGAATGTAGATCGCCGGTATGCCCTGAAGTGAGAGCATCAACAGCTGTGAACACAGAAAGCGTTCGAGCTGATACCCGTCCTCACCGCCTTCGGAAAGCCGACAGGCATCGAAGTAGGTGGTATTGATCTCGTAGACAGCCTTGCGGCCGCCGCCGAGATCGCGGCTCGACGCGTACGCACCGACACGACGCATGCCCTCGATCAGACGCTCGATCTCATAGCCCGGCAACAATCCCTCGGCCGGGCGCATGCCGATGCCGTCGTGAGACGCGGTGAAGTTGATGAAGGTACATCCTGCAGGCGGCGGTTCCAGCGACCGGGCCCAATGGCTCAGATACGTCGCGTCCCCGGTGAACAGCGCGTGCAGCAGGAGCGGCGGCAACGCGAACTGGTACACCGCGTGCGCTTCGTCGCAGTCGCCGAAATACGAGATGTTCTCATGATGAGGGACATTGGTCTCCGTCAGTACGATGGTGCCGGGGGCGACCAGCTCGGCGACATCGCGCAGCAACTTGACGACTTCGTGGGTCTCGTCGAGGTGGATACACGCCGAGCCCAGTCTCTTCCACAGGAACGCGACGGCATCGAGACGGACCACCCGCGCACCACGCCGAAGGTATTCCTGGAAGATATCGATCATCTCGAGGAGAACCTCAGGATTGGCGAAGTTCAGATCGATCTGGTCCTCCCCGAATGTCGCCCAGACGAACTTCTCTCCGTCCTCGGTATTGAAACCGGCCAGCAACGGTCGCACCCGGGGTCGGACCACCTCAGAGACATCACTCTCGGGGTCGACTTCGATGAAGAAATTCGCGCCGCGGCCGGAGCGCGCCAGAAACTCGGTGAACCACATGCTTCGGCTGGAGACGTGGTTGAGCACGAGGTCGACCATCAGGTCGAAATCGCCGGCGATGCTTTCGATATCGGCCCAGTCGCCGAGCATCGGGTTGACGCGCCTGTAATCGACGACCGCGAACCCGTCATCCGAGCTGTATGGGAAGAAAGGCAGGATATGAACGACCTCGATGCAGTCCGCGAGGCGCTCCCGCAGAAATCTCCCGAGCGTTTGAAGCGGGGGCTCCCCGCCGCGACAGACGCTGTCTCCGTAGGTGATCAGCGCAACGTCGCGCTCGCTCCACAGCGGTTGTCCGTCGCCGTCCGCGACGCGGATCCGATCCAGCAACCGAGGTAGCGTCGCCTGCCCAACGGAGCTCCCGTAAATCCGGGTCAGGCGCTGCAGAATTCGCTGGGCGCGTGGATCGGTTGCTTCCAGGATCACAGGCGTCGTTCTAGCAATCCCGGAGAACTATTGCAGCGCGCGGGCGCGTCGGCGTGACGGCTTCTCGAACCGCCTGCCGGTCCGGCCTGCCGGCATTCTTGCCGGCGTGCTGCTCAGCTGTACGGCAGCGCGGGAGCGCGGCGCTCGGCACAACGCAAAGCCGTCGTACTGACGCGCACGATACGGGTATCCCCGAATGGGGTTCCGACTCCGCTGTTCAGGACGAGCGCGACCGACAGATTGCGTCGGCAGTCGGCCCAGGCCCCCGAGCCGCCGAAACCGAAATGACCGAAGCCGCTCGGGATTCCACCCGTCAGCGAGAACGGGCGGTGGTATCCCAGGCGCCAGTGCATCGGGAACGGGATGACCCGGCCGATTCCCTTGTTCTGTCGCTTCGTCGCTCGCTCGAGCGTCCGGCGCGACAGCAATCGTACGCCGTCGAGCTCACCCCCGGCAGCCAGCGCGGCATACAGGCGGCCGAGCGAGCGAGCGCTGAACATACCGTTGGCGGCAGGGATCGAGGCCGATTGGAATTCCTCTGAGTTGAAATCGAGATCCTCGATCCCGGGGGGCATCAGCGCCGCAGTGACCTGAGTCGGATCGAACGGAACGCGCAATCCGCCAAGGACGATCGCCGCACGCGCGAGCTGCGCCCGAAAACGTTCGGTTCCCTGACGCGATGTCTGGACACCCGACATGATGAGCTGTGCACGACGCGACCTCGCCTCACGCGGCAGGCCGATGAAAAGGCCTTCGAGACCGAGCGGGTTGGCGACCTCCTCCTCGAGCACTCGCGCCAGGGATTTTCCGGTCACACGCTGGATGATCTCTCCAATGAGCCAGCCGTAGGTAAAGCCGTGGTACCCGTGTGCCGCACCCGGCGGGTGGCAGGGGCGAGCCGCGGCGAGAGCACCGACCATATGGTCCCAGTCGAGCATGCGCCGCGCATGGTCGATCATCGAATGGATGTCGTACAGGCCCGCCTCGTGGCACATCAGCTGGCGGACCGTGATGTCCTGCTTGTCGGCCTCGGCGAACTCCGGCCAGTGCTTGGCTACGGGATCGTCGTAGTCGAGGAGTCCCCGGTCGACGAGCATGTGCAGGACCGTGGATACGACGCCCTTTGTGGTCGAGTAGGAGACCGAGAGCGTGTCCGGATTCCAGGGGTTCCCCTCCTCGTCACGTGTGCCGGCCCACACATCGACGACCTTCTCGCCGCGGTGGTAGACGACAAGAGCGGCGCCGCCGGGTCCGCGCCTGGGCAGAACGTTTCGAAAGGTCCGCGCGACGGGCCAGAAATCCTGGTGAATCTTTCCCTCGATCATGACTCGAGCGGCAATCCGGCGAGCGCCGGAGTCCGATTGAGCGGAGATAGGGCGTGCTGATCGAGATTACAACAGGCGAGGCCCGAGCTGGACCGGCCCGCGGTTTTACCGACTCCGAATCGCTGGTAGCGTCCCGTCCCGGTCGCGCGGAGCTGACTCCGCCTTCAACCGGAGAGGGATTTTTCTGCCATGCGCTTCGAAGACATCGATCTCATGAACCCCGACGCCTTCGCTGAGGGCGCCCCACACGACGTATTCGACTTTCTGCGCCGCGAGGCTCCGGTGTATTGGCATGACGAGCCCGACGGTCCGGGTTTCTGGGCCGTCACCCGCCACGCAGACGTGCAGCTCGTGTCACGCACTCCTTCGATGTTCGGTTCCTTTCCCAATACCAACATCGCCGACCCGGATGCCGAGCGCCTCGCGATCCTTGGCGAGATCATGCTCAACATGGATCCGCCCAGACACAACGCGTACCGCAATACGATCAACAAGGGCTTCGTCCCGAAGCGGATCGCGAAGCTGGAAGGATACATCAACGGCGTCGCGCAAGAGATCGTCGACAGGATCGCGCCGCGCGGAGAGTGCGACTTCGTCGAGGATGTCGCCGCGCTGCTTCCGATGACGATGATCTGCGAGCTCTTCGGCATCCCGGAAGCCGACCGGCGCTACGCCTATGAGCTGGCGAATCGGCTGACTTCCGGCGACGATCCGGAGATTCAGCAGAGCGAGGGTTCCGCCGAGGCGGCTTTCGCCGAGGTGTTCGAGTTCGCCGTTCGGCTCGGTGCGGACAAGAAAGCCAACCCGGGTGACGACCTGGCCTCGCTGATGATCAACGCGGAGATCGATGGCAAGCCGGTAGATGACCTGGTCTTCGGTACGTTCGTCATGATGATGATCGTCGCCGGCAACGAGACCACACGAACCGTGACAAGCAACGGGATGATCCGGCTCATCGAGCACCCCGAACAGAAGGCGGCGCTGACGGCCGATCCGTCACGAATCCCGGCCGCAGTCGAGGAGATCCTCCGCTACGAGCCGGGGGTCCATCACTTCCGTCGAACAGCGAGGGAGGACACCGAGCTGTCGGGCTCTCGCATCCGCGCCGGCGACAAGGTCGTGGTCTGGTACCCTGCGGCCAATCGCGATGACACCGTCTTCGACGACCCGCATACGTTCGATCTCACCCGCGAAAACGCAGCCAGCCATCTGACCTTCGGCATCGGTCAGCACTACTGCCTGGGCGCGGCGCTCGCTCGCGCGCAGCTCAGCACCGTCTTTCGGGAGGTGCTGACGCGACTGCCCGACATCGAGATGGCGGCTCCGCCGCGCCGGCTGCGCTCGAACTTCATCAACGGGGTGAAGGAGATGCGGGTGCGTTTCACACCCGAGAGCTGAGTCGGAAGCCGGCTGCGCTCAGCGGACACGCGCCAGCAGCGCGTTGAGCTTGGCGCGAACCTGGGCGTTCTTGACCTGGGTTCGGACTGTCTGAATGTACGCGCGCGCGTGCTTCTGACCGGCGACCGCCGTCGTAAGGTCGCCGATGCTGGCACGCACGAGCTTGCCTCTGAGGTCGTCTTCGGCATCCAGCCGCCGCGCAAAAGCCTTGGCCGAGGCGACACGCGACGCCGCGTTGGGGTTCGCCATCGCGGAGATCGGTAGAATCGACGAAGCCCGCGCGTTGTTCACCGCTGCGGCGCTCGCCGTGGCGTTGCCGCCGGCTCCGGCTACAGCACCGCCACCAGCCGTGCCGATCACGGTGACCCAGGCGACCTGCGGGCCGCTCGCACCGTCCTCCACGCTGCCGCTGAAGCCGAGCATGAAACTCTCCTCGCGCAGCAGACGCTGCAACACATGCTGCAACGGCACACCCTCGTAGCGCGCAGAGATCGCGCGATCCGGCGCTCGATAAGACCTCAGCTCCACCCCGCTGCTCTCGCACAGCTCTTCGATGACTGCGCGCAGAGAATCGGACGAACCGACAACGCTCACCGATTCCTGCGACTCGACTTCGATTCTCGCCGACGACGACACCTGGGCCTCGAGATCGGGCGGGGAGAATACGCAGAGCGTAAGCAGGAAAAGGAGCGTCGATGCACCGGTTCCGGTGATGGACGCGATTGACCTCACCCCTCCAGTTTTGGCAATCATGACCGACACAGCAAGTCTCGATTCCCCGTTCGGGCGGGTCTGCTCTCGTGCGCGGCCCCGGCCGCGCGTTGCTGCGCGAGCCCCCAGCCCCGCCGGCCTGCTCTCCTGCGGCCTGACACCGACCGCGCGTCAGCCGCGATCCGGCTGGAAAACCTCGACCTGCGGCAGCGTCGAGCCGGACAGCACCGACCAGATCAGGATGGGAACCTCGACAAATACCGTCAGGAAAGACAGCGACAGAACCGCACCGCGTGCGACTCGGGTCGCAAGATAGCGGTCAGGCAACAAAGCATACACCACGAAGATCGCGATCGCGGTGACCGCGAAACCGGCCAGGCTCATGATCACGAATTGCTTGCGACTGTTCGCCTGACTGTCGAAGCTGAACAGGAAACCGGAGGTCAGACGATCCGGCGCGTGAACCTGACTGCCAGTCGCCAGCGCGCCGAGCAGGTGTCCCCATTCGTGCGCGAGGTATGCGACAAGTCCGCCGGTCACGCCGAGGCCCACCCCGAGGGCGTCTGCGACCGGCCCGGCGCCTTCGGTCAGACCGGCGCCGAAGTACCAGCCGGCAACGACCGCAGCACCGATCGCGAGATCCCGGAGCAATAAACGGGCGAACACGGGGACAGAATAGCGCGATCCCCTCGGCCACGGAACTGCCGACACGATCCCGGCGGGACGAGCCGGGCTGTGAGCCCTGGCCGTCGGTCCGGCGTCGAATTGATGAAGCGGGAGTTCAGCGCGCGGGGTAGAGGCAGTCTTCATCGGACACGCCTGCATGTTCCCGGGCGCTTGCAGCGGGCGCTTCAGCCACGCGAGCGACAGGCACGTTCGCGCTGAAGCGGACTGACCATCCGTCAGCCACCCGCGACAGATGTTCGGTAAACGCGGTAAGCATGAGCGTCGCGCCGAACAGCTCGACGGTCTCCTCGACCGCTCTGACGATGTGCTCTGTAGCGCGGTAGCTGCCGCCGAAGATCGACTGGAGCAGCGACATCCCCTCCGACGACCCCTCGAGGAAGTCGAGGAACACGGCGAAGACCCAGCAGCTCAGCCCGCCGAGCACCAGGCCGTGGAGAGCGGCCGAACGCAGCTCGCGTCCGAGAAAGACCACCAGAAAAAGACCGGCGCTCGCGAACACGGGGAAGAAGGCGAGCTGCCAGTTGTAGCTCGGGAACCAATCGATCAATCCGCCCGCCAGGCCTGCAACAAACTGCGCAGGAATGTCCGTCGCGTGGTCACCGAACAGGCTCCCGATGCGCTCGTGAAAACGCGACCCGTCATCGAACGACATGTAAGCGAAGAACACGGCAAGCACGCCCCAGCCTCGCGCGCGTCCACCGGCGTCCGGCAGGATCCGCGTACGCAGCCGCAGCAGCCATGCCGTGAACGCGAGGGCAAGGTACTGTGTGGTCGAGACCCAGGTCCCGATCGTGTCCTCGTGAGTGATATCGAAGAGCGCCTGCAGATCGCGTGACGCGACAACCTCCCGGTGAGAGATGAAGAAGTCGAGAGCGAACAGCGAGACCTCTATCGTGACAAGAGCCGCGAGCACCCGCAGAGCGAGTCCACCGAGCTCCAGTTGCTGCTTCGATTCAGAGTGATCGGTTCCAGTCATGATCGACGCTGCCCGCAATCCTCAGTACGAAATGATCCGACTCGCACCTGCGCGCAGGACAAAGGTCCCCATGGGAACGAGAGGGATCAGCGGATCGAAGTCATAGGTGAGAAGAACGGTGACCTCGGAGCCGGGCTGGTTGTCCGGTGACCAGCTCGCGACCAGATTGAGCGCATCGGGGTCGAAATGCGGCCGCCGGCTTTCGATCCACGCCTCGAGGCTTTTCTCCGAGGAAGGCTGCGGCGTACTCGAACCGCTGAAAGACGCGTGACGCACCACATCGGAGACTGCGTCCTCGAGTGAATGCCGGGTCCACGCACCGCGGCCGAGATCGATAATGCCCATCACGAGCAACGCGATAAACGGGAGAACGAGCGCGAGTTCAATGACCCCGCTTCCGCGTTCAGCACGATCGCGCGACAGGCGAGGCATGGCTCTGGTCGGTCTCACTGTCGTCACCGGACGTCACCGGGCTCGAACGTGCGCCTCACGCGCGATCGTCATCTGCGCCGGGAGTCCGGGGTAGTCGACCAACATCGTGAAATCCCTCGCGACACGGACCATCACATGGACCGACACCGACTCGTCGCCGGGACACGACCCCGAAGAGCACTCGACCGCCGATTCGTCCGAGCAGGTGCAGTAACGCTCGACAGTCGTCACGACTTCCGCGCTGCCGTCGTACTCGCCGAGGTCACGAATCACGGCGGCTTTCATTCCGTCCACGTCGTTTGACGCGCTCACGCTGCGTGCTCCCCACTGAGCCCCCGCCAGCGCCGCTCGCTCGAGCGCGACCTCTTCATAGAACACTCGACTGTAGTCGACAGCACCGACAGCCATCACTGCGAGCAGCGGCGAGAACACCGCGAACTCCACGAGCGCGCTGCCTCGCTGTCGCAAGGAACGGACTCGGCATCGCCGGGTCCAGGTACGGAGATATCGTCTGATCGTAGACTGCATTACCGCCGTTTCACTCTCGCAACGCGGCGGCCAGCGCAGCCGGTGCAAGCTCCGACGGATTCCGGTCGACCTCGACAATGCTGGCGGAACCGCTGATCTCCAGCGTGTCGACTGCCAGGGTCATCGTGTGCCAGGTGACCTTTACGTTGTCTCGGGCTTTGAGTCCGCGATTTCGAAAGTAGGCCGCGCCGCGGAGATCGAGCGACGCCTCATCCTCGAGGCGGTGATCCGCGCCGCCGGAAATCGCGGGATCGTCAAAGAAGAGAATCCCGGCACGCGGCCCGCTGTTCGGCGCAGAGAGCGTGACATCCGCCTGCTCGAAGACCCGCAGGCCGGCATGGCCGCCGCCTCCACAATTGCGTCCGGAGCCGCCGCCCGAGCTCGACCCACCGGCGTGGGCAACGCGCGGAAGGATCGCTGCAGCGAACGCCTCCATCGGGCTGTCCGCGCCATCGAACCATCCCGGCCGTATCGCTGCGCTGCCGCCTGAGCCTCCGGCTGAAGACCCACTTCCACTGCTATTACCGCCACCGCCGCTGCTACTGCCACTGCTGCCGCTGTCGCTGCTACCGCTACTGCCACCACTGTTGCTGTTCCCCCCATTGTTGTCATCGCCGCAGCCGCTGTCGGTGAAAAAGAACATCACCTCTGAGCCCTGAGCACGAGCCGGTACGCAAGCCGACTCCTCGCCGCTGCCACTGTCGCCGCTGCTGCCGCTGTCACTGTCACCACTGTCACCACGGTCGCCGCTGCTGCCGCTGCTTCCGCTGGCAAACGCCGTTTGCGGAGCGAACAACGAAGCGAGCAGATCGAGATCGATCGACCGATTGATCCGATTGCTCCGATTGATCCGATTGATCGCGGTATTCGATGCAGCGTCACCGCTGCATCCACCCGCGCTCGAGCCACCTCCCGAACACGGATCGCATGAGCCGCCGACGGTGAGCCCACCGCCGTCGATGATGTATTCACCTGACGCGAACGTCGCATTGCCGCCCGCGCGCACTTCGATTCCGCCGCAATAAACGCCCGGGTAGAGCGTACGCGCGTCGTCGACCACGATCGTACTCGTATGGGTACAGCTTCCCTGCGCAGGCGCGGGCAACGACTCGAAAGGATCGTCGAGCGCCACGGACTCGACCTCCGGGGTCGGGTAAAATCCGTACCCGGAATAGTTCCCGACCACACCGACGCCGGCTGCGACAACCTCGGCAAAGCCGGTCGACTCAGCCGCGCTGGAATGGCCGCTGTTCACATGAATCGAGCACTGGACCTGATCCAGGCTTCCACCGCCGCGCACGCTCAGAGAACCGGCGCCACTGTCCGAGAGGATGTAGGTGCAGACATCACGCTGAACGAGGCCGGCGACCGAGCGCACCTGCACGGTCGCCGCGTCCTGTCCGAACATCTTCATGAACAGCAGTGGAGCTTCCTGCTCGATGACAACCTCGACGAAATTCTCGTCGCCGCTCACCGGCCCACTGGTCGGCGGCCGGTTGATCGCGATTCCGGTTGATTCGCCGGGTGCGAAGCCGTTGCGAGCGGCATCCTCGATCGCGCGTGTCCGGTATCCGGCCACGTTGTTGCGTCTGAGCTCGTGGGCTGCGGCAACAGCCGCCGCGTCGGCAGCCGTCTGCGCCCGGCGCTTGCGGGCGTGCAGATTTCCCACATCGACCACCAGACCGAGGACCGCGATGATCACGGGCACCAGCAGGGTGAGTAACGCTGCAGCGGCACCGCGCTGGCCGCGTTCCGTGCAGGGGAAGCTGTTGCGGACGAATGTGCTCATGAGTACGGAGGGTGAAAACCCTCGCTCTCCGAGCAATTCATGTGCCGTATTCTGTTTCGGCAGATGCTGCAGCGTTCGCCTCGTGCGGACGCGGCTTTTATGGAAAATCCCGCTAGCTGCGACAGCGGCCGACCCGCGCGATCCGATCACCAGGGTACGCGGATGTGCAGCGACTCGTCACGAATCCGACGGGCTTTCCACCGTCGTGGCCGGCCGGCCCCTCAGGACGCGGTCGAGGAGACCACCGCGAGCAGGCCTTCGCCGTAACGGTCAGCCTTCGAGGGTCCGATCCCGTGCACCAGCAGGAGGTCCTCAACGGTGCCGGGACGCAGGGTCGCGATCTCACGGAGAGTCTTGTCGCTCGCGACCACGTACGGAGGAACGCCCTCGTTGCGTGCAACCTCGAGCCGATGCCGCCGAAGCGCCTCGAAGAGCTCGCGGCCGACCTCGTCGAGAGCCTCATCCTCGACAGCCGCGCCGGGCTGCCGGGGCGCCAGCGAACGATTGGCGGGGCCCAGCGGCGGAGGCAGGAGGACCCGTGCGGGACGATCCCCACGCATGACCGCGCGCCCCTCCGACGTCAGGACGACGACCGGTCGATCGCCGCCGTGAAAATCGACCCAGCCGGCGGTGACACAACGGCGCAGCAGTCGTGTGAGCCAGTCGTCACTGCGATCCGCCAGCACACCGAAGGTCGGGGTCTGGTCCAGCCCGGCTGCCTCGAGCCGGGGATCTTTCACGCCGCGAAGCAGCTTGGCAGCGGCCTGCAATCCGAAACGTCCGTGGATACGCGCGACCGCGCTCAGCGCCTTGCGGACGATCAGCGTGACTTCTTCAGGGTTCTCCGCCGCCGAGACCAGATCGACGCAGTTGTCGCAGCGACCGCATCCCGAGAGTGTCTCCTCCTCGTCGCCGAAATAACGCAGGATCGCATCGTGACGACAGCTTCCACCCTCAGCCCAACGCATCAGTTCGAGAAATAGATTCCATTTATGACGAATGTTCTCCGCGTCGGCGCCGGCCTCCATCGCGCTGCGTTCGATCAGATGTCTGCGCACGGCCATATCGCCCGCAGAGATCGCCAGCAGCCCGACCGCGTCCTCTCCGTCACGTCCGGCGCGTCCGACCTCCTGGTAGTACGCCTCGACGGAGCTCGGCGGCGCGAGGTGCGCGACCAGTCGAACATCGGCCCGGTCGATTCCCATGCCGAAAGCGTTGGTCGCAACCACGATCTCGAGCGCGCCGGTCTGGAACTCGCGCTGCACGCGCTCGCGGTCGCGGCCGTCCATCCCCGCGTGGTAAGCGGCCGCTGTCCAACCTGCCGACTCGAGACGGTCGGCCTCCTCGACCGTCAGCTTTCGGGTCGGCGAGTAGATAATCGCGGTGCCGGAGCTGTTGCCGGGTTTTTCCAGAGCTTCGGCGAGAGCGGCATCCACCGACCGGTCGCGCTCACGACGTGAGCGAACCTCCTGCACGCGCAGCGCCAGATTCGGCCTCGCGAAGCCGCGCACCAGCTGAGGCGTCTCGGCCGGGAGCCCGAGACGCTCCAGGATCTCGTCGCGAACCACCGGCGTCGCCGTCGCTGTGCACGCCAGCACGCGCGCGGCGGGCAGCTGCGCGACAACATCACCGATCTGCATGTACTCCGGTCGGAAGTCATGCCCCCACTCGCTGATGCAGTGCGCCTCGTCGACCGCGATCAAAGGACAGTCGATGCGTCCCAGCAGTACACGAAAGCCCTCGAACGCCAGCCGCTCCGGCGCAACATAAACGAGTTTGAACTCGCCTTCGCGGATTCGCGCGATGCGACTGCGCAGCTCGCCCCCATCAAGCGTTGCGGCCAGGTAGGTCGCCGCGACGCCACGCGAATCGAGCGCCTCGACCTGATCGTGCATCAACGCGACCAGCGGAGAGACCACCAGCGTCGTGCCGGGGAGCAAGGCGGCAGGAAGCTGATAGACCAGACTCTTGCCGCCGCCGGTCGGCGCGACCAGAAGCGCTCGGCCGGCGTCAAGCAACGTCTCGACCGCCTCGCGTTGGCCGGGCCGAAAGCCGTCATAACCGAGCAGTTCAAGCCCGGCCTCCAGATCGAGGTCGGAGTGGTCAATGTGGCGAACGTTCTGCACGGCCTTCCGCCGATCAGCGTACCGCTGCCGCGCAGGCATGCGACCGGTCATTGCACCTGCACGCCGGGAGCCCGATGCGCGGCACCGTTGCGACCCGCCGACACTGCCGTCGCGGAGGCCAGCTTCTCAGGACTTCTCGAGCAGCAGCGACTGCAGGGAACGCCCCACCGGGCCGCGCTCGTCGTGGAGCAGACTTTCGGCCAGCCCTGCTCCATCGGGCGAGGGGTAGGTCGCGGCGTCGAGACAGATCCACTCACCGACCGGCTGGCGATGCAGGTACACGGTCAGGTCGGGGTTGATGAACCGATAGCCGTCGGTGCGCGAGAGCTCCCAGCTCACGCCGTTACCGAAATCGGCAGCCGCCACCGCGCGGCAGACCCCGCTCGTCGCTTCGCCGGCGACTAAGGGCATTCGCAGACGTATCCAGTCACGAGCCGGGCCGGCGACATCAAAGCCTCCTCTGACGAAGCGATGCTCCACCGCGTGACTGTGGTAGGCGGGCTCGGTCAGGGCTCCCGCCCACGGCGGTACGTTGCTCTGACCCTTTTCCGGCGCCGCAGGCGCGTCGGCGGCGAGCCTCTCGGTTGCCGGCAACGACCGCGGCAGATCAACTTTCTCGCGGCGGATTCGCAAGACAGAAGCGCGCGCCACTTCGACGCCGTCCGAGCGCATGGAAACGCCGACCAGCTGAACTTTCCGGCCCGGTCGCAGCCACGATGCATCGACCTCGAGCGGCGCGAGCGGAACCGGTCGAAGCAGCTCGACCGTAACGCGGGCAATCTGGTGCCCTGCCCCGTCTGCCGCCTCAAAACGCTCTGCGACGAAGGCCAGCAGCGCCGACGGCGGTCCCCCGTGCTGGGCATCAGGAGACCATGGACCCCGCGTCAGCTCGCCAGGTACGAAGTGATGACCCTCCCGGGCGTACAGAAAGTGGTTGTCGCCTTTGCTCATCGCCATTGCTGCGAAAACTGAGGCAATCGAGCGCGACGCGCAAATCCGCAGCCGTACGGGAGAACCCCACACGCCCGGCGAAATGGCGCGATTATTTCGGCGCAGAAATAATCCGCTGAGTCATTTTACTCCATTGACGATATCGCGTAGGTAAAAAGCCTGACTGGATGCGGACGGGGTTATAGCCCGCATCCAGGCCGACGAGCCGCAGAACGATTCTGACCGGGGGACCGATACCCCGCGGTGGAGAAAGTGTATGCGGCCTGCTGCCAGATTCCGGGGCCCACTCGTGGCCCTGACAGCCCTTGCACTGTTTGCGGGCTGCCGTGCGGGTATCGCCGGCAGCGAAGCCGACCGACAAAGCGACCTGCGACCTCATCGGCCGGGCGGCCGACTCTCCGACCGCATTCCCAATGCCGAGCTGCGAACTCACGATGGAAAACTCGTGCGGTTTTACGACGACCTGGTGCGCGACCGAACCGTTCTGGTCAACTTCATGTACGCGACATGCACGGGCGTCTGCCCCGGTTCAACGCGTAATCTGATCAGCGTCCACGAAAAACTCGGTGACCGCGTCGGCGACGACATCCTGATGCTCTCGCTGACGATCGACGGCGAGCGCGTCGACAGTCCCGAGGCGCTGAAAAAGTACGCCGATCGATACGGCGGTCCGAAAGACGGTTGGATTTACCTCACCGGCGATGCCGAGCAGATCGATCGTATCCGCCGCAGCCTCGGGGTCTACGACCTCGATCCTGAAGTCGACGCCGACAAGACCCAACATTCCGGGCTTCTCACCTTCGGAAACGACAGAACCAATCGCTGGGCCGCGCTGCCCGCGCTGATGCCCAGCGACCAGCTGGTCGAAGCCGTACTGCGCGTCGCCGGCGATCGACAGCAAAGAAAACCACCGGACGGCTGAGTCCGAAAAATCGCAAACGTGCAGATGGAAGGGGAACCAATGCCGATAAACAGACGGAACTTTCTTCGCGCCGGCCTCGTCGCCGGCGCCGGCGGAGTCATTGCACCGGGAGCTGCCGCACTCGCTGACAGAGACGGCGACAGCGACCAAGGAAACACCGAGCACACGCCGTCGTCAGTCTACGACGCGCGGCGCGACGCGTTCCAGCAACCGCTGTTCAAGCCCGATCCGCTGCAGCAGCGGCCGTTCGGTACGCTCGATCCGGCTCCGGGCAACTATCCCGGGGATCGAGTGGGCTGGAAGGGCGGCCCCGCTCACGCCGATCGGGACCCTTCGAAGGTCAACCATGGAATCGCCCAGGAGTTCGAGCATCCGTGTGCGGACTGGAACAAGATCAACCCCGGGCGCTCGCACGAGGTCGAGTACTCGGTTGCGATCGAGGAAGCGACGCAAAACATCGTCCCACGTGTCGAGTCACGGGTTTTCGTATACCGCGACCTCTATTCGACCAGCGGAGCGAGTCAGGGCTTCTCGCCCGGCCCGACCATTCTTGCCGACTACCGTGTACCCAGCGTCGTGCGAATGGAGAATCGGCTTACGAAGGAAAACGTAACGCTCGATCATGACGTCGAGACGTCGATCCACTATCACGGCGGTCACGTACCGGCGCATGCCGATGGATATCCGAGCTTCTACGCGCTCGCGGGCGAGGCGCGGGACTACTACTACCCCAACATCGTCCCGCGAAAAGACGGCAAGGGCGGCTGCGGCAGCCCGTTCGACGAGAACTGGATCCCGTCAACGCAGTGGTACCACGACCACGGCATGGACATCACCGGATTCAATGTCTCGCAGGGCCTCGCCGGCTTTTATCTGATGAAGGACGAGCTCGAGCAGAGACTGATCGACGAGAACAAACTCCCCGAGGTCTACGGCCCTTACGATATTCCGCTCGTGCTGCAGGATCAGAAGTTCAACGCGGACGGCACCATCGCGTACGACTTCCTCGATCACAACGGCCGCATCGGCGATGTGTTCACGATCAACGGCCGGGCCCAGCCGTTCGCGACCGTCGAGCGTCGCAAATACCGGCTGCGGCTGCTGAACGGATCAAACGCGCGTGTCTACGGTCTGCGCTTCAGCAACCGGATGCCGTTCCTGACGATCGGTCACGACGACTGGCTGCTCTCGAACGGCGTGATCTGTGATCAACTGCAGATGGTGTCGGGACAGCGTTTCGACATTATCGTTGACTTCTCCGACGCTCCCGATGAGGTCTACCTCGAGAACGTCATGGTCCAGGAAGACGGGCGCAAGCCCAAGGGCATCGACCCCTCGCGCGAGCGAACACCACTGCTGAAGTTTGTGGTCCAGGGACCGAAGCTCAATCCGGCCGATGATCTCCAGATCGACGCGCAGACAATTCTCAGGCCCTATGAGCCGATCCGACCCGACGAGATCGTCCAGACTCGAGTGTTCCGGTTCAACCGCAGCAACGGGGCATGGACAGTGAACGGCAAGCTGTTCAATCCGCGCAGAGCCGACGCCGTCCCTGAGCTGGGTACGTGCGAACGCTGGATCCTGCAGAACAATTCGGGCGGCTGGTGGCACCCGGTTCACATGCACCTCGAAGGATTTCAGCTCGAGAAGCTCGACGGGGCGGTTCCCAGAGACGAGCTGGGTCCGCGAAGCGACACCGTGGAGCTGAAAGACGGCGGGGAAGCGGAGATCTTCATCAAGTTCCGAACCTTCTCGGGCCCCTTCGTGTTCCACTGTCACACCATCGAGCATGAAGACATGCGGATGATGGCGACCCATGACCCGAGACCCGAAGGGGAGCCGTCTCCGCTCGACGGCGAGACTCGGATCGACCCTGTCGTGTCGGGAGTGGTTGAAGACTGCATCGAACTCGAGGAGGAAGGGCGCATCCTTTTCGACGTGGTTGGAAACGTCGACCGCCTCGACGGGCGAGGCGTCGGTTTCCCGGAGTGCGAGTACAACATCGATCGGCGCGGCAATCGCGGGCGTTCGAGCAACCCCGACGACTGAGGCACAGACACGACTGCCGCGGAGCGGAAGTCTTTTAGAGGACTACCGCTTCGCGGCTTGCCTTCGTCGTCAAACTCGCGCTGCGCCGGGCGGACGGTCCACACAACGCGGAACCCCGCTCGGCTCCGGCCTATCGGAGCTTCGAGTGTGGGAGCACGTGGAGCCGCATCATCCGCTCGCGGGGCGCGACTTCTCTCAGAGGTCCGAAGAACGCGGCCGTCTGATCATTCGAGGGCGAGTAACCGAAGCCCCCCGTGTCACCGCTCCACAGATCCGTAATGCGATCGGGATTTCCGCTGAGATGACGCCACGAGGCAACGATCGGCAGCATCGCACCCGCCGCGCCGAGCATTTCCTTGAAGCGGTCCATGCAGCCCGGCAGTACGTCGAGGATCGCGAAGGTGTAGACACCGGCCGGCTCGGCCTGTGATTTCTCGATCGCATCGTCGAGCGCCTTCTCTGCGATCGGTCCGAGAGTCTCCATCAGCTCCGTGCCTCGCTCGGGCGCGAGCTCGGAGATTGCGCCGGCCGCGTCCGCCAGCGAACCGTCTGCGCCGGCGCTCTGGAGGAAATCCCCGTATGCGGCCAGATCCTCGAACGCTGTCACGTGCACGACCTGAGAGAACCACTCCTCATGGCAGAACCACGCGCCGACGGTCTGTCCTCCGGCCTGCTCGACCGCCGGCAGGAGCCGGTCCTGAGCCACGCAGCAGAACCGGTCGAGCGTTTCCGGGCTGGCCGGGTGAAGGTTGAAGCTGTCTCTGACGAAAATCATACAACGTCCCCTCGATCGCGTTTTTGCAGCAGGTCGGCAGTCTGAAACCGTTGCGTCAGGCTCTGCGTGCCTTACCGTCCACTGAGGAATTGACAGACCGTATGCCGAAAGGCAAGTTCCACGATGCTCGCACCGCGCGGGCGGGCGAACAAACGCGATGGCAGAAACGAACGGGAATCCCTACATCTTTCACGCATTCGACGTCTCGTATTTTTCCGCCAAAGTGCGGCCGGCGCTTCGCTACAAACGCCTGTGGGTTGACGAAGTAAGAGCCGACTATCGATTGATCGGAGAGCGCACGGGACACTACTTCATCCCGATGTTGATCACTCCGCAGGACGAGGCCTGGCAGGACTCCACCGACATCTACGACCGGCTGGAGGAACGTCACCCGGATCCGCCGCTCTTTCCCCCGACGCCGCTTCAGCGGCTGGTCGCGCATCTGATCGAACTGTACACCGACGAGTTCGCGCTGACACCGGCGATGCACTACCGCTGGGGCAGCGAGCTCGGCGAGTCCTCGGCACGCGCGCGCTTCATTGCCATGATCGGAAACGAGGAGGTCGGAACGGCCGCAGCCGCGCGAATGGCAGCGGCGCGTCTTTCGCTGGGTGCGCGGGACGACAACGCGGAGGCGATCGAGGCCCACTCCCGCGATCTGCTCGACGCGCTGAGCACGCACTTTGAAGCTCATGCCTATCTGCTCGGCGAGCGCATGTCCTTCGCCGATTGCTGCCTGATGGGACCGCTCGACGGCCATTTCTTCACGGATCTGGTCTCGCGAAAACTGCTCCTGGAGAGCGCGCGGCCGGTGGTCGGTTGGATCGAGCGATGCAATCATCCGAACTCGCCGCAGCAGGATTCCTGGCTGGCCAACGATGAAATCGCGCCGACCCTCCGCACCGTCCTGGAGACGATGGGGAAGGACGCGGCGCCTGTCATTCTCGAGGGTCTGCGGATCTTCGACGAATGGGCGGATACGGCCGCCGATGCCGACACGGGCGAGCCGCTTCCGCGTGCGGTCGGTGAGATTCGGTGTGAGATGCGCGGGCTTCCGATGGTTCGCTTCGCCGGCACCTACGCGCCCTACCTCGCGCAGCGCGTGTACGACTGCTACCACACGATGGACTCCACAGACCGCGAGCGCGCCGACGACGCACTCAAGGGGACAGGGTGGGAACCCGTGCTTGCCTCCACACCCCGGCATCGGGTCATCAAGCGCGGGTTCGACCTCCACCTGGACCGGAATGATGCAGTAGAGGAGAGGAAATGACCGAAAGCAGCGGGCTCGACTTTCTTGTCAACCGAGGCGACTGGAACGATCATCGCTTCGACGAAAACCCGAAGCCGGAGCTGACCGCGGGACAGATCCTGTTTCGCGTCGATCGCTTCGCGTTTACGGCCAACAACATCTCATACGCGGTCGCCGGTGACATGCTCGGGTACTGGAGATTCTTCCCCGCTCCCGATGGATGGGGACGTCTTCCGGTCATGGGCTACGGCGAGGTTGTCGGCTCGGAGCATTCGGGAGTCTCGGTGGGGACACGCTGCTTCGGCTTCTACCCGATGTCGCGTTACGTCGTGATCGAGCCCAGTCATGCGGGCCCCGACCTCATCATCGAGGGCGCCCCGCACCGCGAGGGCATCGCACCATTCTACAACCAGTTCCTCCCCAGCACGGCGGATCCTCTCTACGCGCCGAAGCACGAGGACGTACTGATGCTGATGCGCGGGTTGTTCATGACGGCATTCCTCGCCGAGGACTTCCTCACCGACCAGGATCTCGGCGAGAAACTCACCGTCATCTCGAGCGCATCGAGCAAGACGGCCATTGCTCTCGCACATTGCGTGAAGACCCAGGCACGCACGCAGGCAATCGGGCTGACCTCGCAACGCAATCTGGAGTTCGTTCGCTCACTCGGTTGTTACGACAAGGTTCTCACGTACGACGAGGCAGCAACGCTCGACGCGGCGACGCCGGCGGTCTTCGTCGACATGGCGGGAAACAGCGCCCTGCGCCGGACGATCCACGAACATTTCGGCGACCGCCTGCGCCACTCCTCGATCATCGGAGCGACACACTGGGACCAGGGCGGCGGGTCGGATGACGGGCTGCCCGGCAGCAAACCGGCTTTCTTCTTCGCGCCGGGACAGGCCGAAAAGCGCACCGCCGAATGGGGTGCGAAGGAGCTGCAGTCCCGAATCGCGAGCGCGTGGAACGGACTTCGGGAGTTCACGGAGCAGTGGATGAAGATCGAGCGCGGCAGCGGACGCGAAGCCGTCGCGCAGGTCTACGAGCAGACACTCCGGGGCACCTGCGCGCCGCAGACCGGGCAGATCCTGTCGCTCTGGGATTGACCACAGTGGCCACAAAACGAGAAGAGAAGAACAAGATCGACGGACGATCGCTTCGCTCGGAGCGAAGCCGGCAGATGATCACGGACGCGCTGTACGAGCTGGTCGGTGAGGGCGTTCTCCTTCCGACCGGAGAACAGGTGGCGCTCAGAGCGGGTCTCAGTCTGCGGACGGTCTTTCGACTCTTCGACGACCGCGACGGTCTTTTCCGCAGCATGGACGAGCGGCTTCGGGCCGAGATCATGCCGCAACTCGAGAAAAGCCCTCCAGCCGGTTACGACCTGAATGAACGCGCCCTCGCGCTGCTTTCCGAAAACTGCTCGATCTGGGAGCGTTGCGAGCCGTACCTGCGTTCCACGAAACTTCAGATCATGGGCTCCGAGTATCTGACCACGAGTTACGCGAGACTCATAGAGGAGGGGCGCTCCCGACTGATCCGATGGATTCCCGAGCTGATCGACGGCTCCCCGGACCTCCTCGAAGCGATGCATATGTGCGTGTCCTTCGAAGCCTGGGACCGTCTGCGGACGGTACAGGGACTCGGTCGTGCGCGCACGCGCGCAACGCTGCAGCGTGTATTGATGGGCCTGCTCAACGAACTGAGGACGCACGGATGAAGACAGCCCGCACGCCCGACGAATGCTTCGAGAGTCTCGACGGCTACGACTTCGAACCCCACTATACCGAGATTCAAGACGCCGACGGCAGCAGCCTGCGAATCCATCACGTCGATGAGGGGCCTCGCGACGCCGCTCCGGTTCTTCTCATGCATGGCAACCCGACGTGGGCCTATCTGTACCGGAAGATGATTCGGCCGCTGGCCGAGGCCGGCCACCGCGTCATCGCCGTCGATCTCGTCGGTTGCGGTCGCTCCGACAAACCCGTCCGTCGCGAGGACTGTTCGCAGGCCAGACACGTCACGTGGCTTACGGACTGGCTGAACACGCTCGACCTTCGCGAGATCACCCTGTTCTGTCAGGACTGGGGCGGCACGCTCGGCCTGCATCTGGTCGCCATGCACCCCGAACGATTCCGTGGTGTGATCGCGTCGAACACCGGCCTTCCGCTGGGTACAGGGGAGAGCAAGTTCCTGAAAATGTGGGTGGGGATGATGCGCGACGCGACCGAGTTCCCGTTCGACGCGATGCTTCCTGCCGGCATGACGCATGAGCTCACCCCCGACGAGATGGCCGCATACAAAGCACCGTTTCCCGACAAAGAGAGTCAGGCCGGGATCTGCCGGTTCCCGCTTTTGATCGCGGCTCAGCCGGACAACCCCGGAGTCGGCGCGAATCGGGAAGTCTGGAAGAAACTGGGGACCTTCGACAAACCCTTCCTCACGCTTTTCGGCGCGAAGGATCCGGTGACCCAGGGGGGCGAGAGCCTCCTTCAGTCACACATTCCCGGCGCGGCCGGTCAGCCGCACCATGTCTTTCCGAACGCCAGCCATTTCATCCAGGAAGACGAGCCGGAGGGGCTCGTCGAACGAACGCTCGCTTTCATCAACTCCCTGAGCGCGTGAGCCGCTGGTGTCCCTGCGCGCCAAGATCAGCCCGTTCGTCACCAGGTACCTGACCTCCGACCGTCGCCTCGCGCGCAACCGCGAACGCGAGGAGAAACGTCGCAGCGCGAAAGGCGAGCCGCATACCGTTCACTACTTTCACCAGGCCGACGATCCGTACTCCGTGCTCACTGCATCCTGCCTGACGCAACTTACAGAGCGCTTCGACATTCGGATCGAGCCGCATCTTGTGCCGCCCCCGACCGACGCCGCCGCGCCCGAGCGTGAACGCCTGGCCGTCTACTCCCGACGGGACGCCGTCTGCCTGGCAGAAGAGTTCGGCCTGAGCTTCAACGACCATGGACGGCAGCCCGGCGACGGCCTGATCGAGCGTTCCCAACGCCTGCATGTCGCCGCGATCGAGCGCGGGCTGTTCTGCGAGCTTGCGGCCGGAATCGATCACGCGGTCTGGCAGGAAAATACGGGCGAGCTCAATTCGATCGAAACACGCATCGGCAAAGAGGCCTCCCTGGCCGAAACCGGCGAAGCGCTGCAGGCTGGTGAAGCCCTCCGAGAGCGACTCGGACATTATCTCGGGGCGACGTTTTATTACGGCGGAGAGTGGTACTGGGGTCTCGACAGGCTTCATTACCTCGAGGCTCGCCTCCACGAGCTCGGCGTCTTTCGCGACAGCGAGGCGTTCGCGCCGATGTTTCCGCCACCGCCGCTGAAGCTCGCTTCCGCACCACCGGCCTCTGCGCAGACACCGGCCCTGGAGTTCTACGCATCGCTGCGCAGTCCCTACACGTATCTGGCGATCGAGCGCACCATCGCTCTCGCTGAGCACTACGGTCTGCGTCTCGAAGTCCGTTACGTGTTGCCGATGGTCATGCGCGGGCTTCCGATCCCACCGAACAAGCGCACCTACATCATGCTCGACTGCAAACGGGAGGCGACGCGACTCGGCATCGATTACGGGTCCGTCGCCGACCCGGTGGGCCGGCCGGCCGAGCGGGGGCTGGCGGTACTCGATCATGCGATTCGTGAAGGCCGCGAGAAATCGTTCCTTCGCGAATTCGCCCCCGATGTCTGGGCACGCGGAATCGATATGGACTCCGATCGCAACCTGCGCCGGGTCGTTGAGCGATCCGGGCTGGAGTGGGAAGGGGCTCAGCGAGCGCTGACTTTGAATCAATGGAGACAGACTGCGGTCGCCAATCGAGACGAGATGTTCGGCGAGCAGATCTGGGGTGTGCCGGCTTTTCGTTTCGGTGAGTTCGCCACGTGGGGCCAGGACCGTATGTGGTTGCTCGAGCGCGCTATTCTGTCACAACTCCGCGGCCCGAGTGACGGGACTCGAGCTGGAAACTCCTGATCGTGCCGGGACCAGCCAGAAGCAGGTAAGGAAGTGAACAGGATGAGTACACTGAAGAAGTTTCTCCTCGGATTCGCCGGCGTGGCCGTAGTGCTCGCGCTCGTATTCATGACAGCGCGGCGACAGATCGGCGAAGCGCTCTTCACCCGCGTGGCCGGCGCGCAGGTCGGACGCGACAATACGCTCACGCTCGGCGACGGTCTTCATGTGGCTATCTGCGGCGCGGGATCGCCGATGCCCGACCCGACCCGCGCCGGCCCGTGCGTCGCGGTGCTTGCCGGTGACCACTATCTGATCGTGGACGCCGGCGCCGGAACCAGCAGAAACCTGCAACGCATGGGCCTTCCGCCCGGCAAGATCGACGCGATCCTGCTGACCCATTTCCACTCCGACCACATCGACGGCCTCGGCGAAATGATGCTCAACCGCTGGGTCGGCGCCACCCACACCGAACCCGTCCCGGTGATCGGACCGGAGGGCGTCGATCAGGTTGTCGCGGGATTCAATCAGGCCTACGCGCTCGATTCGCGCTACCGCCTCGACCATCACGGCGATACGATCGCACCGCTCTCCGGAGCAGGCGGCCGGGCACGAACCTACGCGCTCCCGCCGGCCGCCGAGGGCAACGAAGTCATCGTCCTTGATGAGGGCGACCTGAAAGTCACGGCGTTCCGCGTCGATCACGCACCAATCGCACCGGCGGTCGGCTACCGCTTCGAATACAAGGGCCGCACCGCTGTCATCAGCGGCGACACCGCCGCCGCCGACTCGCTGGTACAAGCCTCGCGCGGTGCGGATCTGCTGCTGCACGAGGCACTCGACCCGGACCTGGTCGGTATCCTGAACGGCATCGGCCGCAGCAAGGGGCTGCGGATCATCGAGGCGATCACCCATGACATTCTCGACTACCATGCGTCTCCCGAGCAGGCGGCCGAGGCGGCCCGGGATGCGGGCGTCGGAATGCTGGTGCTCTATCACATCGTTCCGCCCCTGCCTCTGCCGGTCCTTTACCCCGCCTTCCTCGGCGATGCGCCGTCGATCTTCGATGGACCGATCCTCGTCGGCGAAGACGGCGACCTGATCTCCCTGCCTGCCGGCAGTGACGCGATCGAGACGGCGGACCTGCCGTGAGCCGCTGCATACATCCACTGCGCGGAGAACTCCGAGGAGAACTCCGATGATCGTTCACGATGAAGTGATCCCGCGCCCCGAACAGTTCAGAGACTTTCTCGAAACCGAGGGGCCGGTGCTGATGGTCAATCTGCTCAAGTTCAAGGACAGGGCCGAGTACGCGGACGGCAGAGACGCCGAACTTCCGGGGCGCGAGGCCTACATGCGCTATGCGGTCGAGATGAGGAAACTGGTCGAGGCCGCAGGCGGACGATTCGTTTTCAGCTCGACCGTCGTCGGATTGCTGCTCGGCCAGGTCGAAGAACTCTGGCACGAGGTCGGAATCGTCGAGTATCCCTCAGCCGCCACGCTCGTGGAGATCGCCACGTCGGCCGCGTACGCGAAGATCGATGAACATCGCAGCGCCGGCCTCGCCGGCCAGCTCAACCTCACAACCACCGCATCGGAGATGAAGTAGCCGGCCGGCTCGAACTTCGAAGGCGGCCAGCCCGGTCGGCGGCAAACCGGCCCGGCGAACAACCGCCCCCCCGATTGCGCCCCGGCACCACCGGCGTGAGCCCGGCTGCCTGGCTGCGCAAGCCCGAGTGTTCCGCCGGAAAGGCACCGTTTACGCGACTTGGATGTCCTCTGCGGTCCGCAGCCTCGCGGACCGGATCACGGCGGCGTCGATCGATTCGAATTCTATTGTCATCATATATGTCGATATGTTACGGATCTTCTCTCTGAAGCGCTGCGGCCGATTCCCGCCGTGCGAGCCGAAAATCCGAGCATCCGCAAATCCGCACGTACCGAAATCCTCCTATGAGAACGAAGGGGTCCACTTCATGAACCGACAGAGCTCAACTCACATCCGTCTCGTGGCGGTCGCATGCATCTCGGCCATGGCAGCCGGCGCATACCTGCCCGCCGAAGCAGCGGCCCAGCAGCAGTCGGCAGCCCAGCAGGCATGCACCAACGCGTCCAACAAGGGCTTCGAGTCCGTGGCCAAGGCGCAGGGCAAGCTCATCGCCGGATGCATCAAATCGGCGGCCGCAGGCAAGTTGAGCGAGGCGAGTGTCGAAGACTGCACCACTGCGGACACGAAGGGCAAGGTCGCCAAGGCGGCGGCGAAGTCGGCCGCGAAGATCTCGGAAAGCTGCGGCGCCTTGCCGCCGTTCGGCCCTTCGGACGCGAGCGGGACCACGGCAACCGACGAGGGCGTGTCCTCGCGCCAGGCACTGATCCGGAGAGTTCTGGGCAACGACCTGGACGCGGCCGTGATGACGGCCGCCC
>CAXQPB010000191.1:0-51662 GCA_964225545.1 Candidatus Nitrosopumilus sp. | reverse complement strand
CTGACACACTCTGTCCGCCGTTGCCCAACGCGCAGAACCCGGGCGCGCAGGAGTTGTGCTCCGGAAACTTCAAGGTCTTCGACATGGGCTCGCTCGACTTCCCGGGCGCTCTTTGCCCGGGTCTGCTTGGCGGCGACATCACCCAGTCTTCGGACATTGGCGAATGTGCAGCATTGGCAGCCGCTGTCGGCGCGGGTAACCTCACCGATGTCACGTACGGGTCTCTCGGAAGTTCTTCTCTGGAGGGAAACAAAGACGCGCTGAAGTGCTTGAGCACGATCAGCAAGTCCACGCGGAAACTCTCGGACACGATCTTCAATGGGGTGATCTCCTGTACCGCAGCCATTCAGAGCGGAAAGGTCCTCGGCAACAAGGACACCTGCAAGGACGATGACCCCAAGGTTGCGGCGAAGATTCAGAAAGCCGCGGACAAACTCGATGCCGACGTTCGCAAAAGCTGCACTGACAGTCTGATCCAGGTGCTCGACGTCTGCGACGCGGGTGTCGGTGGGACCACGACCGTCGATGATGCGGTTGAATGCCTGACTGCGGCGGCTTTCGAGATCACGGACAGCTCCGACGCGCCCGCGCTGCGAAGCTACAGCCCGATCGCGTTGACCGAGGCGTCGTACCCGCCCGGAAGCGGAGTGTGCGGCGATGGTGTAATCAACCAGCTGCCGAATCCGTTCTACCTGCTCGGTGAGGAGTGCGATCTCACGGATGACGCCGCATGTCCGGGGGCGTGTTTCCCTCCGGGCGATGTCTGGGAGTGCACCTGTCCTTCCAACAGAAACCGCGTTTTCTCAGACGGAATCACCGCCGACCTCGACAGTGGATGGACCGGAACCTCGCACAACCAGGGTGTCGCCGACGGTGCAGGGTTTATCTATACGCTCGAAAACTGCGACTGCGATGCGTTCACGGGCGCGACCTGCACCGGAAGCAGCTCCGATTCGGTCTGCGACGTTGTGGCAAACACGGCCCCGTTCTGTTCATGGGACCCGTTTTCCACGACTCAATGCGATGCCAACTCCTCCACGCCCAACAGCGTGAACGAGGACAAGGACTGTGCGATCTGCGATGCGTTCAGCGCGAATGCAGGATCGTACTGCCGCCCGGCCACCGTGGCGCAGGACTGTCAGGCGCAGTGCTACGACCAGGCCGATCTGTCGACGCCGATCGGCAATTGCACGCAGCAATCGGATTGCGCGGCCGGCCAGGTCTGCCTCGGTGCGTGCGATCGAACCCCGACCTGCGTGATCACCCCGAACGGTTCGAATCTGCCGATTTCCTCGGGCGGAACCGCGGTGTGCATCAAGAGCACCTTCCGCGACGACGTAAACGGTACGCTGGACATCGTCACCGGCGACCTCGCCTACAACCAGTATCTGTACTCGCAGGTTCACCTTGGTGTATTCAGCTACACCCCGTGTCCTGTGTGTGGTGGATTCTGCGAGGGGGGCCCCTCGCCGGGCAAGCCGTGTGAAGGTACCTGCAGCGTCAATACCGCGGAGTCGTGTCGCTTCGATGACGACTGCCCCGACTACGCGACCGGCGAAGAGTGTCTGACTGCCTCTCCTGAGTGCGGTACGGGCGGTACCTGCAATCTGAGCCTTGTCTGTCTCGGAGGGGCAAATAACGGCGCCGGTTGCCGAGTCGAGGCTGCGACCAGGCTTTTCGGCACCACGTCGAGCGACTGTCCGCCCGACCCTGCGCAGAATATCTCGGGCACGGGTCTGAAAATTGACTTCGAGCCGATGACTACTGGAACAGTAGCTCTCGCCGTTCGCGGCTGCTTCAACGGATCCTCGTACTCGGATAACTGCGATACCAATGCGGACTGCAGCTTTGGGGCGACGTGTGAGATTCGACCGTGCACTGCTGACGGATCGACGAACTTCGACTGCCCGTGTCCGGATGGCAAGAGCACGAACGCAAACGCCGTGACCTCGAAGCCCAACCGGTGTGCGGCGGCCTGCGATGCCGGTGTAAATTACGGCAAAGCCTGCAACCAGTTCGGTGCGAATATCTTCGGGACCACCACCAAATGTTCCACGACCCAGTGCCTCACAGGCGCGAACAAGGGGCTCGCTTGCGCCAGCGATGCCGACTGCGGTGGCATTCCGGGATACTGCCAGAATCTGTCATGTGACTCGGATGCTGATTGTCCGGGTGGCGGTACGTGTGACGTGAACCCGCTTCAGTGCTCCGGTGGCGATCCGGCTGACGAGAGCACGAGCTGCACGACGAACGGTGACTGCGCCACGGGAACCTGCGGTGATGCGTGCCCTGGCGGCAGATGTGTTCCTCTGTGTCTGCCGCAGACCGATCCGACCTTCAGCGCTCGCTGTGCCGCTGCTCCGTACATCGAGTGCACGACGAACGGCGATTGTCCGGTCGGCGACAGCTGTGCCCCGTATACGGACTCCGAGGAAGGTTTCTGTGCGGGCGGTGATGCGAACTACCATTGCAGCGGGGCGGGCGATACGTTCCGCGGCTGCTTCGTCAACAACGCGGAGGGCAGTTGCTCGGGCGTCTGTACTACGAGCTGCAGCGCCAGCGGAACACCCTCGGGCGGCTCTCTCACGCCTTGTGAGAGCCGGGACGAGTGCGGCGGAGGAGAGATCTGCTGCGGTGCTTGTGAGCTCTCGCAGTACTGCGAAGCCGGCATCGATGCGATCCTTGGTACGGCTGACGACAACGTCGGAGCCGGACGCTGCTTCGCCGATGAGCGGAACTGCTTCGTCCGGACCGGGGATCTGCTTGGTCAGGCCTCGGGCGTTCCCAATCCGTCCAACCCGTCGTCGAACACGATTTACTGCGTGCCGCCGACGGCGAACAACTCGATCAACGCGGTGGCGGGCCTTGGTGGTCCGGGCCGATTGCGGCAGAACGCGGAGAACATTCCGCAGTACAACGCGTTGCCGTTCGTCCCGTAGTCTTACGGGAGGTTGATTCATCTCGTTGTCCGGGTATCTGCTTGCAGGCCCGGCGGCGGGTGACAGCAAGGCCCGCGATCTTCGGATCGCGGGCCTTTTTTTTCCAGCGGCCTCCGGTGCAGGCGCTCTATGCGGCCCGCCGTCGAGGCCGGGAGCCCCGGAAGGCCGGCGGTGGGCAATGCCTTCGGCCTGGAAGTCCGGAGGCCCGCTAACCCGATGGCCCGATGAAAACGAATCGCCGCTGACGCCACGGCCGAACCCGAGGCGTCGTGATCAGCTGAAAGTCGACAAAAGAAGTGTGCCGGCACCGGCGGCAGAAAGAGCGCCGGCCCATCGGTACACGATGCCTGATCGCGGGTTGCCGGTCTGTTTCCTGCTGGCGAGGTGTTCGAGGTAGGTCATGAGGAAATCGCCCGTACTTCAAGCAAGACACGGGTTTACTTGATTCCGCAAGTGGTAATTCACTCTTCACGCCAGGCGAGCGCTGCGGCGCATCCGAGTCCGTAGGTAAGAGTGCCGAGTGCGAGCGCGGTTTCGGAGCTGGTGTACACCATCACGATCGTTACGAGGCACGCGCCGATCACCGATGACGCACCGTTTACAGCCCACGCCCAGGCGGCGTTACTGGGCGCGAGACGCCCCACACGCCTCACGCCGACCGCCATCGGAAAACCCATGGGAATTCCGCAGACTGTCAGGATCACGAGCGCGATCGTGAAACGCGCCGCGTCAGGCAAGTCGAGCGTGGCATGGACTAGCGCGAACAAACCGACAGTGACCACCGTCAGCAATGCTGCAACTATCGCGCATGCCATCCAGGGGGGTGGGTCGAGCCTGTCCGCTATCAGACTGCCAGTTCCGGTCGCGAGGAGGAGGGACGCGAGTACGACCGCCAGTCCGTACGTGGGATGGCCGAGGTACAGAGAAAGGACCTGAATGATCGGTATCTCCAGCGCCATGAACCCAAGCCCCAGACATGCGAAGTAGGCAGCGTGTGTGAGCCGCAAGCGGACCTGGCCAGCGGATCCGATTCCCAGGCGTCTGGCGATCACCAGCGGGGCGACAATGAGCAGGAAACTGAACAGGGCGCTGGCGACCAGTGTGACCATGAGGCTGATCGCGGACCATTGATAAATGTGAACGGTGGCCCAGTCGCGCGACCCGTCGCGATACGAAGCCTGTCGCAGGGGGTTGTAGAACTGGAAAAGGTACGGGCTCGAATCCGTAACCGGCGCTACGAAGTAGGGATACCCGGCCTGAAAATCGTCAAAGCCGGCTCCTTCGTCAGGGAGATTCGCCAGTTCACGGAAAGGCGTATCCGGGACACTGTCGACGCCGGGCGCATAAAGAAGGGTCCATTTCTTTCGCGCTGCATCGGCCTGGAGTCGGGTGAGTGCCTGCGCGCTGAAAGGCTTTCGGGAGACCAGCAGATAACCCCAGACGCGCCTGTCCCCGAGCTGCGAATAATCGGCTACAGGTGCGATCACCGCGATGTGGTCGAGTGGGTTCTCAACTCCCAGGTCGGCCAACTCGGCGAGCGCCAGGCGTGCGGTGGAGAACAGTCGCAAATTCTCCCGCGGTGGATTGAACAACCAACGGGAGATGGTCAGCACTCCATCGGGGCTCAGGGCGCGGAGATAGTCCTGAAACGCCTCCTTGGTGTAAAGGAAGTTCTCGGTGAGGGCGTAAGCGCCTGCCGCGGCCGCTGCGTAGGTATCGATGGCGTGAATGACGATGACGTCGAATGCGTCCGTCGCCGAACGCACCGCATGCCTGCCGTCTCCGACAACGACATTCACACGGGGGTCCACGAACAGGTCTCCGGTCAGTTCCCGGTCCTCTCCCGTGACCCAGCCCAGGATCGTCGGGTTGATATCGATCGCCGTGATACGAGATGCATTCGCCCTCAGCGCTTCGGCCAGCTGTTTGCCTCCCCCTACGCCGATAATGGCGACCGATGGGTTCTCAGGCGCGATCGCGTACGCGGGTTTGGTCGGGGCGCGGCGTTCAGACGCCGGTGTCCAACGGATGATCTGTGTCGCAGCCTCGCCGTCGAGCACATACCAGTTGGGTACGTGATCGGTTCGGATGATGTGATTCCAGTCGTATTTGATGATCTGGCGCAGCGGTTTGCCGGCGGTCTTGAAGTTCTCGAAATTCCTGAGCCGTTCGGGGCCGAGGAAAATTCCTGCGACGAGGATCAGCGAGGCCACGCCGACTATGCCCGCGACGTTTCGGCCATACGGGGCGGCATCCGGGTCTTTGAAGAACGCGGGAAGTAACGCCGCCGCCAGAACGCCCGAGGCCAGAAACGCAACGGCCGGTGAACCGAACTTCATCAGACCGACAGCCAGCACGGCACCGACAGCCGCGCCGATGAGGTCGGCAGCGTAGAGGCGCCCCATACTCTCGCTGAAGCGGGCGAACAACGAGGCCAGAACCACACCACCGCAGAAGTTCAGCCATACCATCGCTGGCGAACACCACAGGAGGTAGGCGATCGCGTCGCCCCCCAGCAGTTTGGTGCGAATGGGCGGATGATGAGTGACGCCAAGCGGGTTCGCCATCAACAGGAAGGCGATCGGTGCCGAGATCGCGAACGCTGCGAGCCACTTTCCTATCCGCGAATCGAGGCTCTGTGGAAGCGGTCGAATAGCAACGAAGGTCCCGGCGGCCCCGAGTCCCAGAAGAGAGAGGGAGATCGCGAGGAAAACGTAGTGGTAGAAAAGCTTGTAACTGATGAGGCGAGAGAAGCTCACCTGAACGAGAATCAGGGCAAGTGCCACCACGAAGGCGGCCGCCAGCATGCGGGTTTGGGGTGAGTTTTGTTGGGCCACGTCGGGCGCAGATCCTACGAGTGCCGGGCGGGGGGAGCAACGCGTGGATGCAGACGGTGGAAGGCATCCTGCCGGGAGCACGCCGGCGCGCTTTGCCCGGACGCACGCCAGGGTGGGCGACCGTCTCAGCGGGCCCTGCTTCGCCGGCGCTACTGCAATGCGTACTCCGCAGCGAAATCGCTGGGGATCGCAACCGGGTCCGTGGTCAGGAAGATGACATCCAGCCGCGGTGGTATCGGTGCTACCTCACGCTTTCCGATCACGATTTCATGAATCCCGGCGCCGAGATGCCCGAGGGCCAGCGCTGCCGGCGGACCGTGCTCGAGTTCTCCATCGCCGTCCCAGTGCCAGATCTGGAAGTAATCGCGATTGTTCCCCAGCTTCAGCAGTGCCCCGCCGTCGACTTGCAGGAAGAAGGAGTTGGCCTCGTTGCTGCCCGGCGTGCCCGGGTAGTAAACCCTGGCCCACGCGTACCAGTCGCCCTCTTGCGGCAGGTCGACGAGGTAGCTGGCTGTATCCGCGCTGTCTCCCTTGTACGCGCTCGAGTCGCTGTCGGGGAACACGAGCAGCGGCGTGATGCTGTCCGCGTCCGGGTCGAAGTCGTCGCCACCTGCGTATTCAGGAGACGGAGTCATCGCGCCCTGGAAAACCACGCCCTGTGTCGTCGCGGCCGCGAAGTACATTCTCGGTTCCGGCGGCAGGTCGCAGCTTCCGGTATCGAGGTTGCAAGCGGTTCCGGCCCCGCACGAGTCGTAGCCAACGCAGCCGCCGTCGTGACAATAGTCGACCGTACAGGCGATCCCGTCGCTACAGGGTGCCGCGTTCGCAGTGCGGAAGCAGCCGGTCACCGGATCGCAGGCGTCATCCGTACAGGGATTGCCATCGTCGCAGTGGAGGGCGGTGCCGAGAACGCAGCCCGTGTCAGTGCAGAGTTCCTCGCCGTTACATGCGTCGCCGTCCTGACATGCAGTATCGACGGGGGCATGCGTGCAGGTCGCGAGAAGGTCGTTGCATGCGTCGAACGTGCAAGCGATGCCGTCGCTGCAATCCGGCGGCAGTCCCGGCACACAACCTGTCATCGCACTGCAACGCTCCGAGCCGTTGCAGAAGATTCCGTCATCGCAGTCGCTGTCCTGGACACAGTAGGCAGGAAGCGTGGTAGTCGTGGTTGTCAGTCCGGGCAGCGTCGTCGTCGTCGCCGACACGCCGAGCAGCCACAGCGCTTCTGCATCACTCGGCGCGGGGCTGTCACCCGGAGTGAGGCACAGGACCTCGATGCGTGGCGCGATCGGAGCGACCTCTCGCTTCTCGACGGAAATACGGTGGGCCCCCGCCTCGAGGTGCCCCAGGCTCAGAGGTGCGACCGGGCCGAACTCGATACTGCCATCGCCATCCCAGTGCCACTTCCGGAAATAATCGCGGTTGTTGCCGAGGGTCTTCGGCGCGCCGTCATCGATCGAGATCAGAAAGGAGTTGGCCTGATTGCTGCCCGGCTCTCCGGGGTAATACACGCGTGCCCATACGTGCCATTCGGCGGCCTGCGGCAATACGACCGTGTAGGTGGCCATGTCGCCGCTGCCCCCCGTGTACGCGCTCGAAGCGCTGTCGGCGAAGGTAGAGAGTCCGATCAGACTGTCCGCCAGCGGGTCCTCGTCATCGCCGCGCGAGTACTCCGTGCTGATCGTCATCGCGCCGAACAACGTCCGGTCGGGCCAGGTTGCCGCTGCGAAACAGACTCTCGGGTCGTCAGGCTCGCACTGTCCGGTTTCGATGCTGCAAAGCTCTTCGGCCGGGCATGCGGGCTGGTGTATGCAGTCTCCCGTTCGAGGGAAGCAACTGTCGAGAGTGCAGTCGACACCGTCGTCGCATGTGACAGCAGAGCCCGCCATGCATCCATGGATCGCGTCGCAGGTTTCGACGCCGTTGCAGGCGTCGAGATCGTCGCATGCGGTGTGCTCGGGAATCGAAATACAGCCGTCGGTCTCGTCACAGAGGTCTGTCGTACAGTCGATGCCGTCGTTGCAGTCGGCAGGTGTGCCAGGGACGCAGCCGCTCAGGAGGTCGCAAAGCTCGATTCCGTCGCAGCTCAAGCCGTTGTCGCAGGCGCTGTGGTCCATCGTGCGGACACAGGAGTCAGTGTCCTCATCGCAGTGTTCGCGGGTGCAATCGACACCGTCGTCGCAGTTGACGGCCGTGCCGGCGACGCATCCGACGCCGCTCTCGCAGGTCTCCACTCCGTTGCAGTAAACGGCGTCATCGCATTCGAGCGGCGCATCCGACCGGCAGGAGCCTGCTGCGCAGGCCTCGGCTCCGTTGCAGGGGTCTCCGTCTTCGCAGCCTGTGCCGTCGGGCAGTTCTGTGTATATGCAGCCTGTCAAACTGTCGCAGTGGTCCGATGTGCAGGGGTTGGAGTCGTCGCAACCGACCGCTGTCGACGTACATCCGGTTCCCGTCACGCAGATGTCACTGGTGCAGGCATCTCCATCGTCGCAATCCGGCGCCGGGCCGCCGACGCAGGTGCCGACCGCGCACGTATCCTGTTCAGTGCAGGGATCGCCATCATCGCAGAGTGCATGGTTGGCTGCGTGTGTGCATCCGGCCAGTGCATCGCAGAAATCATCCGTGCACGGGTTCGCGTCGTCGCAGTCCGGCGTCGTTCCGGGCCTGCAATCGAGCGTGTTGTCGCAGAACTCTGCCCCGTCACACGGCTGCCCGTTGTCGCAGAAAGTGTCGTCGGGCTCATACGTGCATGAGCCGGTCTGCGGATCGCAGCGGTCGATGGTGCAGCCGACCGCGTCGTCGCAGTGCACCGCGATGCCGGTCAGGCAGCCGATCGCCGGATGACAGATCTCTACGCCGTTGCAGGCGTCGCCGTCGTCGCAGGAGAGCGCCGTTCCGGGGGTGCATACGCCGGCGGAGCAGACCTCCGCGCCATTGCAGCGGTTGCCGTCATCGCACTCGTAGTCCTCAATACACTCGCCTATACGGAGCACCTCGATGGCCTTCAGCGCCGGGTTCTCGCGCAGTTTTCTGAGTTCTATGTCGAGGGTCCCATCGCTCACCTCAGCAAGCGCGGACCGAACCACGGCGATTCCGCTGCCACCGGACGCCGCTACCTGGTCAAACGCGTCGTAGGCCGTGAGGCCCTCGACAACGATGGCAAATACGCGATCGCCGGGGAGACTGGTGCCTGCGTAGATGTTGGCGAAGAACAGATTGACCAGGTAGTACCCGTTCTCGACGTTGAACGCGTAGGACAGCGGAGAGTCGTCGCCGATCCAGTGTTCACATTCGAAGAGGTCTTCCGTCGCCTCGCTGGCGCAACCCCACACCGGTTCGATCCCTGTGATCGTGCAGTCGGCACCGCCTGCGAGGCTGCAGATTCCAGCCTGGCCGACCCGGTTGTAGCCGAAGTCCTCATTCCAGAGGTCGCCGTTGCAGTCGGTCCTGGGGCCTGCGCAGCTGTAGTGTGAGATCCCCGCGTTGAGCCGTATCTCCAGCCCGGTCGACCGATCCACGGCTACATCTCCCGCGCAGCGATTGCGGGCGTCATCGGGGCACGGATCTGCCTCGTCGTTCAGGCCGTCCCTGTCGCGGTCGTTGTACGCCATGCAGACTCCGCTCAAAGCGTCACACCGCTGACTGGCTGTACACGTCGTCGATCCGATGCAGGTGCCCGCGTAGCAGGTGTCGTCGCGCGTGCATGCGATGCCGTCATCACACGGATTCGTGTTTGCCGTGAAGATACAGCCGAGTCCCGGATCGCAACGGTCGTCGGTGCACGGCTCTGAATCGTTGCAGTTCGGTGGCGCGCCGGCGACGCACCCCGTATCCGTTGAGCATGACTCTTCGCCGTCGCACGCATTCCCGTTGTCGCAGTACCGATTGTCCGGGTAGTGGGCGCAGCGGTCGAGCGATTCATCGCAGGAGTCGACCGTGCATGCGACGGCGTCGGAGCAGTCTCGAAGGGCGGCCTGGCAGTCCAGTGTTGGATCACAGAACTCGTCGCCGTCGCAGAAGAACGCGTTCGTGCAGACAGAGTCATCGGGAATATGCCGGATGGTGTCCGCAGCCTCGTCGCATGAATCGGCCGTGCAGCCGACCCCGTCATCGATAATCGGCGGTGTTCCCGGCCGGCAGTCGTGGAGTGGGTCGCAGTACTCGGCTCCGTTGCAGTAGAGCGTATCATCGCAATATGCATCGTTCGGTTCGTTGATGATGACATCGGCGGACTCATCGCAGATGTCCATTGTGCACGCGACGCCGTCGTCTGACACCGGTGGCGTTCCGGCGCGGCAGTCGAGCGTCGCGTCACAAGTCTCCGAGCCGTTGCAGAACAGGCCGTCATCGCATCGTGTGTCATCGGGTTCGTGCAGGATACGATCGATCGACTCGTCACAGCGGTCTGCCGTGCATGCGACGGTATCATCGAGGGCGGGGGCGATGCCGGGCTGACAGTCAAGAGCAGTGTCGCAGGTCTCGTTGCCGTTGCAGAAAAGATCATCGTCGCAGCGGGTGTCGTCGGCGACATGCAGCGTGCGATCATTCGCCTCGTCGCAGGAGTCGACGGTGCAGGCGACCCCGTCATCGACGGCGATCGGGATGCCTTGTACGCAGCCGGATGCGGGGTCACAGGTCTCCTCGCCCGTGCAGTAGAGTCCGTCGCTGCAGTCAACAGGTGTGCCGACACACTCTCCTGCGATGCAGACGTCGAGGTGAGTGCAGGCGTTGCCGTCGTCGCACGAAGTACCGTCGATGCGTTGCGCGAGGCTGTCTGAATCCACGCAGTCGTCGACATTGCCGAATGTCCAGGTGCTGGCCGTGCTCGAGAGTATCGTGACCTCGAGGTCCCCATCCGGGAGCAGGAGTCGCGCTGCGACGCAGGGGTCAGGCGCCGCGGTGCCGGCATCCCCGTTGCACGCGTCGACCGGAACATTGTCTTTTCTGAACTGAACGGCAGGCGGCACCCCGAGCGAGGCATCGAGGAGATAGACGATCGTGAGCGGAGCGCTCGCCGTGTTCGCTGGTGCTGAAATCTCGAGGTCGATCGATCCGGAGGGGAGCGTACGCTCCGTTATGAAGATGTCGCCGCCGACCGGTGAGGTCACG
This sequence comes from Candidatus Nitrosopumilus sp., assembly GCA_964225545.1. GTDB lineage: Bacteria > Desulfobacterota > Binatia > UBA1149 > SPBQ01 > SPBQ01. The sequence continues at coordinate 40,777 of CAXQPB010000191.1, read as the reverse complement.
GTTGTCTCGACCGGGTCGTCCGCAGTCGCTCCGTCCTGCTCGCTGTCGGTCGTTACCGTTGTGCCGGCTTCGAGTCCGAATGCGCCTGCAGTTTCACACGGGACAGGAAGGCCGCTGCAAACGCCTTCGGTGCAGACATCGTCGAGGGTGCACGGGTCGGTGTCGTCGCACGCGTCTGTGTTGTTCGTGTAGTCGCAACCGGTCGCAGCGACGCAGACGTCGTGGGTACAGCTGTTGCCGTCCTCGCACAGGGCGTCAACCGGGGTATGGACAACGGCGTCGCTGACCTCGTCGCAAGAATCCTCTGTGCATTCTATCCCGTCATCGAGGTTCGGGGCGATTCCCGCCCGACAGTCCGCGATTGCATCGCAGGTCTCACCGCCGTTGCAGTACTGCCCGTCGTCGCACGTCGAGTCGTTCGGCGTATTGACGATGACGTCAGCCTCTTCGTCACAGGAGTCGTCCGTGCACGCGATGCTGTCGTCGAGATTCGGCGCAACGCCTTCCTGACAGTCGCTTACGCGGTCGCAGGTCTCGTTTCCGTTGCAGAACAGGCCGTCGTCACAGTTGGCGTCGTTCTCGATGTTGACGATAGCATCGGCAACCTCATCGCAGGAGTCGTCGGTGCACGGGACTCCATCGTCGATCTCCGGCGCCGATCCCGCTTGGCAGTCATCGAACGGGTCGCAGAGTTCTGCTCCGTTGCAGAACAGGGTGTCATCGCAGTTTCCGTCGTTCGGAACGTTGACGATGACATCGGCCTCCTCGTCGCAGGAGTCATCGGTGCAGTTGACTCCGTCATCGGGGTCCGGAGCGGCGCCTGCAATACAGCCAGCGCCTGGGTCGCAGATCTCCGCACCGTTGCAGAACGCCGAGTCATCGCACTCGACATCGCGAGGTGTGTGGATGATCGCGTCGAGGCCCTCGTCGCAGAGATCCAGCGTGCACGCGATCGAGTCGTCGACCTCCGGGCTCTCACCGGGGACGCACCCGCTCGCGGCGTCGCAGGTCTCGACTCCATTGCAGAATGCACCGTCGTTGCAGACGGTGTCCTCCGGGACGAAAGAACAGCTGTCGCTCGCCTCGATACAGCGGTCCACGGTGCACGCAAACCCGTCATCGCAGGGTTCGACTCCTGCGACGCAACCGATCGCCGTATCGCACGACTCGGTCCCGTTGCAGTAGCGGCCATCGTCGCAGACCAGCGGCGTGCCCGCCGCGCACTCACCAGCGATACAGCTCTCTGCGCCATTGCATGCGTCCGCGTCCTCGCACGGCAGCCCGTCGGCGACCGGCTGGTTCGCGCATGTGCCGTCGAGCTCGCAGGTATCCGTGGTGCACGCATTGGCGTCGTCGCAGTCGGGGGGTGTTCCCGGCGTGCACGTGCCGGTGACGCAGGTCTCTGCGCCATTGCACAGGTCGCCGTCCTCGCACGACGCGCCATCGTCCCGCGCGGTCTGAACGCAGCCGGACTGGCTGTTGCAGGAGTCGATCGTGCACTCGTTGTCGTCGGTGCAATCGAGCGGTAGTCCGGATTCACACCCGGTGGCCGTGTCGCAGGTCTCGCTGCCGTTGCAGGCGTTCCCGTCGTCACACCGAGCGTCCGTCGCGACGAAGTCGCAGGCCTCGCGCGCCTCGTTGCAGGTGTCCGTCGTGCACGCGATGCCGTCATCGCACACGACGCGCTCGCCGGCGACGCAGCCGGCGAGGACGTCACAGGTCTCCACACCGTCGCAGAAAAGGTCATCGGTGCAGGCGCTGTCATCGGGTGTACTGGAGCAAGTGTCCGATTCCTCGTTGCAGCGGTCGGACGTGCAGGCGACTCCGTCCGAACAATCGACGGGAGCGGCGGCTTCGCAGCCGGTCTCCGGGTTGCAGGTCTCCGCGCCGTTGCAGAACGCTCCGTCGTCGCAATCGATGGGCTGACTGCCGATGCACTCCCCCGCAGAGCACAGGTCGACCTCGGTGCAGGCATTGCCGTCATCGCACGGAGTCGGTTCCGTCGCCGGAGTATGGATGCAACCGCCGAGCGCGTCGCACGAGTCCACGGTGCAGGGGTTGTTGTCATCGCAGTCGAGGGCGCTGCCGGCGACGCAGCCGCTTTCGACATCGCACGATTCGATGCCGTTGCAGGCGTCATCGTCGCTGCATTGCTCGGCGCGAGGAAGATGGCTGCAGGAGTCCGATGCCGTGTCGCAGACATCTTCTGTGCAACCGATCGAGTCGTCGCACGTCGGTGGCGGTCCGCTGACGCAGTCGTTGACCGGATCGCAGGACTCGAGGCCGTTGCAGAGCAGGCCGTCTATGCAGGCAAGGTCGTCCGGCGTGTAGACGCAGATGTCGCCGGCTTCGTTGCAGCTGTCGAGTGTGCAAGAGACGCCGTCGCGGCATGGGGGAGTGCCGTTGACGCATCCGCGGGCCGGGTCGCAGGTCTCGACGCCATCGCAGAACTGGCCGTTGTCGCACGCCAGCGGCGGCCCCGAGGCGCAGATGCCGGCCTGACAGGTCTCGGTGCCATTGCACAAGTCACTGTCGGCACAGGAGGTGCCGTTCGGGACTGCGGTGTAGTTGCAGCCGCCGTTGCCGTCGCATTCGTCGACCGTGCAGGGGTTGCCATCGTCACAGGTGGGGTTCGCGCTGCTGAGCAGATTGCTGCAGCCGGTCAGCGCAGCGCAGGTGTCGATGGTGCAGGCCTTGTCGTCATCGCAATCGAGCGGGGTGCCGCTGCGACATCCGAGGGTGCTCTCGCAGAACTCCTCGCCGTTGCACAGATCCGCGTCGATGCAGGCGCTGTCGTCCGGAGTGTTCGTGCATGCGTCGAGTGCGCTATCGCAGATGTCGCCGGTGCATGAGACCCGGTCGTCGCAGTCCGGGGGTGCTCCCGCGATACATCCGGAAACAGTATCGCAGCGCTCGGCGCCGTTGCAGAAGACTCCGTCCGAACATGCAGAATCGCGAGGGATATTCGTGCATGCATTTTCTGAATCGCTGCACAGGTCGTCGGTACACGCGATCCCGTCTGCGCAGTCGGGTGGCGGACCTGTGACACAGCCGCTCAGCGGGTTGCAGCTCTCGGCACCGTTGCAGAAGCGGCCGTCGTCGCAGGCGACCTCCACCCCCGGTGAGCAGGCGCCGGCCTGACACGTCTCCTGCCCGTTGCAGAGGTCCGCATCGTCGCATGCGGTCCCGTCGGGTACGGGAGCGTTAAGGCAGCCGGTGGCGGGGACGCAGGCGTCCTCGGTGCAGGGGCTTGCGTCGTCGCATTCGAGCGCTGTGCCCGGAGTGCAGGAGGCAGCCTGGCATGTAGCAATACCGTTGCAGACGTCACCGTCGTCGCATGAGGTGCCATCGGCTGCGGGCGTGCTGATGCATCCGGTCGCCCGGTCGCAGATGTCGATTGTGCAGACATTGAGGTCATCGCAGATCGGCGCCGTGCCCGCCTGACAGTCGTTCTGCGCGTCGCAGGTCTCTGCTCCGTTACAGGCGTCACCGTCGTCGCAGAATGGATCCAGCGGCAGGCTCGTGCATGCGTCCACGTTTCCATCGCAGCTGTCGAATGTGCAGTCGATGCCGTCGTCGCAATCCGGCGGGGACCCGGCCGTGCACCCGCTGCCGAGCTCGCAGGTCTCGACTCCATCGCAGAAGACGCCGTTGTTGCACGCGTCGGAGTCGGCGGTCCGGAGGCAGCTGTCGTTGATCTCGTCACAGGTATCGACCGTGCAGTCGATCGAGTCGGAGCAGTCCGGGGGGGAACCGGTCGCGCAGCCCTCGCCTGCGATACAGACTTCCTCGCCGTCGCAGAACTCGCCGTTATCGCAGACCTGATCATCGGGGGATCGGGAGCAGGAGTCTCCGGCCTCGTCGCAGGTGTCGACCGTACAGTCGATGCCATCGTCACACGATACCGGGGCGCCGGGCCTGCATCCCTGGTTGGCGTCGCAGACCTCCACACCGTTGCAGAACAGCCCGTCGTCACAGGTCGCTGCCGAGGGAATGTGTCCGCAGCTGTCGCGGAACTCGTCGCAGCCGTCGAGCGTACAGTCAATGCCGTCGTCGCAGCGTACCGGGGTGCCCGATGCGCAGCCTGATGAAGGGTCACAGACCTCGATACCGTTGCAGAACAGTCCGTCGTCGCACGATGCCGTCGACGGAATATTTCCGCAGCGGTCGAGAAATTCGTCGCAACCGTCGAGCGTACAGTCGATCCCGTCATCGCAGTTCGGAGCCTGTCCGCCGATGCAGCCCGCGGTGGGGTTACAGGTCTCCTCGCCGTTGCAGAACAACCCATCGTCGCATGTCAGAGCTGTCCCCGGCCGACAGGACCCCTGCCCGCAGGTCTCCATCCCGTTGCAGGCATCGTCGTCAGAGCAAGCGGTGCCATCGGGAACCGGCAGAAACACGCAGCCGTCGGCGGGGTCGCAGCGGTCCGCCGTGCACACGTTCCCGTCCTCACAGGTGAGGTCAGGCCCGGGCACGCAATCGGCAATCTCGTCACATCGCTCAATCCCGTTGCAGGCGTTGCCGTCATTGCAGACGACGTTTACGGGCGTGTGGACGCACGAGTCGAGCGACTCGGAGCACCCGTCTGCGGTACAACCCACACCATCGTTGCAGTCGGGGGGCGTGCCGAAGCGGCACGTGCCGGACGGGGCACAGACTTCGGCCCCGTTGCAGAACAGCCCGTCGTCGCAGTTCGGGTCCGCCGTGCAGCCCGAGGGCAGGCCGGGGTCGCTTACCGCCTGAGCGTAAGCCCCGGAGGCGGACAGTATGCCGAGCAGGCATACGGTCATCAGGAACATAGGCGCCGCGATGGATATTTGCCGTGCGCGATGCGCAGGTCTGCCACGCTCGTAGAGAGAGGCAGTGGTCTGGTGCAGGACGGTTGTCAGCGGCATGGCGTATGCGTGCAGGCAGCGATCTCGCCTCGTTTCGGCCCTCCCCGGATCAATCGCTGACGCTGCAGCGTGACAACGACCGATCTCGCGGGCATCGAGCGAAGTGCTCGAGACGACTCGCACATCTACCCGACGACGTTAGAAACCGCGGCAGCGTACAACCAGTGTGCCTGCCGGATGATTCGCAGTTTTTACGGTAACGCTGCCGGACTCAGGACATCGGCGGGGTCTCGATAACTCGTCCTCGTTGCGCAGTGTTACGCTCCTCGACATGGCGGATGCGTACACTTGTCGGGGGTGGGGCGCTGTGGGATGCGGGCTGCGTGTGTTTCGCGGAGGTGCCGTCTTCGTTTTGAGTGCCTCTTGTTCGGCTGAGGATGTGGTTGGTCATCGCGGAGTGCGTCAATAGTAGAGGTCGGGATGTCCGCGACCGCTCGACAGAAAGACACGCTCAGCGGCCATCGGGCGACGTCGGCGGTGCTGACCACGGCCACGGCCACGGCCACGGCATTGTTTGCCATCGTGGCTGTCGCTCTCATTGCCCCCATCTCACCCATCTCACCCATCTCACCCATCTCGCCCATCGCTGCCATCGTGCCCATCGCGGCGACTCTCTCTCACGCGAACCCTGTGGCCGGCGATACTGCGGTCGCGCTGCCCGTGGGTTCAGGCGCGTCGCAGGCGCAATACGTCGAAGGCGCTGCACCGAGGGGTCGCGGTGTGGGGAGCCCGCGAGTCCGTCGCAGCGCGCGTGCAGCGGGAGTAACCGTAACGCGTGTGCCGCGTAATCCGACCCGTTCATGCCGCCGCGGGCAACGCGGTCGGACGGAGGGCTGGCATCGGGGAGATGGCACGCCGGGCGCCGCGGGTGATTCCCAGGCCGGTTGCTTGCGTCGCAGAGGAAGCCGGGGCCGATCGAGCGGGGAAGCTGCCGGGACCGCGCCCGTGGCGAGCAACGTTGCCGGCATCCCGTCCGCGAGCGACGCCTGGCTGTTCACTCCGCTGACGAACCTTTCGGCGTTGCCGGAGCTCCTGGCTGCGGGCTGTGTCGTCGACTCCGACTGTGACGATGGGCTGTTCTGCAACGGTGAGGAGTCATGCGGTGCCGGCGGGATCTGTGCACAGGGCACCCCCGTAAGCTGTTTCGACGGCGTCGGGTGCACAGCCGATGCCTGCAATGAGTTTCTGGACGACTGCACACACATCGCCGTGGATGCGGTCTGCGATGACGGCGAATTCTGCAACGGTGTGGAGCAGTGTGACGCTGCCGCGGATTGTCGCGCCGGTATGCCGGTCTCGTGCGATGACGGCGTAGGCTGTACGGTCGACCGCTGTGATGAGTCACGGACGGCCTGCGTCAACGAGGTCGACCATGGCCGCTGTGACGACGGTGTGATCTGCAACGGTGTCGAGTCGTGCAGCGCGGCTCTGGGGTGCCTCGCAGGGCCTGCTCCGGAGTGCGACGACAGCATCGATTGCACGGCTGATGCTTGCGTCGAAGCTGTGGGGGGCTGCGTCCATCAGCCCGTAGACGTCGTCTGTGACGATTCGGTCTTCTGCAACGGGGTGGAAAGCTGCGCCGCCGGCGCGGGCTGCGCCGCCGGTACGCCGCCCGTCTGCGATGATGGTGTGGGCTGCACCGAGGATTCGTGCGATTCGCTGCTCGATGTGTGCCGCCACTCCGTCCGCGACACCCTGTGTGACGACGGTGCGTTCTGCAACGGCGCCGAAGTCTGTGATCCGGGTGCCGGATGTATCGCCAGCACGCAGGACCCCTGCTTCGACGGGGTCGATTGCACTGCGGACGCCTGCGACGAAGCCCAGGGCACGTGTGTCCACGTCGCCGTTGACGAGGTCTGCGACGACGGTCAGTTCTGCAATGGTGCCGAGTTCTGCAGCACCGATACCGGCTGTGAGGCCGGCAGCACGCCTGAGACAAGCGACGGTGTCGAATGCACGATCGATCGCTGTGACGAGATTGCCGACCGGGTCATTCACGAGATCGAACCCGGACTTTGCGCGGACGGCCTGTACTGCAACGGAACCGAGATCTGCGATCCGCAGGAAGGATGTGTTGCCGGGGAACCGGTGGACTGTGACGATGGCGTGGACTGCACGCTCGACGGGTGCGACGAATTTCAGAACGCGTGCGGAAACATTCCCTCGGATATCGCCTGCGACGACGGGCTGTTCTGTAACGGTGCAGAGGTTTGTGTTGTCGACTCCGGCTGCCTGCCGGGCAGCCCGCCTGCAGTGGACGACGGGATCGGCTGTACGATCGACAGCTGCGACGAGTCCGGGGATCGGATCGTCCACGACTCCGAACTGGGCCAGGGCCTCTGCGCCGACGGACAATACTGCAACGGCGTCGAGCTCTGCGACCCCGAAGTCGGTTGTGTGCCGGGGGAGCCGGTCGATTGTGACGACGGCGTGGAATGCACGCTTGATGGCTGCGACGAATTCCAGGATGCCTGCGGCAATATTCCATCCAACTCGACGTGTGACGACGGTGTGTTCTGCAACGGTGCGGAGCGCTGCGACGTCGAGAATGGATGCGCAGCAGGGTCGCGGCCTGTATGCGATGACGGCCTGTCATGCACCGAAGACCTCTGCGATACGGTCATGGACCGTTGCATCGCGCTGACGGACGATACCCTGTGCGATAGCGCGAACGCCTGTATGGACCCTCTGTGCGACCCGGTCGAGGGCTGCGTTCTGCTGCCCAATATCCACCCGTGCGACGACGGGGATGCCTGCACGACTGACGACCGATGCGAGAACGGTCAGTGTGGTGCAGGCTCCCCCGTTGTCTGCGACGACGGCAACCCGTGCACCGATGACAGCTGCGACGCCGTCGCCGGTTGCAGGGTCGTGGCGAACACCGTGCCCTGCGACGACGGAAATCCGTGTACAACGGACGATCGTTGCTACAGCGGTGTCTGTGCAGGAGGCGCCCCACGTGACTGCGACGACGGTAGCGCATGTACCGCGGATACCTGCGATGAAAACCTCGGCTGTAAGCAGACTCCGGTCGATTTCGACGATGGCGACGCCTGTAGCGTCGAGAGCTGCGACGCGGAGCTGGGTTGTCTGTACGCGGCTTTGGACTGCTCTCTGCTCGACGCGGAGTGTGTTGTCGGAGTCTGCGACCCCGGCGCCGGCGTCTGTGTGACCGAGCCCGTGCCTGCGGGGGAGTGTCTGGTCGCGGGGTGCGAGACGAACGCGGACTGCGGCGACGCCGAGCCGTGCTCACTGCATGTCTGCGATGCAGAGAAGCAGTGCGTTGTCGTCCCGCGTAACTGCGATGATGCAGACGCCTGCACGGTCGACATGTGCGACCCGGAGTTCGGGTGTCGTTCCGAAGCGGTCGAATGCGACGACGGCGTCGAATGTACCTTCGACGCGTGCGAGCCCCTCGACGGATGTGTTCAAGTTCCTGTGGACGCGCTCTGCCGAGACGATCTCTATTGCAACGGCGAAGAGTATTGCGATGCGAGTCTCGGCTGCAGGGTCCGTGATGTCCCGAGCTGCGGAGACGGAGACCCGTGCACGGTAGATACGTGCAGCGATCTTCTCGGCTCGTGTATTCATGAGACCTCGGATGTGCCCTTGCCCGGGTGTTCCGAAGAGGAATGCGCCGGCGTCGTTGTGTCCGAGCGGCGCATGATCGATTTCGAGTGCGTGTCGGCCGGTGCGGTGGTCTCTGAAGCGCGGCCGGCCGGCGGCGGGACACCGGTGGGCGTTGTCGCGACGAATCCCGCGATGTGCGACGACATCAATGCGGCGGTTGTCTTCGATTCATCCTGCCCGGGCGGTTGCAGCGGCGGTGATGACGACCTGGGCACTCCGAATCAGATGCACGGCGGCCCCGGGGTCTCGCGCGGCGGCGCCTACGCCGAACGTTCCAACGATCGTGCTCTCGGCAAGGTGTTGATCGTCGCGGAATCGCTCGTCGATGCCGACGGCGACGGCCTTGTGGATCAACCCGACGATCAGGCTGATGAGCTCGTTTCGATGCTCTTCGACTTCACGGCGAGCGGTCCGGTCACGCTTCATTCCCTGGTGCTGATCGACATCGAACCGGCGCGAACGCCTGCGCGCATAGAGGCTCTCGATGCGGCCGGCGTGCCGCTGCGGGTGGTCGCGCCCGCCTGTACCGGAGACAACGGAGTCGGCGATGTGTCGCTGGGTGATATCGAGGGGGTCTCGTACCTGGTCATCTCGATCGACGGTTCGGGTGCGGTAGACGAAATCGAATACACCGCCCGCCGCTGCGATGAAGCCGCCGACTAGTCGCCCTGAAGAGCTTCTCGCAGGCGTTCACAGGTAGCGATGATTGCGCGGTTGGCGCTCGGCACGATCTCCTCGAACGCGAAGAACCCGTGGATCTGGCCGGCTTCGCGAACAATCTCGACCTCAACGCCGGATTCGATCAGTCTGCGCCCGTAAGACTCGCCCTCATCGCGAAGCGGGTCGAACTCGGCGGTAACGATCGTTGCTGCCGGCAGACCGACGTGGCTGTCCGCGCGGATCGGTGCGGCAAGGGGGTTCTTCCCGTGTTCCGGCCGCTCGAGATACTGGCCCCAGAACCAGATCATCATCTCCCGACCGAGAAGGTACCCCTGTGCGAATTCGCGGTACGAGACCGTGTCGAAGTCGTGCTCGATAACCGGATAGATGAGCAGTTGGTGGTGCAGTGCCGGGCCGCCGCGGTCCAGCGCCATGAGCGCGACTGCGGCTGCGAGGTTGCCTCCCGCGCTGTCGCCCGCCACCACGATCCGTCGGGGGTCGGCGCCGAGCTCTCCTGTGCTCGATGCGGCCCACTCGGTGGCCGCGTAGCAGTCTTCGAGGGCGGCCGGAAACTTCGACTCCGGGGAGAGCCTGTAGTCGACCGAGACGAGCACGCTGCCGGTCAGGGTCGAGAGCGTACGACAGACCGGGTCGTGGGTATCGAGATCGCCGATGACCCAGCCTCCACCGTGGAAGAATACGATCAGCGGCAAAAGTGCATCGGCTTCGTGGCCGGTCGGGCGGTAGATGCGGACGGGGAGGGGGCCTGCGGGACCGTCAATCGCGCAATTCTCGACGGACGCCATCGCGCGTGGCTCGGAGGTCACCGGCCGCGCGGCTTTCATCAGTTCGCGTAACTCGGCCGGTCGTACGGCTTCGACGTCGAGCTGAGCCAGCGCCATCTCGTCAATGATCGGTTGATAGTCAGGGTCCAGAGCCACCGGAAGTCTCCTCGGAAAGAATTGCGGGGGCTGGACTTAGACCATGCACGGTCAGAAAACGAACGCGTTCCGGACACGGAGGAGAGTTCGTGGAGCATTCATCAGGACAGTTCGATCTTGTCATCACCGGCGGCACCGTTGTCGATGGTACGGGGGCGGAGGCGCGACGCGCGGATGTCGGCGTGATCGGTGACCGGATCGCCGCCGTCACGGAACCCGGCGGACTGGAGAGTCGAGTCGGCGCGGGTACCCGCCGGGTTGACGCCGAGGGCCGAATCGTCTCACCCGGGTTTGTCGATGTCCACACGCACTACGATGCCCAGCTTTTCTGGGATCGAATGCTGACGATCTCTCCCTGGCACGGAGTGACGTCGGTGGTTGTAGGCAACTGCGGATTCGGGATTGCACCGACGCGACCCGAGCATCGTGACCTCATCCTGCGAACGCTGGAGAACGTCGAGGGAATGTCTCTCGACGCCCTGCGTGCGGGGGTCGGGACGGACTGGCCTTTCGAGACCTTTCCCGAGTTCCTTGATGCGGTCGAAAGCCGCGGCACGGCGATCAACGTCGCGGCGCTTATCGGTCATACGCCGCTGAGACTGTACGTGATGGGGGAAGATGCGACGGAGCGGGAGGCGACCGCCGAGGAGGTTGCGCGGATGCGTGCGCTCGTCGCGGAGGCTCTGAAGGCAGGCGCGCTCGGTTTCGCGACCTCGAAGGCTCCCACGCACGTCGGATATGCCGGCAAGCCTGTGCCGAGTCGTCTGGCGAATACGCAGGAGATCAAAGAGATCGCAGGCGCACTGCGCGACAGCGGTCGTGGAATGATGCAGGCCACGATCGGTATCGGCCTGCTGTTCGATGAACTTGCGGACATCGCCTCGAGCCTCGGGATTACAATCAGCTGGACTGCGTTGCTCGCCGACCTGTTCGGCCCCGATGGGCACCGGGATGTGCTGGAGCAGCACACGGCTTTTCAGGCTGACGGCATCCATGTGGTCCCGCAGGTTACCGGTCGTCCGCTGATGTTCGAGTATCAGTGGAAGGCGCCGTTTCCTTTTGAAAGCCTCGAACTCTTCCAGCCGGTGTCTGCCGCCGACCTCGAGGGCAAGAAGCGTATCTACGCAGACCCTGCGTTCCGGGCCGAGTTTGCAGCCGGCTCGGGCGGGGCGCTGATCGGTGGCCGCTGGGAAGACACGATCATCGCGAATGTTCCCGGACGCGAACAACTGAACGAACGTAACCTCAGCGAGGTCGCGGACGAACTCGGGCTGCATCCCGCCGAGCTCGCGCTCGATCTCGGACTGGAGTCCGATCTCGAAGCACGCTTCCGGGTTCCCGTCGCCAACAGGACCGAGGAGACGATCGCGGAGCTTCTCACACATCCCGCCACAGTACTCGGCCTCTCCGATGCCGGCGCGCATGCCAGCCAGCTCTGCGACGCCTGTTTCGCTACTTATCTCCTCGCTTACTGGACCCGCGAGAAGGGCGTGCTCACCCTCGAGCAGGCCGTCCGTCTGCTCACCTCACGGGCGGCGGAGGTGTTCGGAATCACGGACAGGGGGCGCATCGAGAACGGGATGGCCGCGGACCTGGTGGTATTCGATGCGCAGACCATCGGGTGCTCGGCTCTCGAGCGCGTCGAGGATCAGCCCGCGGGCGCCGATCGCCTGATATCGAGAGCGGCGGGGATCGACGCGGTCATCGTCAACGGCGTGATACTCCGCGAGGACGATCACGACGCGCTCGATTCAGACGGGCCATTGCCCGGCCGCGTTCTGAGAGGCGGTTGCGCGACCTGACCGGCGCGATGTGCTACATCGCGGTCCGGCATGAGGAACGAGAGCCCGGCAGAATCGGACGTGCGTGCGCCTGTACGCGGCGCTGCACCGTATAGAACCGCTCCGGAGGCAACCGACCGTATCCCTCCGGGCATCCCTTTCATCGTCGGGAACGAGGCTGCCGAGCGTTTCAGCTACTACGGCATGCGCGCGATTCTCGTGATCTTCATGACGCGTTATCTCCACGCCGCCGACGGCACAGTCGATACGATGTCGGAGTCCGAGGCGCTGGGTTACTACCATATGTTCAGCTCAGCGGTCTATTTCTTTCCGATCCTCGGGGCGTTTGTCGCGGATCTCTTCCTCGGCAAATACCGGACGATCCTCGCGCTCAGTATTGTCTACTGTCTCGGTCATGCGGCGCTCGCCATCGACGAGACGCGCATGGGGCTTGCCGTCGGACTGACGCTGATCGCGATCGGGTCCGGGGGGATCAAGCCCTGCGTGTCCGCGCATGTGGGTGATCAGTTCGGAGCGACCAACGGCCACCTGCTCCAGCGTGTGTTCGGGTGGTTCTATTTCGCGATCAATCTCGGCGCGTTCATCTCGAGCCTGCTGACACCAATTCTGCTGCACCGCATGGGGCCGCACGTCGCGTTCGGGATTCCCGGGTTGCTGATGTTGATCGCGACGTGGGTGTTCTGGCTCGGACGTGGCCGTTTTGTCCACGTGCCGGCCAGAGGCCACGCCTTCAAGCGTGAGCTCGTCGAAGCGCTGCGTGAGCGTGTGTTGCTCCGCTTGATGCTGATCTACGCCTTCGTCGCGATGTTCTGGGCATTGTTCGACCAGACCGGCTCTGCGTGGGTCCTGCAGGCCGAACACATGGATCGGCACTTCCTCGGAATCGAGTGGTATTCCTCGCAGATTCAGGCGGTCAACCCGGTTCTGATTCTGATCTTCATCCCGCTGTTCTCCTACATCCTGTACCCGGCGATGAACCGCGTGTTCGCTTTGACCGCGCTGCGGAAGATCGGCATCGGCCTGTTTCTCACGGTCGCGGCTTTCCTCGTGCCGCTGGGAATCGAGGTCAGTATCGCGGAGGGCGGGACGCCGAGCATCGCCTGGCAGCTGCTCGCCTACGTGATCCTGACGGCCGCCGAGGTCCTTGTCTCCATCACCTGCCTTGAATTTTCCTATACGCAGGCCCCGCGTTCGATGAAGTCGGTAATCATGTCGCTGTACTTGCTTTCGGTGTCGGCCGGCAACCTCTTCACCTCGGCCGTCAACTTTTTCTTCGGGGCGGGCTCCGAGGGCGGCCTCTCGGGCCAGGCGTACTATGCGTTTTTCAGCGTTGTCATGCTCGCAACCGCGATCCTCTACGTCCCTGTGGCGCAACGCTTTCAGGAGCGCACACAACTGCAGGAAGAAGGATGACAAGTGCAGAACGCGGCTCTTCGCTGTCGTGACTTTTCGCCTATAATGACGCCGCGAGGGGATGCGCGGGCGAGCTGCAAAGAGCGCCCGCTGGACCGAGACCGGTGGTCCATGCGCCATCGATGCGAACCACGCATTCTGCGGCATCGGACACGGGTCGGAGACTACAAGGGACAAGCAGTAAATGGGCAGGAAGTCGAAGGCGAAGAAGGCGCGCAAGTCAGGTGCGGGTGAAGGCAAGGGCGTCAACTCCTCGGGCGCCGGCGAGAAGAACGACAACTCGAAGACCGACGCCAGTGTGACCGTCACTGTGCGCGGTCCGGAGGATGCCCCTTCGGTTTCGAGTCGGATGAGACGCTCGGCCCCGAGCGCCGAGACCACAGTACGGGTGTCCGGACCCGGTGAGAAAGCGGCGGCGCCTGAGACTTCGGGGTCGCGAGACGCGAACACAGAAGCCGCGGCGAGGTCTGCGGCCCCGGCAGCAGCAGGGACGGCTGCGGCGCCCGGCCGCCCGGCGTCTTCACCGGCGGCCGAAGCAGGCACGACAAGCGGGACTGCGGCCGCTCGACCTGCGGCAGAGCCCGGCCCGGCCGCGGGCGCCTCGCCGCACTCGGCGGGGGCTGGCGGCGGATCACGCAGTGGCGGTGGAAGCCGGCCTGCCAGTGGCGCCGCTCGTGGAGCCGGGTTGCTGTACGCTCAACTCGCGACACTCGTGGCGGGCCTCGGCGTGGCCTTCTACCTGATACGCCACAAGCTCAAGATCACGCTCGACCCCGACTACGAGTCGAGCTGCAACCTCGGCGGTGCGATCAACTGCGACGCGGTGAATCTGTCTCAGTGGTCGGAGTTCATGGGGATTCCGATCGCGCTTTTTGCGGTGCCGACCTACATCGTCATCGCGTACATGACCTGGGTCGCGATCCAGGGGCGTGTCCCCGGGGCCAATCGGCTGGCGCGTGAACGCGGAGACATCGCGCTGAAGGCTGTAGCCGCGATCGGGATGCTGACCGTCGCGTACTCGGCCTATCTCGGCTTTGTCTCGTCGGTCTGGATCCGTTCGTACTGCCTGTACTGTATCGCGTTGTACGGCGTGAACCTGCTGTTCACCGGTCTGGCGTTCGCCGCCGGCGCCGGGTCACCGGTCGACGCGGTCCGTGACTCGCTGAAGTCGCTCGGCTCGTTGCGCGCTCCGGTACCGGTTGCCCTGATGGTTTTCGCAGGCGCGATGGCACTCGCGCTCGGCGGCAACTCGATCGCCCAGCAACGGATGGAGGCTGCGTACAAGGCACGGATCGACGCGCAACTGGCCGAAGACGTGGTCATCGCTCCGGACGAGGACGTCGTGACCGCGACGCCGGCCCCCGCTTCGGGGAACGATGCACAGTACTCGAAACCACAGGCAGCCGTGCCGGCTTCTCCGGCCAAGGCCGCGCCCACAGGCCTGGCGAACATGCAGTCCACCGACCGCGGCGTACGCGGCGGCAAGAAGACCGACGACGGGTGGACCTATTTCGAGCCGGTACTCGATGACGAATCGGAGTTCTGGTATGGGCCCGCCGATGCCGAAGTCACGGTCGTGAAGTATGCCGATTTCCAGTGCGCTTACTGCCGGAGACTCGCGGACTCGTTCGACAGGGTGCACGACAAGTACGGTGATCGCGTACGATTCGTGATGAAGCACTTCCCGATGAACATCAACTGCAATCGCGCGATGCGCGGCTTCGACAAGCACCCCGTTGCCTGCGAGGCGGCCTACGCGGCGCACTGCGCGGGCGAGCAGGGTAAGTTCTGGGAGATGCACGATCTGCTCTACGACAACCAGGCTTCACTGAGCGTGGAGGCGCTTCCGGAGTACGCCGAACAGCTCGGGCTGGACAAGGCTGCCTACGACAGCTGTTACAGCAGCCCGGAGACCGAGGCGCAGATCCGCGAAGACGTTGAAGGAGGCCTGTTCGCCGGCATCTATGGAACGCCGCGAACCTATATCAATAACCGCCTCGTCACGGGTTCTGCGACCGAAGCGATTCTCTCGTATTACATCGACAAGGCGCTGGAGGCCGGGGCGCGAAAAGGCGACGCAGGAAAGGTCTCGATGGCCCCGAAACCGGACGGGACGTCGATGATCGAGGCCAGCACCTCGTCGAGCACCTTCTTCATCGACCCGTATGAGGCCGCAATTACGATCGAGGGCAAAGCCGTCAGTCAGCCGGGACTCGAGCCCGCGCACGCCGATTACTACACCGCCGGCGAAGCCTGCGAGAAAGCCGGAAAACGTCTTTGTACTGAAGAAGAGTGGGTCTCGGCGTGCACCGGAAAGCCGGCGGTCGACAACAACAACAATCGTATGTTCGCCGACGATGACGTCGAGGGCGACATGTATCCCTACGGGCCCTATCACGAAGACGGCTACTGCGTGGATCGTGAAGACAAACGCACCGGCGCAGCGGCACCGGCGGGCTCCCGGGACAAGTGCCGAACGCCTTCGGGTGTCTTCGACCAGGCCGGGAACATCGCCGAATGGACCGATGCCGCCAACGACAAGCCGACTTTGCTCGGAGGGTCGATGTCGAGCGCGACCGGCGCGGCCTGCAACCGTCGGTCGTTCAGTACGCCGGCGGGCAGCCGCAACCGAACGACGGGTTTCCGCTGCTGCGCGGATGAGAATATCGCCGCCGCGATGGTCGATGCTTCGATGATCCGACCGAACCTCGAGTCCGTCGTCGATATGCCGGTGCCGAACTTCCAGGCCGAGGACACCGAGGGCAACAAGCTCGACTCGACCGAGTTCCGCGGCCAGGTCACGCTGGTCAACTTCTTCGCATCGTGGTGTGGCCCCTGCAAAAAAGAGTTTCCCTATCTCGTCGGATACGCGGAGGAGTTCAAAGACCGAGGATTGAAGATTGTCGGTGTCGGGGTCGATACGCTGGCAGCGCGTTCAGTGGACTTCGCGAATGGGTTCGAGGTCAACTTCCCGATCGTTACCGACCCCGAAGCGCTGCTGAAGGGCAAGTTTCTCGTTTACGAGATGCCGGCGACGTTCATCGTCGATAACGAAGGAGTCGTGCGGTACTCATCGACCGGCTTCAGCGGCGAGGATCAGGAAAACGAGCTGCGCGCGGCGATCGAGAAGATGCTTCAGGCCGCAGGCGGGCAGCAGGACTGAGAGGCGCCGCTCACCTCGAGAGCGGCGCGGAGGCGACGATCGCTCGCGGAGTCCCCTCCGCGGTCCACCCGCGCGATGCCACGAGCACCAGTTCCAGTTCGTCCGGTGCTTTTTTCGAGGCGAGACCGAGCTTGATCTCGATGCCGTCACCGCGGGTTTCGATCTGCGGGGTGCGTTCGTGGTCGAGTGTCCCACGGCGCCGCTCAAAGACTTCGATCGTGCCCGGATCGTGCTGCATGCCGGCATCAGGGGTGAGCGTGATCGTCACGTCACGCGCCTCGACCCGACCGGAGGCGGTCCACTGGACGGCCGGTTTGGGCATCAGCGGCGCATTCGACTCGATCCGTTTGCTCCAGTAACCGTCCGGCTGTCCTCCGCCGCTCTGCGCGTAACCAAGCTCGATACCCAGGTCCGCACCCCCCGGCATGCAGAGATCTTCGCGGCATACGGTCCACTCGGCACGCGCCGCGATGTAGCGCTGCTCTCCGGCTTCGAGCGTTGCCGGAGGGGTAACGCTCTGAACGATCAGGACGTCACCCTCGTAGCCGTAACTGACGTAAGCACCCGACTCGAATCGGTGAGGGTAGGGGAAGCGCAGTTCGCCGCTCGTGAATCCGTCGGGGAGTTCGACGTCGAGCGTGGTGGCCAGGCCGGTATCTCCGGGGTTCTCCCAGTACGTGTGCCATCCCGGTTCCATGGACAGGCGCAGCGCGATCTCGAACGGAACTCCCGGCTCGATGGTTTTGACGTTGCTGACGAGCTCGGCCTCGACGAAACGACTGCGGACCGGCTCGGCAGACGCCGGCGGGCCGGAGGCGATCCCCGCCAGGGCCGCGCAGAGCGTGAGTACCAGCGCCGCGCGGATTGCCGCGCGTCGACCGCATCGGGTCCGCTCGGAAAGCTCGTGCCTCGGGTCGTTCATCTGGCTTGTCCGGTTCATCGCGTCCACCTCGCTCACGTCACTCGCCTGTCCCGGCAGATTCGGTCAGGCAGCCCCCGTATGATTCTAGCCGCATGAGGCCGTCCCTCTCTACCATTTGCGCGCCGGGCTGCGGTTCGGGGCCCTGCTACGTGTGGTCGCACGGGCGGCTCGCCGGCCTGCTTCCCGTCGCTCCCGGCCCGGCTCCCTATATTGTGAGCGGTGTCTGAACGGATCCGGATCCGTTCAGAATTGTTGGAGATTTGTCGTCAGGCCCGGCAGACTGTACGATTCCGGTTCGGGCTGCGGAGCCCGAATTGCCGCAGATTGCTGCAGTAGATCAGAGATTCGACGGGGCACGCTCATTCAGGGAGCATGAGATGAAGACTTGGAAAGAAGAGCTCGGAGCAGCCATCCCGGAAGATCTCGGGAAGGAGATCGATCAGTTCGAGGGGCAGATCGAGCTCAAGCGTCAGGGGAAGATCGACGATAAGCTGTTCGCCGAGACCCGCCTGCGCCGTGGTGCTTACGGCCAGCGTTACGACAACGGGCAGCGCCACGATGGAGTGACCGAGAAACAACTGCCGTACGAGCGTCAGGCGCTGACAAAAGGTCCCGACACCGTCTGGGACGCGCCGGGGATGCAGCGGATCAAGATCCCGTTCGGCGGGCTCAGCGCCGAGCAGATGGAGTCTCTGGCAGACCTGTGTGAGGAGTACTCTGACGGCATCTGTCACGTCACCACGAGGCAGGATTTCCAGCTCCACTTCGTTCATCTCGAGGACACCCCTGACCTGATGCGGCGCCTGGCGGCTGTCGGCATCACGACACGGGAGGCATGCGGGAATACCGTCCGTAACATCACCGCGTGCCCTTTGTCGGGCGTCTGTCGCGACGAAACGTTCGATGTGACGCCCTACGCTCGGGCCACGGCCGATTTTCTCCTCGGGCACGATGATGCCCAGGATTTCGGCCGCAAATTCAAGGTGGCTTTCTCCGGATGCGAGCAGCACGCGTGCGGGCTGGTCAGCATGCACGACCTCGGGTTCATTGCGCGTACGCGAACCGTGGACGGCAAGCCGGTCCGGGGGTTCGAGACCTATGTAGGTGGCGGGCTCGGGACGGTCCCGTACAAAGCGAAACTTTTTGACGACTTCGTCCCCGAGGACGAAATTCTGCCGCTTGCGCAGGCGATGTCTCGTGTTTTTGCGAGGCTTGGCGAGAAAAAGAATCGCGCCCGCGCCCGGATCAAGTTTCTGATCGCCAAGCTCGGGATCGACGAGTTCAAGAGACTTGTGGCCGAGGAGCGAACCAAGCTGCCTGCCGACGATCGCTGGTCTTCGTACATAGACGGCGTCGCGGCGCAGGGCGAGAGCCCGCTGAAGGAAGGCACCGCACTGAACGGCGCGGCGGTTCCTGAGGAGTTCGCTGCCTGGCGTGAAACGAACGTTTACCGCCAGCGACAGGATGGCTACGCGGTCGTAACCGTGAGTCTGCCCTTGGGGGATGCGACCGCAGCGCAGATGCGCGCGATCGCGGACATCGCCCGTCGCTACTGCGGCGACAACATCCGGGCAACTGTCGAGCAGAATATCGTACTGCGGTGGGTGAGCGAGACGGATCTGCCGGAAGTTTATCGGGCGCTTGAAGCGGCCGGACTGGGCGCACCGGGTGCCGGAACGATCGTCGATGTAACCGCGTGCCCGGGCACCGACACCTGCAAGCTCGGTATCGCGTCCTCGCGCGGTCTGGCAGGCGAGCTGAGTGAGAGGCTGGCGGCCAAATCGCAGGAGCTCGATCAGGCGATCCGCGACCTGCGAATCAAGGTAAGCGGCTGCTTCAACTCCTGCGGACAGCACCATATTTCCGATCTGGGCTTCTACGGCGTCAGCCGCAAGGTCGGCGGGACCACGGTGCCGCACTTCCAGGTCATTCTCGGCGGTAAATGGCAGGAAAACGCCGGCTCTTACGGTCTCGCGATCGGCGCCGTGCCGTCCAAGCGGGTGCCCGAGTTCGTCACCGCGATCAGCGACCGCTACCTGCGCGAGCGCGAGAAAGAGGAGTCTTTTCAGGACTTCGTGCAGCGCGTCGGCAAGAAAGAGCTGCGTAAGCTGGTGGACGAGTTCACGACCGTCCCGGCGTATGAAGAGGACAAGACGCTCTACTCGGACTGGCGCGATCCTCGGGAGTTCACGCTCTCGGACCTCGGAGTCGGCGAGTGTGCCGGTGAAGTTGTGGATCGTATCGACTTCGACCTGCAAAAAGCCGAGCAGGAGGCGTTCGACGCGCAACTGCTGCTTGACGACGGTGATGTCCGGGGCGCCGACGAGCTTGCCTACCGCGCGATGCTTACCGCCGCACACGGTCTCGTCCGCCTGCTGTTCTACGATGCACCCGATCGGCCCGACGCGATCGTGTCGGAGTTCCGAACTCGTCTGTACGATACCCAGATCTTCTGGGACAAGTACGCAGGCGGGAAGTTCGCGGGGTATCTGTTCCACCGGCACGATGACCGCGATCGTACGTTCACGGCGGAGGCTGCCCACCATCTCGTCGAGGAAGCGAATCTTTTCATCGAGGCGGCACACTCGTGTCACGCTCGGATGCTCGAGACCGGTGTCGCAACGAGCGGCGCGGTCTGAATCGGTAACGGCATGGATGATCTCCAGCGAATCGGTGTAAAGCTTCTCTGCCGGAACGCCGAGCAGGGCGAATCCGGCGGAACGCTGCCTCTTGTCGACGTGATCCCGGTATTCCACCGGTGGATCCAACAGGCTGCGGTCCCCGATCTGCTGATCGATGTTGCCGACTACAGCCATGTGAAGTCAGGGCCGGGCGTGTTGCTTGTCGGCTATGAAGGCATTTATGCGCTCGACGAGACGGACGGGTTGCGCGGGGTCACGTACTACTTCCGGCGCCCGGCGATCGAAGGTGTCGCGCACCGGGTGCATCTGGCAGCCCAGCGTGCGCTTGCGGCCTGCAGCCTGCTGGAGAGCGAGGCGTCGCTCGCGAGCGAACTTCGCTTCGACACCAGTGCGATCGAGATTTATTGCAACGACCGGCTCAACGCGCCCAACGAGCCGGGTACGCTCGAAGCGCTCGCTCCGGCCATCGAAGGCCTGGTGAGCCGGCTTTATCCCGGCGCTGTCCCGCAACTCGAGCGTCGCGGTGCGCAGTCCCGCGAGCGTTTCTCACTCGTCGTGAGAACGGAAGATTCCCCGGGCATCGAGACCCTGCTGGAGCGTGTCGCCAACTGAACCAAGCGCTGCCCTGAGGCTCAACTGCGAGGAGCGGGGCGACGGGCGACCGATCGTCATCCTTCACGGCCTGCTCGGATCACTCGCGAACTGGCGCGGCATCGCTCGCACGCTGAGCGCTACCTGGCGCGTCGTGTCTTTCGATGCGCGCAACCATGGGCGTTCCCCGCACTCTGTGCTGCACGACTACCCCGCGATGGCGGAAGATGTCGCCGGGATGATCGAGGCAATGGACCTCGGCCCGGCTGTGGTGCTCGGCCATTCCATGGGCGGCAAGACGGCGATGCGGCTAGCGCTCGACCGCCCCGACCTGGTGGCCGGGCTGCTTGTCGTCGACATGGCCCCGCGTGCCTACGCGCTCGAGGGCGGACCGGCTGACGTCATCGCGGCGCTGTGCCGGATCGACCTCTCCTCGGTGAACAGCCGTGAGGAGGTCGATCAGCGACTGGCAAGCGAGATCCCTGACGCGGCAACCCGTAATTTCGCGCTGATGAATCTCTTCCGCAGCGATCAAGGGTTCGCCTGGCGATGCAACCTCGCGGGCCTCGTGCGCTCGACGTCGGACATCGCGGCGTCGATCGAGTCTGAACGGGTGTTCGGGGGACCGGCGCGATTCATCCGTGGGGCCTGGAGTCGCTACGTCACCGAATCCGACGAGATACGCATCCGAGAACTGTTTCCTGCCGCCTCGATCGTTACCGTCGCGGCAGCCGGACACTGGCTCCATGTCGAGGCGCCGGCCTCGCTGGTTGGAGAGATTCAGAGTTTCGGCCGCCTGTTGCCTCGATGAAACCCGTTGTGCGGATTGAGTCGGACAGCGGGCAGCCGCTATTATGATCGGCGACCGGTGCGGTTGTTCCCGTGCCGGAATCCCCTTGAGCGCCAGGACGAGATGAGTACGATCGACCCCTTTGCTGAACACCCGGACCACGCCTACCACGACCTGCGTGTCGCACGCATCGTCGAGGAAACCCCCGACGCACGTTCGATCATTTTTGAGATACCGCAGGAGCTGGCGAGCTCGTACCGCTACAAGGCCGGGCAGTTTCTGACGCTGAAAATTCCCTTCGAGGGGAAGGATCTGGTCCGTTGCTACTCCCTCGCGAGCTCACCCGACACCGAGAGTGAGCACAAGGTAACGGTCAAGCGGGTCGACGACGGCCGGATCTCCAACTGGTTGAACGATCAGGTGAAGGCCGGAGATATTCTCAAGGTGTTGCCGCCGGGCGGGCTGTTCACGCTCGAGCAGGGGGACCATCCGGTTTTACTGTTCGGCGGCGGCAGTGGAATCACTCCGGTCATCTCGATCATCAAGACCGCGCTTGCGACCACTTCGCGGCGGCTGAAGCTGGTTTATGCGAATCGGAACCGGGACTCGATTATCTTCGCATCCGAGCTCGCACAGCTCTGTGAGGCGAACCCGGGGCGGCTCGAGATCGTTCATACGCTCGACGATACAGACGGATACCTCGACGCCGGTCGTGCCGCCACCATGATCGAGGGGTGGCTCGACGCCGAGTTTTACATGTGCGGGCCCGCACCCTTCATGGCCATCGTCCGCGAGGCACTCGTCGCTGCGGGTGTTGCGGAAGCGCGCGTCCACAGTGAAGAGTTCGTATCTCCGCCCGACCCTGACGTCGCCGCTGAGGCCTATGCCGAAAAGGCCGCGAGCGTCGGCGGTGACCTGCCGGAATCGATCGAGGTTCATCTCGACGGGAAATCGAGCGAGGTCGCTTACGAACGGGGGCAGACTGTCCTCGTCGCCGCGCAGGCCGCGGGTCTCGAGCCGCCGTTCTCGTGCACGGATGGCTTCTGCGGCTGCTGCATGGCGAAGCTCGAAGCAGGCCAGGTCAAAATGCTCAACAACGATTTTCTTTCGGCGAAGGAGATCGGCGACGGTTGGGTCCTCACCTGCCAGTCGGTGCCGACGACCCGGCAGTGCAAGATCCGTTATCCGGACTGAGACAGCGCACTGAGACGTCACGACGATTCCCTGCGCGCATCGATCGCGCAGAACCTCGATGATTTTGATCGACGGACGGCGGATGGGCACGGCCGGAAGATCGCGAGCGTCGCGGTGACGCTGCTGCCGGATGAAGGTGGGTCCTGCTGCTTCGTCCTCACGAAACGCACTGCGCGCGTAGGGTCGCACAAGCGACAGTGGGCTCTGCCGGGAGGACGGCATGAGCACGGTGAGGGGCCGATAGAAGCGGCGCTGCGCGAGCTGGAGGAGGAGGTCGGAATAACGGCGGATGAAGCGGTCGTGGTAGGCCTCCTCGATGATTATCTCAGTCGGTCAGGGTATCTGATCACACCGGTCGTGGTCTGGTGTGACCGCGCGACGCGAATGGTCCCCGACCCGGGAGAGGTCGCCGCTGTGTATCGCATCCCGGTCAGTGATCTCGAGGCCCCCGAGGTTCCGCATCTTCGCGAGATTCCCGAAAGCGACCTGCCGGTCATTTCGATCCCGCTCCTCGATACACATATTCATGCGCCCACGGCGTCCGTACTCTACCAGTTCCGCGAGGTCGGCCTGCAGGGGCGGGCGACCCGCGTCGATGGTTTCGAGGAACCGGTGTTCGCGTGGCGCTGACGTCGCGCTGAAAAATAGAACGACGAGGTGTTACCGATGGGGCCACTGCACGGCGTAACCGTAATCGAGATCGCAGGCATCGGGCCGGGGCCGTATTGCGGAATGCTGCTCTCCGATCTGGGCGCGGACGTCATTCGCGTCGACCGTCAGAAACCCGGGATGTTCGGGGGCTGGGGCAGCGTGCAGTTCGACGTTCATGGCAGGGGGCGTCGCTCGATCGCTCTGGACCTCAAGCAGCGCGCGGGGGTCGAGATCGTGCTGCGGCTCGTCGATCGGGCTGACGCGCTGATCGAAGGGTTCAGGCCGGGTGTTGCAGAACGACTCGGCATCGGTCCCGAGAGTTGTCTCGAGCGCAACCCGAAACTCGTCTACGGGCGAATGACGGGTTGGGGACAGGAAGGTCCACTGGCCGAGGCCGCCGGACACGATGTCAACTACATCTCATTGACGGGTGCGCTGCACGCGATCGGGCGCGACGGCGAACCGCCTACGATTCCGCTGAATGTGGTCGGTGACTTCGGGGGCGGGGCGATGTTCCTGGCGCTCGGTGTCGTCGCGGGCCTCTTTGAGGCGGCACGATCCGGCAAGGGGCAGGTTGTCGATGCCGCGATGGTCGACGGGGCGGCCTCGCTGATCTCGTTTCTCTACGGTGCGTTCGCCGCAGGCTTCTGGCAAGACCGCCGCAGCAGCAACCTTCTGGATGGTGCAACACACTTCTACAACGTCTACGAGACCCGCGACGGAAAGTATGTTTCGATAGGCTCGATCGACCCGCAGTTTTATGCCGAGCTGCTGGCGCGACTCGAGTTGACCGACGAGACCCTGCCGGGGCAGCTTGACGCCGGCAGCTGGCCGCTGATGCGCGAGCGTCTTGCCGAACTCTTCCGGACGAAAACCAGAGATGAGTGGTGTGAGATCATGGAAGGGAGCGACGTCTGCTTCGCTCCGGTTCTCTCTCTGGGAGAGGCACCAGATCATGCGCACATGAAAGCGCGAGGGGCATTTGTCGAGGTCGCGGGTGTGAAACAGCCCGCGCCGGCGCCTCGCTTCAGCCGCACTCCGGGAGAGGTCCGCTGTCCGCCCTGTGTGCCGGGAAACGACACCGCGACTATTCTGGAGGAAGCAGGGTTTTCACAGGACGAGATCGCGCAGCTCGAGGGGGACGGCGTCGTTACCGCCGCCAGGCCCGAGTCGGTTCAAGGGTGAGCCCGGTGAACGAAAGCGCCTTTTTTCTCTCGCGGGGAAGTAAAAGCATTCGCGTCGTCGGGCGGGCCGGTAGCACGGCCTTTGCCTGGGCCCGTACCCACTGCTAGCCGACGCCTATGAGCGATAAGAAAAGGGTCGTCACGGACACGATGATCGGTCTCCAGATGGCCGAGATCGATATGTGGTCCGATCGCGTGAGTGTGACTCTGGGCCTGAATCCCGGGCCGTTCACCGGGCCGGGAACCAACACCTACCTGATCGGGACGGGGCGGCGTCGGATCCTGCTCGACACCGGTCAGGGCGTGCCCGGCTATCTTGACCTCCTCGGACGCGCGCTCACGGAGACGGCTGGCGGCGATGCCATACAGGAGATCGTCCTGACCCACGGTCACCCGGATCATGTCGGCGGCGTCGACGGAGTCCGGGAGCGGTTCGGAGAACTTGAGGTCTCCAAGAAGTCGTGTGCGGATTACGACGGAGACCTCGCCTTCACGTCGATCGACGAGGGGGCCACGATCGAAACCGATGGCGCGACACTCATCGCGTTATGGACACCCGGGCACGCGCGAGATCACCTTTGCTTCCATCTCCCCGAGGATCGCGCCGTGTTCACCGGAGATAATGTTCTCGGTGCCGGCACGACTGTCATCCCGCCCGATGGAGATCTCGGAGCCTATATGGCCTCGCTTGAACGCCTGCTCGAGCTCGATGTCGATGTCATCTACCCCGCACACGGACCTGTGATTCGCAACGCTCACGCCAAGGTCACCGAGTATATCGAACACCGGCGATTGCGTGATGCGCAGATTCTGGATGCCCTGCAGAGCGGGGAATCGACGGTCGAGGGCCTGGTCAAACGGATCTACTCCGACGTGCCGGAATTTCTGCATCCGGCGGCAGCGATGTCGGTGCGCTCGCACCTGAAAAAGCTCGAAGCCGAACGCGAGGTGCGTCGCGATGGGGAGAACTGGGAACGGTTGTAAGGGGTCGCCGGTCAGTTGAGCGTGCGCGGAGACGGGTCGCTGTCCGGATCTTCTTCGTCATCCACCGGCGGCCGGGATGCCGCCGGCCCGGCCTGATGATGCACGAGTTTCCAGGTGCCGTCCTCCCGAATGAACGTGTTGGTCGCCACGAGGACGGTTCCCGCGACCTGCTCGAAACAGGTGATGACGGCCGTATCTCCATACACGACGGCCCGCGGGGCCAGGCAGCGTATCTCCGGTCCGTCTGCTGCCGACAGAATCGCCTGCCAGCTCTTCATGATGGTCTCGCGTGACTGGAGCGGGTTCCATCCGGGATGGATGCAGGTGACCGGGGCCTTGCCGGCCCAGACAGCGCCCATCGATTCCACGTCGCGGCTGGCGAAAGCCACATAGAAGGACTCGTTGGCGAGAAGTGCAGCCTGCTCCCACGCCGGCGGTACGGCGCAACCGGCTGAAGGTCCGTGACTCTGCACGGCGCGTTGCCGGTCGGCGCCCGACAGTGTCGAACGGATCAGCTCCCCCGCCGGGCCGGCGCACAACCGCGCGAGCTCTTCGTCATCGGGGCGCAGCGGCCGGTCGCGCGCGCGATCGACGATACACAGAAAACCGAGTTGCTGTTCCGGGCCGGCGTGAAACTGGTGGAAGTCATCGGGTGCGACATACACGCAATCAAAGGGACCGATCTCGTGGACGCTGTCGCCGAGTATGACCCGGCCGTTTCCGGTCAGTACGACAACGAAATGCGTGTGTGAGTGTCGCTCCAGCGTCGAATGGCCTCCGGGCTCGATCTCGAAGTAGCGTACGACCGACGAGGATCGCTCGTCGTCGGTATGGCCAAGGAGGTTGTGTCTGTTGATGTCGCGATGTCCGTCTTGCTCGTCTTTATAGCGACGCCGGACGATCCCCTGCCATCCCGTCGAAACTCTTCGGACGATCTTTGAATGCTTTGCCAAGGTCTTCCCGCTTCAGTTTCCGTGCCCGTGTCGAACGATATCGCCCTCGGTCATGTAGATGATATCCTCCGCGATGTTCGTCGCCAGATCCGCGATGCGCTCGAGGCAGCGTGAAACCGAAAGCAGGTGGATCAGGGTCGTAACCCCGGAGGCCTCTGCCGTATCCGCGAGGAGCGCCTCTACCTGCTGGGATATCTCGTGGTGACAGTCATCGACATCGTCATCCGCTGCGCACACCCGGCGGGCGGAATTCGGGTCGCGGTTGACCAGGGCGTCGAGTGAGTCACGCAGCATTGCCTGTGTCAGGCTGGTAATTCGTGTCAGGTCGATCGGCAGCGGAGGGTCGTCGGCGTTGCCGAAGTGCTCGACCTGTTCAGCGATGTTGACCGCAAGGTCCCCGATGCGTTCGAGATCGTTATTCAGCTTCAACACTGCAATGATGAAGCGCAGGTCGAGTGCTACAGGCTGATGCAGGGCCAGGATCTTCAGGCACTCCTCTTCGACCTCTACCTCGATTTCGTCCACTTGGCGGTCCGAGCGGGCTACCGTCTGCGCGAGTACATGATCGCGCTCCATCGCGGCTCGGACAGCTTTGCCTACGTTCTCTTCGACAATTGCGCTGAGGGCCAGGACGTGGCGCTTCAATCGGTCTATCTCTCGATCAAGATGTTTCATAGTGCGTGCGTGTAATCAGAACCCCGAGTCGGTAGATCGCATTGCCATGTCTATCACGCCGACTCTCCGCGCTGGAGTGGTAAGCGCAGGCTGAAGCGAGCGCCTTCTCCGATCTCGCTCTGAACTGCGACCGAACCACCGTGGGCTTGTGCGATATGTTTGACGATGGCCAGCCCGAGGCCTGTGCCTCCCAATCCTCGACTGCGAGCTTTGTCGACGCGGTAGAAACGCTCGAAGAGACGAGGCAGGTGTTGAGGGGCGATGCCGCTGCCGTGATCGGCGACCTCGATGCAGACAGTCTCTAATTCCATCGTTACCGAAATTGCCACGTGTTCGCCATCCTCGCTGTACTTGATGGCGTTGTCGATCAGGTTGACCGCAGCCTGCTCGATCAGCGGCGCGTTGATGTCACACTCCAGCTCGGGGTCGCATACCAGAGCGAGCGTGATCTGCTTCGCGTCCGCTCGATGCCGGCAGATCGCCGACGCGCCGTCGAGCACGGGCCAGAGGCGATCGCGATGCAACGGCAAGGTGCCATGCTCGCTCTCCTGCTCGATACGTGAAAGCGAGAGGAGATCTTCGATGATCGCGCCGAGACGATCGGCCTGACGAGAGGCGATCTCGAGAAAACGCCCCGACGCCTCGGGGTCATTGATCGCGCCGTCACTCAGCGTCTCGATGAAGCCTTTGATCGATGTGATGGGCGTCTTGAGCTCATGGGAGACGTTCGCCACGAACTCGCGGCGAATCGCCTCCAGTCGGCGCAGCCGGGTAACGTCGTTGAGTACTACCACCGCGCCGATGCGTGTGCCGCGCGCGTCCCGTAACGCCGCGCCGTGCGCCTGCAGGCTGCGTTGACGATCTCCGTGAAGGTCGAGGTCACGCTCGAGCACCTCTTCGCTGCGCAGCGCTGCTGACACGAACGCGAGGAGCTCGGCGTTGCGGGCGATCTCCTGGATGCTGCGGCCTAGAGCATTGCTCGGATTCACGCCGAGTATCAGCCCCGCTGCCTTGTTCATCGTGCCGATACGTTCCTGGCTGTCTACGGCGATCACGGCCTCTACCATTCCGGCAAGGACGGCCTCTCGCTCGTTGCGTTGCTCGACCACGTCTCGAATTCGATCGTCGAGCTGTGCCGCCATGAGGTTGAGGGATCGCGCAAGCCCGGCCGTCTCCGAGGAGCCGGTCGCAGGGAGTCGGACGCTGAGCTCACCTGTGGCGAACCGCGTCGCAGCATGTTGCAGCTCCTCGATGGGGCGGGTTACGCGCCTGGCGACGAGCAGTGAAACGATCGCCGCGACCGCTGCTACCGCGAAACCTCCGATCAGCAACTGCCGGTTCAGGACCGCGAGGGCACTGCTGAGTGCTGTCAGCGGGCGCGCCGTGCGGATCACCGCGATCACGTCACCCTCACTGTTTCTCATCGGTGTCGCGACGTAGAGGAGGTCTTTCTTCAGCGTGTCGCTGTAGCGGATCGCAGTGGCGGTTTCGCCGCGCAGCGCCTGCATGATCTCCGGACGGTCGGAATGGTCAGTCATCACGGCAGGGTTTTTCGCCGAGTCCGCAGTGACGGACCCGTCCGGTTCGATGACCGATATCCGGGTGTCGCTGAGGCGTCCCAGCCGCTTCACGGTCTCGTCGATACTGCCGGGCGCGGCGCGCCCCGTGCCGATGCGATTCGAAAGCGTGTCTTTCACGAGCTCACCACGGGCGGCGAGGACGCCCGTCATGTTCTCGAGATGGAACTCTCGAATCGTCCGCGACGCGAAGCTGCTTATCGCCGCCAGAGATAAAATGACGATCAGGATGATCGGCGGAAAGATGTGCCAGAGTAGCCGTCGAGGTTGCAATGAACGTCTACTCTTTGAATCGGTACCCGACACCGCGAACGGTCTCGATCAGTGTGCCGGTCGCACCGAGTTTTCTGCGCAGAGCGACAATCTGAACGTCGACCGCGCGTTCGGTGACGGGGTAGTTGGGGCCACGGATTCCGTCGACGATCTGATAGCGGGTGAAGACCCACCCCGGCCGTTGAGCGAGCAGATGCAGGATCTTGAACTCGGTTGACGTCAGGTCGAGTCTTTCTTCCCTGATCGATACCTCGTGCCGCCCCGGGTGAATGTGGATCCCGTGGATGTCCAATGGCGCTTCGCTGTCATCCGGGGTGGATCGCGGTCGTCGCAAGACGGCTCTGGTGCGAGCCATGAGTACGCGCGGGCTGAAAGGTTTCGGGACATAGTCGTCCGCTCCGATCTCGAGGCCGCTGACGACTTCGGCTTCTTCACCGCGTGCGCTGACCATGATGATCGGTATTGCCGAGGTCTCCGAAGAGGCTTTGAGTTGCCTGCAGACTTCGAGGCCGTCGACGCCCGGCAGCATCAGATCCAGGAGGATCGCATCGGGAGTCTCCCTGCGAGCGGTTGCCAGTCCGTCCTCGCCGGTGGCGGCGCACAAGACCCGGTAGCCCTCGCGATCGAGGTTGTAACGGATGAGTTCGCAGATGTCCTCTTCGTCTTCAACGACCAGAACGGATTTCTTCTCCATGTTCGTTATCTCTCGCATGGCAGGAAGTCCGATCCCAGAGATCGTGTGAGGTTTGCGTTAAAATCGTGTGAAAAATGACCGGAATTTCGCAGATTCAGGAATTTTTCAGGTCCTCATAACTTCGCCCGTCGGGCGACCCGGTGTCGGTCGGCAGGCCGCACTCGCTCCACCCGGGGGTAATTGTACGCCCGGTTCGATCCCGCGCCCCTCCGAAGCCACCCTGCACATTGGCGAGGTCCGTATAGCCGGCCGCGCTGAGCACCTCGCAGGCTTTGACGGATCGGCCGCCGCTCTGACAACCGACCAGCACGCGGCGATCTCGCGCAATGTGTCGCTCGACCACTGTCAGGAAGTCGGGGTTGGGTTGCAGAGGTCCCCCGCCGCTCGAGTCCGCAATCGGAATGTTGATCGCACCGGCAGGATGCCCGGCCTCAAATTCCCGTCGACTGCGTACGTCGAGGTAGAGCGCATTTTCATCGCTGTCGAGGATCTGCCGAGCGTCTTCGGGAGTCGTCTGAGCTATCGCCATTCGTGAGGGTTTAGCAGAAACGGTAATGCCCGGCTATCGGGCCTCCCCGTGTGCGAACCTGTCCACCTTGCGCACGAAAATGCGCTCCCGCCGGCATCGGATCCGGTCGATCGGGCGCGGCGCGCGCGGCAAACCCTGCGCAGAGCGAATCGCAAGGCAGGTGGGCTATGGCATGCGCGTTGCTCTTGGAAAGCGGCGCATCCTGCCGTGAGTGAGGACGGGGCGCCGCAGGAGATCCGGGCGTGGGACAACTGAGCAACGAGTGCAGGCCGCAGCCGAAGCTGGTCGTCGCGGATGACGATCCGGCGATCCGGCGACTGATCGGTTCGATCCTGAAGCGTGAGGGCTACGAAGTCTGCCTCGCCGCGGACGGCGCCGAAGCGATCGCCATGACCCATGAAGCACTCCCGGATCTGGTCATCCTCGATTACATGATGCCGGATCTCGACGGCGCGCGAGTGGCGGCGGTTCTCAAGGCCGCAGACCTGACATGTGACATCCCGATTCTGCTTCTCTCCGCGATGGATGAAGCGTTCGTAGAGGGCGATACCCCCTGGGACTACCGGGCAGAAAAGCCGTTCACGCCTTCGCAGCTGAAGGCCAAGATCGCCGAAATTCTTCAGACGGTACCGACGCGTCTTCCCGAGCAGCTTCGCGAGGAGGCCGTGGAGGTTACCGATATCGCCCGGCCCATGCGCGATGGTTACGCAGAGGCGCTGCGGAATACCGTCGCTGAGATGGAGGTCGAACTCGATCGCGCCGTCGAAAAGCGTGCGCGAACCGCGGTGCTCGAATCCGTGCGCCGGCGCTTCCACCAGATTCGCGGCTCCGCAGCGACATTCGGCTTTCCCGGTATCGGGGACGTCGCCGCCGACGCGGAGACCCTCGTGCGCGAGTGGCTGGGCGGAATCGACGACAACGCCGAACTCGATCTGGAGCACATCCGCGCCGCACTCGGGCGGATCTCCGAGCTGCTGGTCCGATGTGATTCACCCCACTCCGTCGTGCTCGAGCAGGACAAACGCGCGCAGCGGCGCGCGCACTCCGAAGCACAGCGCGGTCGTGGGCGCGTCCTGCTGCTTCATACCGACGATTCGTATAGCGCGAGCGTGGTCGAGGCCGCAGCAACGCTCGGTTACGAGGTGGAAACCCATTCGTCGCCTGCCGCGATCGTCGAGCGTCTGCGTGCCGGTGACTATGAAATCGTGACGATCGGTGGCGTACCCGCCCAACAGGAGGACTGCGACTGGGTAGGGGCCATCCAACGCGAGAGCGGCAACGCCGCGATTGTACTGGTCGGTGGTGCGGGTGCCACGGAGCACCGTGTGACCGCGGCACGAGCCGGCGTGGATCGATATCTCGCCGGGACCCCATCTCCGGCGCAGCTTGCAGGCGAATGGGAGGATCTGTCCGCCGCAGCTACGGCCCGGGTTGGACGCGTCATGGTGGTCGACGACGACCCCACCGTGCTCGAGTTCGTCGAAGCGAATCTGCGTGGGTTCGGCTGCGAAGTCATCAGCCTCTCCGATGCGGTCGGGGTGTTCGAGACGCTCGAAACAGCTCGGCCGGACCTGTTGCTGCTCGACGTCGATATGCCCTCCGCGAACGGACTCGAGGTGACCAGAGCCATCCGCGCGTCCGAGCGCTGGAACGCGCTGCCGATCGTCATTCAGACGGCCCACACGAGCCCGGAGTACCGGTTGAAGGCGTTCGAGAGCGGCGCTGACGATTTCATCACCAAGCCCATTCTGGAGGAGGAGCTGAGCGCGCGTGTGCTCGGTCGCCTCGAGCGTGAGCGAGCGAAGCAGGATCTGACACAGCGCGATCCGGTTACCGGACTGCTCTCGGCAGCAGCGTTTCATGAGGCCGCTCCGAACATGCTGTCGCGTGCAGGCGTCGTGATCGCGACGTTGGAACTCCAGGGCCTCGAGCGACTCGTAACGCGTCATGGCGTGGAGAGTGCAGACGCGGCGCTCGATGCCGTCGCACAGTCCGTGCGCGCGAGCTTCCGCTCATCGAGGGATCTTGTCGCTCGTGTGGCTCCCCACATCATCGCCGTGGCCGTGGCCGATGCGACCACCGACGAGGTCGCCGTGCGGGTGGACGGTGCGCTCCATCAGCTCGAACAGGACGAACGTCTCTCGCCGAGCGGAATCGGAGCGGACGCCGTTGTGCTGGAGGCTTCGGTGGTGGGCGCGGCTGCCGGTGATACCGTCGCGCGCGTGCTTGATCGAGCACAGGGCAGAGGCCGGCCCGCGCAGCGTTGCCGATTGCGCGTCGAGCAGCGCGATGCGGCTGACTGCAGCTCGCAGGTCTACGTGGTCGAGGATGACCCCAGTCTGCGGGAGATGCTGGTCTTCGCTCTGCAAAGCGCAGGGTACGAGGTTACCGCGTTCGAGTCCGGGCACGACGCCCTCGCGATGCTTTCACGGCTGGAGGTCCCTGCGGGGGCCAATCCGGTGTTGTGGCTCGACGTCGAGATTCCTGGAATTGACGGTTTCGAGATTCTCGAGGAGCTTGTCGCGAAACGGCCCGGAGTCTTCCGAGTCGTGATGCTGACAGCCAATGACGGAGCCAGAGAGCGAATGAGGGCCGTTCGTGCGGGCGCTGATGATTTCATCGCCAAGCCACTGCGGATCACGGATCTCGTCAACAAGCTCGGTCGGGTCAGTCGGCAGGCCGAGGCCGTGGCCTGAAGATCAGGAAGTACTGATAGGGCAGTTGATCGAACTGCGCAGCGAGCTCGTACTGCGCCTGTTGCATCTCTCGCACGACCTGTTCGCCGGCCAGCTTGTGATCGGGCGCCGGCCCCACCGGCAGCTTCTCTTTCTTCCAGTCGATGATCGCCACACGACCGCCCGGCGCGAGGACCTGCCTGAGGTCCGCGAAGTAGTTCAGTCTGTCGTCGATGTGGTGGAAGGTGTCGACGATGAGCAGCATGTCGATCGAGGCCGCCGGCAGCCGCGGATTACCGGTCGACGCGAGTACAGGGACAAGGTTGGTCAGCTCTTCACGCTCCGCTCGCGCGAGCAGGTGCGCGACCAGCGCCGGCTCTGTCTCTACGGCGAAAACCGCCCCTGACTCTCCCACCGCCTCGGAAAGAGTGGCGGCGAAGTAGCCGGTGCCGGCGCCGAGATCCGCCACTCTCATCCCGTGTTCGATGCCGAGCTCGGTCACGACAAGGGCAGGTCGCTGCCATGCGTCGCGCTCCGGGTCGTCGAAAACTTTTACCCAGTGTTCGACGTCATCGAATCTGCGGTGGCTGGTCGCCGCAAACGGTTCGTGAGCCTGTTCGGCCCTGCCATCGCCTGGCGAGCCTGCGAGCACCAGCAGCGCAAAGAGTGTCTGCGCGACAGCCGGCGGCACCGGCCGATGGAAACACAGCGTTGCTGCTGCGTTGATCAGCCGCTGTATCCCCACTTCTCTCGGTTTTTTGCGACGTCCTCCGGAGAGGGGTTCGGCTTGTTGTCATGCGGGCACACTTCGAAGTCGTCGGTATGTTCCATCATCCGATAATTGAGCGGGGTATCCTCCGCGAATACCTCGGGGACCGCGTCTTCTTCGAAGATCGCTTCCCACGGGCACGCCGGCTCACAGGCGCCGCAGTCGATGCACTCGTCCGGGTTGATGTAGAGCTGGTTCGGAAACGTCGCTGTGTCGCTGCCCGTGTAGCGGTAAAGGCAATCCACCGGGCAAACGGTGACGCAGTCGGTATCGACGCAGTCCCGGCACAACCTTGTGACAATCCAGGTCATCGGTTCCCTCCGTGCGGCCGCGGTATAGCAGAACACGGCGGGCCGAGGAAACGGGCACGCCGCCGCGTGCCCGTTGGCAGGTATCAGCCGAATCGGCCGGTGATGTAGTCCTGCGTCCGCCCGTCGACCGGATTCGTGAAGATCCGCTCGGTGGGGCCGTGCTCGACGAGCGTGCCGAGGTGGAAGAAAGCGGTGCGTTGCGATACGCGAGCCGCCTGTTGCATCGAATGCGTCACGATGACGATCGTGTACTTCTCGCGCAGCTCGAAGATCAGGTCTTCGATTCTGGCCGTGGCAATCGGGTCGAGTGCGGAGCACGGCTCATCCATCAGGATGACCTCGGGGCTCACGGCGATCGCTCGGGCGATGCACAAACGCTGCTGTTGACCCCCTGATAGCCCCGTCCCGGGTTCGCGGAGTCGGTCTTTGACCTCTTCGAGCAACCCCGCGCGCTCGAGACTTGTATGCACCAGCTCGTCAAGCTCGGTGTTGCTGTTGACGAGTCCGTGAATTCGCGGTCCGTAGGCGACGTTGTCGTAAATGGATTTCGGAAAGGGGTTGGGCTTCTGAAACACCATCCCGATGCGCGCACGCAGTTGAACCACATCGACCTGCCGGTCGTAGATGTCCTCGCCGTCGAGCGTGATGCTGCCATCGACACGGCAGCCGGCGACGACATCGTTCATCCGATTCAGACAGCGAAGGAATGTCGACTTTCCGCAGCCGGAAGGGCCGATCAGCGCCGTTACCCGGTTGCTGGGGATGTCGAGTCCGACATCGAAAAGGGCCTGCTTCTCGCCGTAAAAAACGTTCAGGGCAGACGCGGCGATTTTTGCCGCACGGGTTTGTGTCCGTGACACTGAGGCGGGCCGGTCGGTAGCGGTCATGACGGCCTCAAAGCTCGGTTTTACTGCAGCCAGCATCGCTGTGTGATTCTCCGTTCCGAGTTACCATTTGCGTTCGAATCGTCTCCTCAGGCCTACCGCAGCCGCGTTCATCGCGATCAAAAATGTAAGCAGGACCATGGTCGCCGCCGCGGTCTTGGCGGCGAACGCGCGTTCCGGGCTGTCCGACCAGATAAATACCTGAACCGGCAGAACCGTCGCCGGCTCGGTAAAGCCGGCCGGGACGTCCACAATGAAAGCAACCATGCCGATCATCAGCAACGGCGCGGTCTCTCCGAGCGCACGGGCCATGCCGATGATGGTGCCGGTCAGAATGCCGGGCATGGCAAGTGGCAGCACATGATGTGTGACGACCTGAATCGGTGATGCGCCGATCCCCAGTGCGGCCTCGCGAATCGAGGGAGGAACCGCTTTGAGGGCTGCGCGGGCTGCAATGATGATCGTGGGGAGAGTCATCAGCGCCAGAACCATCCCGCCGACCAGGGGGGCTGAGCGGGGCAGACCGAAAAAGTTCAGTAGCAGCGCGAGGCCGAGCAGTCCGAAGATAATCGAAGGTACCGCCGCAAGGTTGTTGATATTGACCTCGATCAACTGGCTGAGTCGGTTCTCGGGCGCGAACTCTTCGAGGTAAACCGCGGCGAGTACGCCGAGCGGGAAGCTCAACAGCAAAGTCACGATGAGCGTCAGGTACGAGCCCTTCGCGGCGGATCGTATTCCAGCCTGCTCCGGCTCCCGGCTGTCCCCGGATGTGAAGAACGTCGTATTGAAGACGACACGCGCATCGCCTCGATCCCGCAGCGAATCGAGCCAGCCGATCTCGAGGTCGGACAGTCGCCTGTCGTCCGCCGGAACGTGAGGGTCGATGAATCCTTTGAAATAACTGTCCGCATCGTCATCGGCCAGTACCCAGACCTCCCGCGTTGTTCCCACCAGCGATGGATCCGCGAGGACTTCGTCGCGAAGGCGTAGGCCCGTCCCGGAACTGATCAGCGAGTAGAGGGCCATCTTCTCGCTGCGCGAACTGACGTCGGGAAACAGCGCGCTGAGGGCGCGCCTCGCCAGCGCCTGGTAGTTTCCGTCGCGGAGTACCTCCGGGTCTCGTCGTCCGTCGGGATCGATGTACTCGGCATCCAGGTCGATATCGAGTCGGATCTGTGTTTCCAGAACCGCACTGTGGCCCTGATAGGCGATGGAGCTCAGAAGCAGGATGAGAAACCCGACCGCGGTCAACAGCGCCGCCATTCCGTAGAGGCGAAAACGCCGCTCGCGGGCGTAACGCTTGCGGATACTCCGGGTGGTCCGGTCGCTGGCGAGCGAGTCAGTCATATCGCTCCCGATAGCGGCGCACGAAACCGAGTGCGATCACGTTCAACCCGAGGGTAAGAACGAAAAGGAGCAGCCCGAGCGCGAAGGCGGCCAGCGTCTTTGCGCTGTCGAACTCCTGGTCACCGACCAGCAAAGCCACGATCTGCACGGTCACCGTGGTGACCGCCTGCAGCGGGTTGACCGTCAGGTTTGCCGCCATCCCCGCTGCCATCACGACGATCATGGTCTCTCCGATGGCCCGGGAGATGGCCAGCAGCACAGCGCCGACGATGCCGGGCAGAGCCGCCGGCAGCACCACCTGTTTGATCGTCTCCGACTGCGTCGCTCCGAGAGCGTACGCGCCCTCACGCAGCGATTGCGGAACAGCCGTCATGACGTCATCGGACAGTGACGAAACGAACGGGATGATCATCACTCCCATGACAACGCCTGCCGCGAGAGCCGATTCGGAGGAGACGTTGAGACCGAGACTCTCTCCGAGGCCGCGAATCCAGGGCGCGACCGTCAGTGCTGCGAAGAACCCGTAAACGACCGTCGGCACGCCCGCGAGTATCTCGAGTGTGGGTTTTGCGACGGCGCGAACGCGGTCAGCGGCATACTCCGACATGTAGATCGCCGCGAGTAAGCCCACTGGTACGGCGACCGCCATGGCGATGACGGTGATCAACAGCGTTCCGGTAAACAGCGGGATGGCACCGAATGAACCGCTCGAACCGACTTGACCGGCGCGTAGCGCAGTCTGTGGGCTCCAACGCAGGCCGAAGAGAAAATCGAGCAGTGGGATGCGATCGAGGAAACGCAAAGTCTCGACCACCAGCGAGAGGACAATGCCGATGGTCGTCAGAATCGCCAGGGTGGATGCGACGAGCATCACCGCTCGGGCAACGTCTTCCACGGCGTTGCGCGCGCGCAGGCCCGTCCTTACGCGTCGGCTCGCGTAAAAGCCACCGACGAGAGCCGTCGACAGGGCGACGACGGAAAACGTCGCCTGAGCGATCGACAACGCGCGGTTGTATGCATCCGCTGCGCTGCGGCTCGCGGCATCGGGCTCCGCCACTACGATATCGCCTGTCGCCAGTCGCCGGATGTCCTCGATAAGCAGCTGCCGCTGTCCCTCTGTCAGCGTGGCCGCATCGGCGGGCAAGCCCTGCTGAATGGCAATCCCCCCGATCAGCGGCTCGAGAATGAACCACACCCCGAGCAGCAGCAGGCTCGGCCCCGCGCACCATAACGCGACATACAGGCCGTGATAGTCCGGTAGCGAATGGAGTCGTCGGTTGTCCCCGTCCGACACCGCGAACGCACGACGTCGGCCCCAGGTGTACGCACTGAGGCCGAGAACGAACAGCGTGAGGAAGAGAGCTGGGGTACTCACGGGGCGTGTTCCGCTCTTACAGCCCCTCGAGTTGCTTGAGCGCGACAGCACTGTCGCGCATCTGTCTGCGCTCCGCGTCGGGCAACGGGATCAACCCCTTGTCGATCAGATAGCCTTCCGGCCCCCACGCGCGCTCGCTGGTGAACTCCTTCACGTATTCGAGAATCGCCGGAATGTTTCTGACGTGGTTTTTCTTTACATAGAAAAAGAGCGAACGGGAGATCCCGTAATCACCAGCGGCGATGTTTTCGAAGGTCGGCACGACTCCGCCGACGCTCGCGCCATGGAGAACCTCGCGGTTCTGGTCGAGGAAGCTGAAGCCGAAGATGCCCAGCGCGTTCGGGTTCGCTGTCAGCTTCTGAACGATGAGGTTGTCATTCTCGCCCGCCTCGATGAACACCCCGTCTTCACGGATTGCATGACAGGGTTCTTTCTCCAGACCCAGCTCGGCGGCTCCCGGAACAGCCTTGCAGCCGCCTTCCATCGCGATCTCGACAAATGCGTCACGGGTGCCCGAGGTCGGGGGAGGGCCGAGGACCTCGATCTTTCGATCGGGCAGCGACGGATCGATGTCGCTCCAACGGGTGTTGGGGTTGTCGACGAGTTTGCCGTCGACCGGGATCTGCTGAGCGAGCGCGAGGAAAATCTGCGACTTGGTCAACTCGAAGGCCGGCGTGCTCTTGGTGTTCGCAAGGACAATTCCATCGAAACCGATCCGCACCTCCGTTACCGTCACGCCGTTGCCCGTGCAGAGATCGAACTCCGACTGCTTGATCCGTCGTGACGCGTTGGTGATGTCGGGTGTGTTCGCGCCGACCCCACTGCAGAACAGCTTCATGCCGCCGCCTGAGCCTGTCGACTCGACGACCGGTGTCTTGAAGGTGCTCGCACGACCGAAGGTTTCGGCGACTGCCGTTGAAAACGGAAACACTGTGGAAGAGCCGACAATGCGGATCTGATCTCGGGCCTGAGCCGGAAGCGTTGACGCGATGAGTAACGTGGCAGCGAAGACAATTGCCGCGGCGAGCGCGGTTGCGGGTCTGAACACTCGGTGATTTCCTCCGGTCTGAGTAATCGTATTCAGCTACCACCGATCGAATCTGTGCCCCAGTTGATTGACCGTGTCCGCCGTGCGGGAAGCCGCGAGGCGCCTCGTGGTTTCCGGCGGCCACGTTCTATCTGTCGGGTTTTGCATCGCTTTTGGCGACCGGAGCAGGTCGGCGGTTAATTGTGAGAATTCGGTTAACGTCGAGTACCGTCGCACGCTTCATGTGGGGTGCGACGCCGATTGCGGGATCGCCGTCGCCGATACGGTGGTGAAGGGGCGCACGCCGAATGCCCGCAGGAGCTGCGCTGTGTCCGGGCTCGAAATCACCGAGTGCAGGACGAATCGATCGTCAGATGTGCCGAACCTGGCCGTCCGGGTCATCGAGCAGCACGTCGTTGTACGCCTCACCCGCGTCCACGATCTCGAGGAGCCTTCGCTGGAAGAACGACATGACGATTGACCTGCGATACGGGCCGTCTCCGCGTGGAGATTTGGCGGCATGCATCGTGTCGCCGAGATGAACAAGGACATCGCCCGGAGCTGCCTCGACATCGACTGCGCCGAACGCCTGCTCTTCGGCCGCGGTCGGCATCGGCGTTGCAAAGTGATGAGAGCCGGGGATGATGCTGAGCGTTCCCGATTCCGGGTTGGCCGCTTCGAGAAACACGCTGAGCTGGACGATCGGACACATGAACGAGTGCCCGCCCATCCCGCAGTCGATATGCCATGGGAGGTCCGACAAACCGTCAACGGTGCCGGGATGTTTGATGATCAGGCTGTGGCCGTCCATGCGGTCGGGCGTATCCACGCTGTCCGGTCCGAGCAGGCCGCCGAGGCGTATGAGTTGAGCGTGGCGGCTCAGGCGCGCGATCGGTTCGGAGGATTGATTCGCGTAGGTCACCCTGCAAAGCAGCGGGTGATCGTTCCCGTCGTGAGCCCACCAGGATCGCCGGTCGCCGGGGCGCGCGGCTTCGGTCACGATGTCCGCGGCCAGACGAAGCTCGTTGATTTCGTTCTCGTCGAGAACCGCTCGGACGTGGACGAAGCCGGCCCGCCGCAGAAAGTCCGCGAGCTCCCGATCCTCTGATTCCGTGGTGAAGACGCGCTCGAGGTCGAGCGCAACCCCGTAATCATCCCGAGGGCGGGCCTTCTCCGGGGTGAACGTCGGCCGCCCGTGAATCAGCGCCTGGAGCGCGAGCTCCCATGCCATCACATGGCCGATCTCGCCGCGCTCCACACGCAGCTCCCCGGAGTACACGAGGTTGGGGACGGAGCGCAGCTGATTGACCAGGTCCGACCACTGGCGTGGTGTCATGACCGCGACGGTCTGCGCGTCGGTGTCGCCCTCGACGACGTCGACCGATCCGTCACGAAGCAGATAGGTGTATGCCGGCCCGTCAGCGACCCGGAAAGCCAGCGGCGCCAGCGAGCGAGCGGCACCGGCGGCGAGTCTTCCGTTGCCCGCCCCGAGAAGCCGAGGAATCTCCTCGCGATGAAAGCGTGTGAAATCTACCTTCGGGAACGCAGAGGATATCGTTCGCATGAACCGCAGCCCCCGTGCTTGCCGTTCTCGCGGGCCGCGCCCGCGAGTTCCGCCCACGACCGATCTAGTCGGCCGCGATCATATCGCCGATACGAGCCAGTTGGGCGTGAGCGCCGCCGAATGTCAGCTCGATCTGCCGCGACAACAGGTAAAGGTGGTGAAGCGGGTAGTCGGTGTCCACTCCGATGCCGCCATGAAGGTGCTGGGCCGCGTAGCAGGCGCGATGTCCCGCTTCTGCTGCCCAGAACTTCGCGATCGCTATCTCGCGCGACGCGGGGAGCCCGGCATCGAGGCGCCAGACCGCCTGCCAGGTCGCCAGACGTATTGCCTCGACGTCGATGTAGGCATCCGCGGCGCGTTGTGCGACCGCCTGGAAAGTCGCGATCGGTTTGTCGAACTGCTTACGGTCGGAGGTGTAGCGCGCGGTCAGCTGCAACGCTCGCTCGGCGCAGCCGAGCTCCATCGCGCAAAGACCGGTGAGCGCGCGGTCCAGAATCCACTCGATGATCTCCGCGCCCTGGCCGACCGCGCCGAGTACGGCGTTGTCACCGACCTGAACGTCGTCGAGCGTCATCCAGTACTGAAACTCGCCCGTGGTTGTCGTCACCGGCTCGAGCGAGACGCCGCGTGCGCCGGGTTCGACCATGAAGACCGCGATTCGG
>CAXQPB010000190.1:0-4157 GCA_964225545.1 Candidatus Nitrosopumilus sp. | reverse complement strand
CGGCGAATTCAGGCGGACCCGCGAGGCTAACCGCAGTGTGAGAACAAGACAAAGAGAGAATCGCTGACGACAGCACGGAAAACCACAGGCCCTGACTTGGCTCGCGTGAGTTGATATCTGTTCGCCGCGTGACGCGAGCTTCTGCAATCGCCTGTGGCGCGTATGAGGCGGGCCGCAAAACCCGACTCGCAGGTATTTTTTGGGGGGGCATCCATGTTCCGAATCACAACGAGCGTCATCACAGCGACCTTGCTGCTGACCGCTGCCGTCGCCGCCGAAGCCGGCTGCGCGCCGGGGTATACGGACAACGGGGACGGCACGATCACGGACACGTGTACGGGGCTGATGTGGGAGAAGAAGGACGACTCGGGCGGTCTGCACGACAAGGACAACTTCTATACGTGGAGCGGACCGTCGTACGGCTCGACCAACGCGATGGACGGCACGATCCGGGGTTTTGTCGATGCCCTGAATGACGTTTCCGGCGGCGGCGCGAACTGCTTCGCAGGCTATTGCGATTGGCGTGCGCCACGGATCGACGAGCTGACGCGGGTTCTCGATTACGCCTCAGGTCCGCCGTACATCAACGCGGCCTTTCACCGCGACCGGACCTGTACCGGCTGCACCGACGTCACCGCCCCCGAATGCAGCTGTACCTCCCCTTCGCTGTACTGGACCGCGACGACCTACGCGCCCATACCGGCGTTCGCCTGGTTCGTAGGTTTCCAGACCGGCTACACCTACCACCTGTTCAAGTACTTCGACTTTCACGTTCGCGCGGTTCGCGCCGGACATGCCGGCTCCGGGGAGTAACGCGACCGGTCGACCTGAAGCCCGGTCGCGTCAGCTGCCGAGAAGAATTCGGCTGCGCTGCCGCAGCAACAAACGCCCCGCAAGCGCCAATGCGACACCCGCTGAAAGCGCCAGCCCCGCCAGGAGAAATATCCGCGCTACCGGTGGCAGCTGATAGGGCTTGAGCGCGAGCAGCATCTCCATGAAAAACGGCTGATACAGATAGACGGTGAAGCTGGTTCGACTGAGCAGCCGGATCGGCGCGGGCGCGGCCTGCTTGCCGATGACAAGCGCGACGAGGGCGATCACCGAGAACGTGTACGCGGTTCGTACCAGCATATTGTATGAGATTCGCTCTGAAGCTTCCGGGGGGAGCGCTTCCGGTGCGCCGCCGAAAAACAGATAGCCCCAGATCATTGCTGCAAAAACGCCAATGAGCGCTCGCTGATGCTGTTGTCCGAATTCCGTGACCTGCTGCAGATACGCGTGACACAGCCAGCCGGCGGCGAAGTAGTGGACAAGATAGATTGGATTACGAATGACCCAGAACCACGACGTCTGGATTCTCAGCGCGGGTTCGAAAAAAAACGCCATGAAGTAGACGATCGGGCCGACCACGAACAGCGCCACCCATGCGGCCGGCATGCGAGAGAACAGCCAGATCAACGGCAGCAGCGCGCAGATCACGAACACGTAGTAGTAGACGCCGAAGGCTGCTCCGCTGAGCAGATCGCAGATGATCGCCTTGAGCCCGCTGGAATCCGCGTACCCGGTAGCAAAGGCAATGAGCGACGCGATGAGATACGGCACGAGGATCCGGCCCGTCCGGCGCGCCACGACGTCCAGATCAATCGGACTCGCTCGCTGGTAGAGAAACCCGGATACGAAAAGAAACGTCGGTACGTGAAACGCAACCCAACGTCCGCGCAGCACGTGATCGGCCAGCGGCGCTTGCTGTCCGAGCGGCAGGCCCGTGTGAACAAACACGACGGCGATGATCGCCAGCGCCTTCAGCCAGTCGACGGCTCCATACTCGTCGTGTCCGACGGCTTTGACGGATGATTCTGAATTCCGATTCATTCGCGTGGCAGCGAATCGTTTTTCAGCCGGCGATCACGAGAAATGCCCGCCCGGGTGCAGCTCCCCAGCCCACCGGCGGGGCGCGTCGTACAGGGCGATCGCACGGCATCGCCTGCGACGGCCCTCTCCCCTCGATCTCATTCAATGCGTAAAACGTTCGAGACAACCATTATAGACCATCTTTCGTGCAGCCGCCTCATCCGTATCTTTAATCCATCCTTGTTGCTGAAACCGTGAAAGAACTCTAAAGACTTTGTCTCCGCAGGAACTCCCCGGAGCCACAGATGTTGAAGTTCGCAATGAGCCTGGTGGTAACGGCAGCGACCCTGCTCGCGCTCGAGTTCGCAGTCTTCCCTCTTGTGCTTCCACGGCTGCCGCTCAATGTGCAGCCGTTTCTGCCCGAGGAGGTTGCAGTGCTGGCGCAGAGTTCAAAAGCCGGCACAATTCCACAGGACTATGTCGCGCTTACCGGGGACTCGTACGCCCAGGGGCTCGGAGACTGGCTTCACTCGCTGGGCCGGCTCAGCAACGGCCCGTTCCACAGCGCACACGTGCTCCACGAACTCTCGGGCCGCGACGTCATAAGCCTCGGGCGTGGTGGAGGCGGCAGTATCACCGGAATCGTCTTCCGACCGCTGGATTACTTCGTCAGACTGCAGAGCGTGGGGCGGCTCATGCCCGGCCCACCCGAGACGCTGGTCGCGTACTTCTATGAGGGCAACGACCTGCTCGATACGTTGCTCGAGTTGGCTCTCCTGACCCGCGAGGCGAGGAGTGGGAAGGCAACCGACACGGTCGCAACCGGAATGCTCAAACCGAGCAGTCCATTGTTCGCGGACGCCCTGGCCAATGACTCCCTCACAGACCCCGCATCGCTCCGGTCGTTCATCGAAGACTCGTACAAACGCCGCAGCGCGGACGCGGCCGATCACTCGACCTTCGACTCGCTTTACTTTCTCAGGTTCGTCTCCGCCCTGGCCCAACGCAGGGGGAGCGAGCTCTTCCCCGCAGCGGCCGCGCCGGGCGCGACCCGGCGCTGGGAGATCGGAACCCGCGGGCCGCGAGTCCGTGTCAACAGGCGTGAGCTGAACATCCCCGAAGCGCTGCAGACGCCCGCGATGGAGATCAACGAGGCTGAGACGAATCTCGCGCTCGACGCCTTCGCCGCCTCGTTGTCTGTCCTGATCGCTCAACCCGAAGCGCAGAACGTGTGTGTGGTCTACATTCCCTCGCCGCTTTCGGTCTACGAGCTGATCACTCCGCCCTCGGATGCCGATTCGGACCGCGCGACCGCCGGCTCGCCCCGCCAGAAATTCAACATGGCCGAAGTGCGCGCGCGCAGCGCGTATATCCGCGAGCAGGTCGGACAAATGACACGTGAGCGCGGCGTTCCCTTCGTCGATGCGACGCCGGCGATAACGAACGCAGCGCAGGAGTACGTGCTGCACGGGCCGCGCGACTGGCGACATCTGAACG
Source organism: Candidatus Nitrosopumilus sp. (assembly GCA_964225545.1). GTDB lineage: Bacteria > Desulfobacterota > Binatia > UBA1149 > SPBQ01 > SPBQ01. The sequence continues at coordinate 809 of CAXQPB010000190.1, read as the reverse complement.
AGCGCGGCTATCGGCTGCTGGCCTCAGAGGCGTTGCGCTGCCTGCCGCCGGCGCAGCCGCTGGGATAAAACGGCTACCAACTGCTACCAACGACTGGACAAGACTGGACCCGAATGAAAACGATACGAACGATGCGTACGACCCATGCGTAAGTCACTGCTCCTCGCTGCCGGCATCACCGCGATGCTGGGTATCGTTTATGCCTTCGCTCTTACGCCGGACACCGACCGCGCTGAAATGATCGCCAGATACGGCGGCGACGGCGCACGGTTCGCCGCCGGTCCGGACGGCATGCGGGTCCACTATCGAGACCAGGGATGCCGAAGCTGTCCCGCTGTCATCCTGCTTCATGGCTCCAACGCGAGCCTCCACACCTGGGAAGGAGTGGTGGAGAGCCTGGGCGACGACTACCGGATCATCACCTACGATCAGCCGGGGCATGGACTGACCGGCCCCCACCCTCGCGACGACTATTCGGCCAGCGGCATGTTCGAAGCGCTCGACGCGGTAACGGCCGCAACCGGCGTTGATCGCTTTGTTCTCGGCGGAAACTCGATGGGTGGCTGGGTGTCCTGGCGATACACCCTCGCCTACCCCGAACGCGTCGAAGCGTTGATACTGGTCGATGCAGCCGGCGCACCGCTGCGCGAGGGCGAGAGCCCGCCGCCGCTCAACCTCGGATTTCGCCTGATGCGCAATCCACTCACGCGACCGTTGATTGAAAGCATCACCCCACGGTCGCTCGTCAAGCAATCCCTCATTGACTCGATCGCCGACCCGGAACTCGCGACCGACGAGGTCGTGGATCG
>CAXQPB010000189.1:0-9426 GCA_964225545.1 Candidatus Nitrosopumilus sp. | reverse complement strand
GAGGACCCCGTCGTATTTCGCCCGCAACATCCCGGGCACCTCATCTCGCTTTCCGATCACCGCGAACTCGGCCAGCATCTCATCGGTGATGAGGCCAGCCATCTCGCTCCATTTGCCCGCGCGGGAGAGTTCGTTGAGCTGCGGGCTCACGCCTTCCCAGCCGTGCATCGCGAGAATCGGGGCATAGGTTCGCGTGGATGCATAGAACGAGATCTGCTGCTTGATCATCTCACCGACGCGATGAATCTCTTCGTCGTCCTTTCCGGTGACTACAAAGCACCCGCTGGTCAGCGAAACCTCTGACGCCGCACGTCCCGCACGCTCGGCCCCTTCGGCGACCAGCGGCTTTACGAACTCCTCGACATAACGAACTGAATGCATCGGGTGAACATGAATACCGTCGCAGACCTCGCCGGCAAGGCGACACATGTAGCGGTTCACGCCGGCGATCCAGATCTGCGGCGCAGCCGTCTTCAATGGCCCGGGGCTGAAGAACGGCGTCATCAGGTCAAAGTCGTAAAACTCGCCGTGGTGGTCGAGCTTCGTACCGTTCTGCCAGGTGTCCCAGATCGCACGGATCGCAAGGATCACCTCACGCAGGCGCGGCCCCGGCCGATCCCATTTGACGCTGAAGCGGCGCTCATTGTGTCCTTTTACCTGCGTGCCGAGACCGAGCAGAAACCGGCCCCTTGAATACCGTTGCAGATCCCAGGCGGTGTGGGCCGTGATCATGGGGCTTCTCGGAAACGCGACGGCGATCCCGGTCAGCAGCTCGAGCCTCGATGAGTGCTCCGCAGCAACCATCAGCGGAAGGAACGGCTCATGGGAGGCTTCTGCTGTCATGAGTCCATCGAAGCCCAGCTCCTCAGCTCGCGCAGCTGCGGCAGCCATTCCCTCGATGGTCGGAACTCCCATCACTGTGTCGATCCTGGGCATACCTGCATGTCCTCCCGTACAGCCTTGGCCGCGACTCTGCCTCGTGAGGCCTCGAAAGCGACGCCGTCGATGCGAGCGCTCGTGGTACCCCAATGACAGAGACGAGAAAAAGCTCGCCGGGGTCAGCCCGCGCTCATCAACGACCGGCTTGTCGATCACGCAACCGCGATCACGCCGCCGGGACCGCCGCGGTTCTTGCGAACTCCTGAAATCGTTGCAGCCTGACACAGCGAATCCGATACGCCCCACAATGAAAGACGGGATGGCAGGCAGCGGTGTTGTACGGGAGTGAGCGAACGTCATTCCAACGACGCATCCTGGCCGCTCGTCAGCCGTGAGGCCCGGTCCGTACAGGATCGTCCACGGACGCGAAACGCTGCGCGTTTGCACGGCGTGAAGTGCTCGCGGCACGCGCGCAAGAACTCGGATCGCCGCAGAGCTGACCGACCGTGCGGCGGACGCGTTGTCAGCCGCGTTGTGAAGCGATGCAAACAACGCCGTCCGCGCGAGTGATCGTCGACACGAACGTCAATGTTTCCGCCGTACGGCTGTGTACAGCCGGAGAACGGACCCGGCGGACCTCATAGCACTTCTCACCACCGCCCGTGTTGGCATCCAACTTGCCAGTAAAGACGGTTCAACAACGACCCGCGACAGCTTCGGGGAAGGGGCACTTGATGATTATTGATGACGACACTTTTACCCAGATCGCACTCCACATCCGACGTGCATCGGATGGCCTTCTGTCCGCCGCCCGCGAGATGGCCGTGCTTTGCGACCCTGAGCGCCAGGGTGAGATCCGACGCGACGGCCTGACGGACGCGGTCGAGAGCCTCGTGGCGATGAACGAGGAGTTCATCGTGCTCGAGCGCATCCTGCGAGCGGTCTGGGAGGCAAATCGCCAGGAGCGCGAGCTGCCCTCCTGAGGATTGCCAGACCGCAACGAGTTCGGGAGTCACCGGTTCCGGCCTGAACAAGCCTGCCAGACAATTACAACGCCGCGGTCTCGAGTCTGCCACCCCTGCTCACCGCGCACTCCGTACTTTCGACAGAATCTAACTCTTTGCCAGCAGGCGTTCGCTGCGGTGAAGGCCTGCGCACTGAGCCAGAATCCCTGGCTGCTTCGCTTGTTGGCTTTTGGGCTTCTTCGCCCGTGGGGAAGCCGGAACTTGTGCCGGCTTCGGGCTCAGAGCTCGCGGTCGACCAGCTCGGAGACGAAACCGGACAAAGCATCGCGGTAGTCCGAGTCGGGCAGGGTGTTCAGCACAGCGACGGCTGAGCGGGCGTGGCCGATCGCGGTCTCGCGTGCACGCTTTCCGATCCCGGAGCGGCGGATCGCCTTGATCGCCGACTCGACGAGCCCGGGGTCGACCTGCTCTGACATGAACGCGGCTCGAACAGGAGGCAGGTCGAGACCCCAGACCACCGGGAGCGAGGGGTTGCCGTCGAGAAGGTCCGTGCCGATCCGCTTGCCGGTCTTGCGCGAATCTCCCTCGACATCCAGCACGTCGTCGATCATCTGAAAGGCGATTCCGATGTGTCTGCCGCAATCGGCGAATCGCTCTACCGCAGCAGGCTTCATCCCTGCGAGGTGCGCCGCGATTCTTGCACCGACCGAGAACAGAGAGGCCGTCTTGCGCTCAACAATCTCGAGGTAGTGCTCTTCGCGCGCCTCGAGGTTGCGGCGATACCGCCCCTGCATGATCTCGCCCTCGGTGAGCTTGACGCAGGCGTCGGCCGCCCACTCGACGATCTTCTCATCGAAGCGGCCGCAGATCTGAAAAGCCCTGCTGAACAGGAAATCGCCCGTGACCAGGCTCTTCGGGACACCGTAGCGGATGGGGGCTGCCGCCTTTCCCCGCCTCGTGTCGTTCGAGTCAATAATGTCGTCGTGGAGCAGGGTGGCCGTGTGGATGAGCTCGAGGGCCACCGACAGGTCGACCATGTCTCGGATGTCTGTCCCCCCGCAGGCCCTGAATACCAGCAGCGCGACTGCGGGACGCACCCTTTTGCCCCCTGCGTTGATAAGATAGTCAGCGATTTCCGTCAATTCCGGCTCTCGGGAGCCGATAACCGCGCAAATCCGGTCTTCAACGCGAGCGAGGTCAGCCGATACGAGTTCCAGCCCGGACGGCCCGTCCGGAGGCATTGGAGCGTAGATTTTTGATGCTGCGATGGTCACTGCGGAATCCCCCAGGCACCTGTTTTGAGGGTGCGAGTGAACCTTCGAGATGTCAAACCTCATCTACCCGACGACGGTCCGGCAATTCGGCAGCGGCGCAAGACTTTACTACGTCACTTCTGTGTGGCACCCTCTTCAGTCGATGGCCACGAAGATTACAGAAGAGTGCATCAACTGCGGAGCGTGTGAGCCGGAGTGCCCGAATACGGCGATTTACGAAGGCGCCGTTGAATGGGAAATGGACGGCGAGATGCACGACGCAATCAACGAGGACATCTACTACATCGTGCCCGAAAAGTGCACGGAGTGCGTAGGCTTCTTTGACGAGGAACAGTGCGCCGCGGTCTGCCCCGTGGACTGTTGCATTCCCGATCCGGACATCCCGGAAACAGAAGAAGTTCTACTGGAACGCGCGAAGAAAATTCATCCAGACGCAGAGATACCTGACCCGCCCCCCTCGCGCTTCCGGAACTGACGGCCGATCCGGCTGACGGCCCCCGTGGCTCTTTCCTATGCGACCAGACGCGGACTCCAGATCGGGGTCGGCGTTTTCCTGTCAGCAGTTCTGCTTTACTACTCCGTGCGGGGGATCAGCCTGCATGAGTTGGGCGAACAGCTCGCGCAGGCCGACTACAAGTGGATTCCCGCCGTGGTAGTCGCGGGCGTCTACGTTCTGTACGTCCGCTCTCAGCGCTGGAAACTGCTCCTGCAGACCGCGACGCGCCGCACGCTGCCGATGACGCCGATTTTCTCGGCAAACGCCATCGGGTTCATGGCCAACATGATCTTGCCGTTGCGAGCCGGCGAAATCGCCAGGCCCTTGTTGTTGAGCGCGCGAGGCGGAATCCCGCTCGCGACGGTGCTCGCGACAGCGCTCCTGGAGAGGGTCCTCGATCTTGTCGCGCTCGTCGGTCTGTCGATGTGGATGGTCACCGTCGTCGATGTCCCCGATGAGGTCACTACGGCAATCTGGGCAGCCGGCACGCTGATGATCATCATGATCGGCGGGCTGGTGGTCGTTCATCTGCAACGCGAACGGCTGCTCCCGATTGTGGACAGGATATGGGGCCTGCTGCCCGGCGGCATCGGCCAGAAGATCGCGGCGCTCGAACACCGCTTCCTCGATGACATCGCCGCGATCGGTGACGTGACGGTGCTTATCAAAGCGGTGATGTGGTCCTTCTACATCTGGATCATCATCGCGCTCAGTTTCTCCTTCGGTTTCCTCGTCGTCGGAATCGACATCCCCTTCTTCCCCGGCGGAGTGACAGTCACGACGATCGTCGCGTTTGTGGTCGCTGCGCCCGCCGCGCCAGGTTTCTTCGGGACGTTCGAACTTGCGTGCAAGCTGGCTCTCGAGGACATTTACGCGGTCGAGCCGGCCACAGCGCTTGGCTACACGGTGATCATGCATACCACCACCTTCGTGGTTCAGGTCGCTGTCGGGCTTGTCTTCCTGCTCCGCGAGGGGCTAAGCTTGGGCGACGTAGGGCGGATGGGGCAGCAGGGCGAGGAAGCCCGCGGCTAGAACTTCTCCGCTTACTGCGACGAAGCTCAACCCGCAGGCGACAAGTCCGCACCTCACTCTCCCCCGACGGACCACCGCCAGACCACGGTTGCGCAAGGCTGAGGTCGAGAACATGAGCACCCGAATCAAAGGGAAACGCGTCCTGCTCTGCGTCGGCGGCGGAATCGCCGCATACAAAAGCGCGGAGCTCGTAAGGGCCCTGATCGCGGCGGGAGCCGAGGTTCAGGTCGCGATGACTTCGGCCGCGACGCACTTCATCACCCCGCTGACGCTCCAGACCCTCTCCGGAAGACAGGTCGCGACGAGTATCCTTGACGCGGCAGAGGAAGCGACCATCGGACACATCGCGATCGCACAGTCCTGCGATGTGGTGCTCGTTGCTCCCGCGACAGCCGATCTGATTGCTCGGATGGCTGCCGGTATGGGCGACGACATGGTCACCACCGCCTTGCTCGCGACGACAGCCCCCGTCGTCGTCGCGCCGGCGATGAACAGCGTCATGTTCGCGCACGCTGCGGTGCGTGCAAACCTGGCGGTTCTGGAGTCCAGAGGCTGCAAGGTCGTCCAGCCCGATCACGGAGAGCTGGCGTGCGGCTATGAGGGGCCCGGCAGACTTCCCGATGCGCCCGTGTTGCTGGAGGCTTTGGAAAACGCGCTCAGCAGCCGATCCTTTGATCTGGACGGCAAGACCGTTGTGGTCTCAGCGGGGCCTACCCGTGAACCGATCGACCCGGTCCGCTGCATCACCAACCGGTCGAGCGGCCGCATGGGGTACGCGGTAGCCGCAGCAGCAGCCCGCAGGGGAGCGCGCGTAGTGTTGATCAGCGGCCCCACCGCGCTCGATTGCCCGGAGGGTTGCCGGCGTGTCGATGTAGAGACGGCTGCGCAGATGGCCGCCGAGGTGGAGAAGGCGGCCACGGCCGCGGATGTGGTGGTAATGGTAGCTGCAGTGGCCGACTACACACCTTCAACCGTCGCCGGCCAGAAGATCAAAAAGAAGGGCGAGAAACTCGAACTGACGCTCGAACGAACAACGGACGTACTCGCGTCGCTGTCCGCCCTTCCGGGCAGCCGCATTCTCGTCGGCTTCGCAGCGGAGACCGAAAATCTTGTCGAGCACGCTCGGGACAAACTCGTCCGAAAGGGGCTCGACCTGATCGTCGCAAACGATGTATCGGCGGCGAACCAGGGATTCGATGTCCCCACCAATGCAGCAGTCCTGATCGACCGATCCGGCAATCAGGAAGAGACCGGTCTGGTGACCAAGGATGCGCTCGCTGAACGTATCGTGGATCGCGTAGTCGGGCTGGTCGAGGCTGCGAATTCAGGCCGCGGCAGGCGGCTCCAGGTCCGGAAGTAGTTCGGCCGTCATCTCTTTCTCGAGCCCCTCGGGCAGCCGATCACGACGCTTGAGGACTCTCAGTTTGCGCCGCAGAGCGACCGCTCGCGTCAGAATCTCGCGGCCTGTCGCGTCCTGCTTCTGCGTGTAGGACTCGCGCCCGTTTACAAGCAGGTCGGTAGCAGAGGCGATACACGCCCGGTTGTATTCCTGGACCCGCTCTCGCGTCAGCTCGAAGCGCGAACGACGATTGACCGTATTGACCAGCGTCTGCCAGCGATCCAGTTTGTGGACCGCCATCAACGAATCGAAGATCCTCTTGTTCGTTTTGAACGAGAACAACGTGTGCTCGATCACACGTTCGACGAGCCGGTCGCAATCGGAGTAGTTGCCCTGCAGAACTGAACGAACCTTGACCCAGTAATGCTGTCCCTGCAGCGCATCGGCACGAGCTTCCCAGTAGGCGTGGCCCGCTGTTCGTGAGTCGAAGCTGCGAATGAGATTCGACGGCACGAAGTGGTTGTGGGAGATGATGTCGGCCCCGAGGTGGGTCATGTAGCCCCAGGCGAAGGCTTTCTCGCCGTCGGTGCGCGCATCGTCCACCAGTGTCCACGCCACCGGCCAGTTATGGCAATGGGTGGCAACACTGCGGGTGTAGGCCTTGGCCTGGATGATATCGGCCCCGATGCAGCCGTACAGATAGCGCTCCTGGTTGGCCATGAGCAGTGCTTGAAGGGCTGCCGGGAGGCTGTTACTGTTCGCCAGAATCGAGCTTCCGTGAACGATATGGGTAACTGGGCCCCAGGCCAGAGCCTCGCTCGGGGCGAACACCACCGCGATCAATGCGGCGGCAGAAGTCATCAGGAAAAGCAGGATCAGGGACATCACGAACCGTCGCCTCCGCCACGGTTTCAGTGTGAGAGGGTACAGTGGGCGGTAGCAACTCTCAATCTGATGCGCATCACGCTGCACGCCTTTACCTCGAGCGGGAGATCGAGCTCGGCCTCGAGGCAGCCCCTGTGGGTGCCCCGCAGGCGGCCGGGCAGGGTCGACCTGCTCGCGAGGGCGCTCAACCGCAATCACCCGAGTCGGCCTCCCCGCAACGGGGGCGGGGGCCGGAGAACAGCCCGGAGCGGGCGGAAACCGGAGGAAACGTGGATAGTCCGAAACCGCTGAGCGGGGACTCGGAGCGGCCGAGACCCCGGCTGAACGAGCTGGACGGGGCGCTTGTGGAACCTGCGGTGCGCGAGGCCGGGACACTCGACGAGCTCCGCTCCGCGCTCGGCGACTGTGAGCGCTGCAAGCTGTCCGGCGGCCGCACCCAGATCGTATTCGGGACAGGCAACCCGCAGGCCGATCTCATGTTCATCGGAGAGGGCCCCGGCGCCGATGAGGACGCGCAGGGCGAGCCGTTCGTCGGCCGTGCGGGCCGTCTACTGACAGACATCATCACCAAGGGGATCGGGTTGCGACGCGAAGACGTTTACATCGCCAACGTCGTGAAGTGCCGCCCGCCCAATAACAGAGACCCCGAACCCGACGAGATCCTCGCGTGCCAGCCCTTCCTTCAGAGGCAGGTGGCTCTGATCCGGCCTCGAGCGATCGTCACTCTCGGGAAGTTCGCCACCCAGTGCCTGCTGGAAACGCGGACGCCGATCTCACGCCTGCGCGGGCAATGGCACGACTACCGGGGCGTGCCGCTCATGCCGACCTTCCATCCGGCCTATCTGCTCCGCAATCCCCGTGACAAAAGGGTCGTATGGGGCGATATTCAACTCGTGATGGAACGCGTCGGCATACCACTCCCGCCGCAGAACGGAGCCTGAGGGCCATCGATGCGTGACCTGCAGCACCGGCTCGGCTGCGATACGAGCGCGCGCGACCGCACGCTCGTCAGCCGGCGGTCACGCGCAGCCGGCTCCATCATGGGTGGCATCACCGCCTTCGTGGCGATCCTCGTAGCCGCAACAGGACTGCTGCCCCGATGCGCCGAGGCCGCCAGCCTCTACCGCGTGGTTATCGACGGGACGATCAACCCCGCGACAGCCGATTACATTCAGTCGGGGCTCGATGCCGCCGAGCAGAACGACGCTGCAGCACTGATCATCCAGCTCGACACACCGGGCGGCTTGCTCGAGTCCACCAAGACCATCGTCAAGGACATTCTCGCGGCGCCACTGCCTGTAATCGTCTACGTGTCGCCGTCGGGCGGCAGCGCGACCTCGGCCGGCGTTTTCATCACGCTCGCGGGAAACATCGCCGCAATGGCACCGGGCACGACGATCGGCGCGGCCCACCCGGTAAGCGGTCAGGGCGCCGACATCGAAGGCGACATGCGCAAGAAAGTCGAAAACTTCGCGGTCTCCTTCGTCGAGTCGATTGCCGAGCGACGCGGTCGCAACGTCGAGTGGGCGGAAAAGGCGGTTCGGGAGAGCGTCTCGATCACCGAGACCGAAGCCGCACAGATCGGTGTCATCGATTTCGTGGCGGCCGACCTCGCTGAGCTGATCGAGAAAGCCGAAGGCCTGACGGTCGAGATCGACGGAGACGAGGTGACGCTCTCGTTCGAGGATCTGACGCGCGCGGCCGGCACCCCGGTAGTCATCGACGTGGAAAAGACCTTCCGACAGCAGGTGCTCGACCTGGTCGCGAATCCCAACATCGCCTACTTCCTCATGATGGCGGCCATGCTGGGGCTGTATATGGAGTTCTCCAACCCCGGCGTGCTGTTTCCCGGCGTCGTCGGGGCGATCTGCCTCCTTCTCGCGTTGCTCGCATTCCAGGTGTTGCCCATCAGCTCGACGGGAGTGCTGTTGCTGGTTCTCGGGATGGCTTTCATGATCGGGGAGCTTCTGATGCCCAGCTTCGGAATGCTGGGGTTCGGCGGCCTGATCGCGCTTACACTGGGCTCGCTTATCCTCTATACGCCGGAGTCCGGCCTCATCGTCGACCGAACCTTGATTCTGGCAACCACACTGCTGTTCGGTGGCGCGCTGGCGCTGATCGTTCTCGTGCTTGTGCGCGACCGTCGCAGGCCTCCGGTAACAGGTGCAGAGGGGCTGGTTGGAGAGACCGGGGTCGCCGTGACACAAATTCACCGGAGCGGGAAGGTCAAGGTCCACGCCGAACTATGGAACGCTCGGAGCAATGTTCTCATCGAAGCGCAGAGTCGCGTCCGCGTCGACGCCGTGGATGGACTCGAGATCACGGTAAGTGAATTCAAGGAGTAACTGATGCCCATCCTCTATCTGGTGCTGGGATTGATTGCCGTTCTCATGAGCGGCTTCAAAATCATGAAGGAGTACGAGCGCGCCGTCGTTTTTCGGCTGGGGCGGCTTCGAGACCACCGCGGGCCGGGGAGCATTTATGTAATCCCGCTGGTCGAGCGATTCGAGCGGGTCGACACGCGCACCATTGCTATGTACGTTCCGTCGCAGGTCG
>CAXQPB010000188.1:0-19909 GCA_964225545.1 Candidatus Nitrosopumilus sp. | reverse complement strand
GCGCAGCCGACGCGCCGCCCCCCCCTCAGTCGTCCTGCCAGGGGTCGTAATCGCCGAAGGTCCACACATGCCCCTCCGGGTCGCGGCACGTGTAGGCGCGCCCACCTTGGATCTGGTCAACAAGCGGCAGGACGACGTGGGCCCCGGCCGCGATTGCTGCGTCGTGGTGGGCATCCGGATCGCCGACGATGACGTAGTTCCCCTGCGTCGTCTCTTCGTGCGGATGCTTCGGCGGGCGAACCAGCGCCCCGTACTCGTCGTCTCTGGCCGTGCCGATCATGACCATACCGCTGCCGTGGACGAGCTGCGCGTGAGCCACGGTTCCGTCCAGCGCCGGTACGATCAGATGGCGATCAAAGCCGAAGGCCTCGCACAGCCAGTCGATGGCCGCAGCCGCGTCGCGGTAACGGATCGTGGGAATGACCCGGCTTGCCGAATGATGTCCGCTCATGATCAGGGGCGCCGCCGACGACAGTCGATCTGCGCGCCGACGCTACAGCAAGCGAGGGACGCTCTGCGCGTTGTCCGGCCGCAGCGGGGTCGGAACTCAAACGAGACGTCTGCGCACCGCCTCGATCGCGCTCGAGCGCTCGCGTCCATTGAGAGGCAACTCTGCCAGTCGAAGCGCGATGCGAAGCGCACCCGAGGCATCAACCCTGCCCTCTTCAGCAACCATCTCCGCGAAGCGCAGTGTATGCTGCTTCATGGAGGCGAGGACGCTTTTGTTCAGGGTTCGTGCGAGCTGCGGACTGCCGAGGCGAAGCAACTCGGCCGCGATCCGCGCTCGCGGAATTCCGATCTCCGAGAGTGCGGCCGCGTAGCTGTCCCGCAAGCGCGGAGCGAGATCACTCAGGTCGGTCAGTTCGACATCGACGAAGACAACCGGAAAGAGCGTGTCGACATGGGTCAGCAACACACAGCGACAGCCACGCACATCCACAAGGTTGGCATACCAGTCGTCTTTTCCCTCAGGAGCGGAATCTTCCCCCGCTCGGAGGAGACATTCGGCGCCCATGGAGCGGAGCAATTTCTGAGTGCAGCGGAGGCGTGACACAGCGAACCGTTCGAGCGTCCCGAAAACATACTCACATCAGCTCAAACGCTCCAATCGCGGATGCAACCCGAAACCGCTGCGGCCGATCCAACCCGTGCGTGCCGCCCGCTGCGAACGTCTGTCGTCAACCGCTTTGCCGTCGCTTTGACGCCGCCCTATCGTCTGCCGAGACGGGAAAAACCCGCAGCGAGCGAGGCATCGCCCGCCAGGAGAAACCGACCATGCAGATCGCTTTTCTGGCCTACGAGGGAATGACGACACTCGACCTGATCGGCCCCTACGAAGTTCTGAACATGATGCCCGGCAGCGAGGTCTGCTTCGTTGCCCGCGAAAAAGGCGAGCTGCGGGTCGATTCGAAAGCGTTCGGCATCGTCGTCGACCGTGAACTCTCGGAGGTGCCGCGCCCGGATGTGTTCGTCATCCCCGGAGGGACCGCGGGGACATTCGCCGCTGCCGGCGACCCGCAGATCCTCGACTGGGTTCGCAGCGCCCACGAGCACAGCCGCTTTACGACCTCGGTATGCACCGGATCGCTCATCCTCGGTGCTGCGGGGCTGCTCGAGGGAAAGAAAGCAACTACACACTGGGCCGCAGCCTCCATGCTCGAACAGGCCGGCGCCACCTTCGTCGCCGACCGCGTCGTCGAGGACGGCAAGATCGTGACTGCCGCTGGAGTCTCGTCGGGCATCGATATGGCGCTCGGCCTGGTGTCCCGACTTGCCGATGACGACGTCGCGCGTCTCGTGCAGCTCGGCATCGAGTACGACCCGCAACCGCCGTTCGATGCAGGCTCTCCCACCAAAGCGGGTCCGAAGATCGTGGAGAGGGTACTGGCTGCGTTCAGCGAACAGATGTAAGCGGGGCTCTGCGAGGTTCGAGCGTGAAGTCCACCGTCGACCCTGTGCCGTCGAGCTGAATCGCGCCGCCGGAGCTGTTCAGACCCGTGGCGACAATCTGCACGCGCACCTCCTCTCGACCTGAACTCGCGATCCGGCGCTCGGACTCGCGCTCAGAGCCCCGCCCCCGCCTTGCCGAGCCGCCGCTGGGTGCGCACGCGTCGTCTACAACCTCGTCGTAGAACGGCTTCTCCTTCAGGCTTGCGCGTGACCCGGGGGTTCGGCCCCCGGTGCCCAGACCTCGAGCCGGATCTTCACTTCTTTGCGCTCGGGTGCAACCTGCAACGCCCACAACACGAAGCGACGTTCTTCGATCGTCGTCTCTGCACCGGTCAGCATGGAGGCCGGCGCTTCGCCCGGGCGTGTTCTCAATTTCAGCGATTCCTCGACAAGCAGGACGCCCTCGGGGTGTTCGTCAAGCTCTGTGAAGAAGAACAGATTCTCTCGAACCGCGCCGACATCCTCGAGTGTCGCAATCTGCTTGGCCGTCACCTCGCGTGCCACACGTTCGAACGGACAACCTGACCGGGAACGGCCCCGCCACCTTCGAACACCCTCCCCTGGATCTGTGCAGCCTGCGCACGAAGAGGCGCGATCCAGAAGGCCGACAAGAACAGGAGCGGCTTGAGCAGCCAAGGCAGCTTGTTCATGACCACGTGAAGCCCTCCGCGTGGATGTGCTGCCCGCCGGGTTCGATACCAGACCGAAGGTATGAAACCGCGAGAGTGGACAGAAAAAGCCGCGCCAGGCACGGCCCTTGCGAATCGGTCAGGCTCCCCGATCCGCTTTGTAGCCGATCATCACCACAACGCACATCCGCACAGGGTACGACTCGGTTCAATGGGTACCTTCCGGTTGCGGACTTCAAGCAGGGAGCAGACAGCCTGCACGTCTGTCCGTCTGCCGCGTCAGGCCGGTCAAACCTCCTGCGGCTGCGAGACCCGAAGCACCCAGATTGCGAAGACAAGTTGGAAAGGGAGACGGATGTACAGAGCCAGCGGGGCCATATCCGGGAACAGCTCCGGATTCATCGCCATGTGCAGATTTGCCGGGAATACGGCGATCAGCAGGGCGATCAGGCCGATGCCCGCCGCACGACGAACCGGCGGCAGCAAAAGGCCGACTCCTCCCAGGATCTCGAATACGCCGCTGAGATGAACCAGCTCGAGATGGGCCGGCAGGTAGGGGGGCATGATCGCGACGAAGAAATCGGCATGGGTGAAATGGCCGATTCCCGCCGCCAGAAAGAAAGCCGAAGCCAGCAGCAGGGCGATCGTCTGGCCTGGACTGCCCGATTTCAGTGCCGCACGGATCGATTCGCTCATCCTGAAATCCCCCGCGAGCTCCGCCGCGAAACTCGTCTCGCGAACCCGCCTGTCACGGGTCTGTCCGTCGCACCCGTGAACGCGCGACAACCAGGCCCTTGAGCCCGATCAGCAATCCAGCGGCAGGCACCGCGAAGAGTCCATGGACGGGTTCCAGGAAGTAGTGCACAAGTGTTGCAGTCACGCCCGACGCCCCGTGGCCGGGATGAGCGTGAGCCCACGGTGCCCACAGGAGCACGGGAATCAAAGCCGCAGCGGCGATGACACCGGCCATCATCATGTCTCGGATCCCGCGGGCATCGCGTATTTCTTCCATCCCACCGATATTTTTCAGGCTCGTCGCCCTGCCCTCGCTGAAGCTCCCGGACTCCGTTTTCATCTCTGCCCTCCTGCGTGATTCGGTCACGGCCCCTGCCGTTTCGACCGCACTCTATTCCCGGCGATCCCCAGCGCCAAACTGCCCGCGATTGGCCGCAAACACGCCCGCGCCTTGCCACCGCTGCGCGCCTTTAGTAGCGGATACGGCCGATGCTCACCGGAAGTCGACGCCACCACCCGCCAGCGATGTTGATCGTCGCTGCGCTCCTGGCTCTGATCGCAGCACTGTTTCTGCGCGTCGGCGACGCCGACGCGCAGCAGGCCCGCCTGAAAAAGGTCTGGCTCAGCAGCATGCGAAACGCGCACGAGCTCAACGACATCTATCTCGGCGGCAGCGTGAGTCCCGCCTCGATCAAAAAAGCCCGTGATAAGAAGGGCGTGCGTACGATCGTCAACCTCCGTCTGCCCGGAGAACAGATCGACTGGGACGAGGGGCACACCTGTCGGCGTTACGGAATCGTCTACTACAACCCCGGCTTTCGCGCGCCAAGCACACTGAGCGACAGGTTGCTCGAGATGCTGCGCGAGTTTCTTGCCGATCCCAACAAGCGTCCCATTCTCATGCACGACTCATCCGGTCAGCGTACCGGCGCGGTCTGGCTCGCTTACCGGACACTGGACGACGGTCTCCCGTTCGCAGAGGCTCTCAAGGAGGCACAGAGCCTCGGGCTCAAGAAGGGCGAACTCGAGGACCGGGTGCGGGAGTACATCTCCGATGTCCAGACGGGTTCGCTGCGCAAGGGCTCGATTCGCTAGCTCGGGGCCCGCTGCAAGCCGAGGTTGAGTATCTTCTGGAGCAGCTTGTCGTAGGCAATGCCGGCGGAGTCGGCGGCAGACGCGAACTCTTCGTAGCGAGCGATCTCCGGATTCGGATTCGCTTCGAGGAAGTACGCGCGGCCGTCCTCTCGCAGTCGAAAGTCGATGCGGCCGTATCCACTCAGACCGAGAATCTTGTAGATCTTCTTGCTGCGTGACTTGAGGTCTTCGATCGCGGACTCGCTCAGACCACGCGCCTCTTTCACCGCGACTCCCATCTTTTCCTGATAGGCGACATTGAACTTCACGTTCTCTGTCGCAATGAAAGGTGCATCCTCCGGCTTGTTCTTGACGACAAGCTCCTGCGGCGGCAGCGCGGTGAGTCGGGCGTTCCCGAGCACTCCGACGTAGATTTCCCGACCGTCGATGAACTGCTCGGCAATCGCGTCGGTCCTGACACGCTCGTGAACGAACCGGACGCGTTCGACGAGCTGGTCGTCATCACGAACGACCGATGCCTGGGAGATCCCCATCGAGGAGTCTTCGAGCAGGGACTTGACGATCAGAGGGTACTCCAGCCGCTTCGGCTTCCGGACCTTTCTTCCGATCGGATAGACCGCGAATCTCGGCGCTCGGATGCGGTGATAGGTCGTCAGCTGCTTGGAGACCGCTTTGTCACGCGCCAGCATCAACCCTCGGGGGTTGCACCCGGTGTAGGGGACACCGGCGAGTTCGAGAAATGCGACGACGTTCTGATCGTAGACCGCCTCTCCCTTGAACTCCTCGAGCAGGTTGAAGACGATGTCCGGCTTCCACGCCTGAAGGGCCTGCCGAAGCGGACGCAGCTCATCGCGCACGCCGAGCTTGTACAGCTCGTGCCCCATGTCGGCCAACGTCGTGCAGACGTCGAACTCGGTCTTCCACTCGTTGATCTGCGCGTCGGTGGCGTCTCCGAGTTCATCGGGCGGGACGAGGTCCTCGTGCATCAGGGCGAGGATTCGCAGTTTCTTCATGACGCGGATCCCGGACGCTCAGAGCGCGTGCCACTCACGGTTACGATAAACGTAGTGCATCGTGTGGGCGGTCAGCAGAATCGCGAAATCAAGCTTCATCTGCTGCTCGTCGCCCAGCGCACGCAGCCGCAGCTCCCGACAGCGCCCGATCATCTCGCCGAGAACGACGTCCAGCGTGAACTCGTATTCACCGGTCCACTTCGCGACCATGTGGCGGATCTCGTTGCGGTGACTGCGCAGGAAGCTCGCGGCCGGCCGCCCGGCGTACCCGTTGCCGTTGCCGCCCTCATCAAAGAGCTTGAGCAGGTCGTCGTCGTAGTCATCGACATGCCCGGGCGAGTAGCGCTCCCGCTTGTCCGTGTAGTACTCGCCCAGCGTCTGGCGAAGAGATGACACTGGATCGACCCGCCGCCGAGTGGTCACCTTCGGTCGCGCACCCGACAACTCGTTCATCAGTTCGTCGACGTAGCGCAGCTTCTCGAGCGCCGGCCAGCCTTCGTAGCGCTGCCGCCAGTTCGAACGCGGAGCCAGCCAGACCGCAAACGTCTCCGCGAAGTCCTCGTGCGGATGAGCCTGCGCGTACCACAGGTCGAGGTTGTGAACGTAACGCCTGCTTGCGGGGTCGGGACGGTAGTAGTCCGGATACGGCTGGGCCGGGGAACCGAAGACTTCCCGCCAGCTTTTTCGACGATGCAGGTTGAACGCGTGAACGATCGCGTGCCCGGCTTCATGGCGCAGCAATCGACGCAATCCGCCGGCAGTTCCGCCCTCGACCTCCAGCATCTGTCGCCGCTCGAGACGCTTCAACCGCGGATGCGCGAGATAAAAGGGCGCGGCAATTCCCGGTACTCCGTCCGGGCAAAACCACTCGTTGGACAACCATACATGGGGCCGAATCCGCAGGTCACGGAGCGCGAGTTCGCCGTACAGGCGCTCGACCCCGGGCTCCACGCAGCTCCCCTCGATCTGCACTCCGAGATCGCACATCCGCAGGCCGAGGAGTTTTTCATCGGACCAGTCTGCCCAGCGCGGTTTTCCGTTCTCCGTCATCCGTCGTCATCAGCTCGTATAGGCCGAGTTGAAATGAACATAGGCCTCGGTGAGGTCCGAGGTGACCACGGTTGCCTCGCCGGGTCCCTGGCCGACATCGATCTCGATGGTGAACGCCTCCGCCTTCATGAGCTTGCGTGCGCGGCGTCTCGCTTCATCGGAGATCAACTCGCTCCCTTTGACAATCGGCTTGCCGTTGATCGAGATTTCGACCGCCTTCATCTCGATGTCCAGACCGGAGTTTCCGATCGCGCAGACAATGCGGCCCCAGTTCGGGTCGGCTCCGGCCAGCGCCGTCTTGACCAGTACCGACTCCGCGACGCTGCGGGCGATCTGCTCCGCGCTCGCGTCGTCGTCGGTCCCGCGTACCACGAAGTCAACGATATGCGTCGCGCCCTCGCCGTCGCGAACGATCATCCGCGCGAGCTCGTCCATCGCGCCGGTCACTGCCGATGCGACCTCGTCGTATCCGGGACTGTCCGGGCCCTCGATGGCCGCTCCGGGAGCGCGACCGCTGGCGAGCAGAACCACCGTATCGTTCGTGCTGGTATCGCCGTCCACGCTGATTCGATTGAACGACAATGGCAGCGCAGCGTCCAGTATCATCCTCGCGGCGGCCGGCGTCAGGTCGGCGTCGGTCATGATGAACGACAGCATTGTCGCGCACGGAACGAGCTGCGGCCGGATCATCCCGGCACCCTTCGCCATGCCTACGACCGAGAACCCGCCCTGATCCGGGTCCGGTTTCCGGGTCGTCCACTTCGGGAACGCGTCGCTGGTCATGATCGCCCGGGCAGCCGCCGAGAACCCCCGCGGGCTCAGCGCGTCCACACCGAGTGAGATCGCGCGTGCGAAAGGGGTGCGTGCGAGCTGGACCCCGATTACCCCTGTCGAGCAGGGAAGAACCAGCGACGGGTCGATGATCAGCCGCGATGCGAGCTCTCTGCAGCTCCATTCCGCGAACGCCAGGCCCTGCGCGCCCGTGCTCGCGTTGGCGTTGCCGGAGTTGATCATCACGGCCTGTATCTGCCCCGAGGCGGCGTTCCTCCTCGCCACCTCGACGGGAGCCGCCGCTGCACGATTGGAGGTGAAGGACGCGGCACAAGCGACGGGCCGATCGGCGACGATGAGCGCGAAGTCACGACGACCGCGCGCCTTGAGACCTCCATGGACGCCGGAGAAGCGAAAGCCCGCAAGAGGAGCTGGAATGGGCCCGGGTTCAACCTTCACGTCAGGACCGTCCGTGACATTTCTTGTATTTTTTCCCGCTCCCGCACGGGCACGGATCGTTGCGACCGACCTTCTCGGTATCGCGACGGGCCTGTTGGGGCTTGTCCTGTTCCGCGGCTGCGCGGGCATGCGCCTCCATCAGGCGCTGCTGATTGCGGCGGCGCTGCTCTTCCATCCGGTCGACATCACGATCATCCGCGATTCGAACCGAATACATCTTCTCCACGACGTCGGCCTCGAAGCGGCCAAGCATCTCCGCGAAGATGTCGAAGCCTTCGCGCTGATACTCCTGGAGAGGGTTGCGCTGACCGTAGCCGCGCAGCCCGATCCCCTCTTTCAGGTGATCCATCGCCAGCAGGTGCTCTTTCCAGTGCTGGTCGAGTGACTGCAACATCACCACACGCTCGAGATGCCGGATGACCTCCAGGCCCAGCTCTTCTTCGCGACCCGCATATGCCTGCGTAACGAACTCGGTCACGTGCTCGGCGGCTTCGTCCGGCGAAAGCTCTGCGCGTTCGTCTTCGGGAATCTCGAGACGCAGCCGGAACTGCCCGAACATCGCATCGTCCAGGCCTTTCCAATCCCACTCTTCGCGAGGACGCTCGGCGTTGACGTGCCCGGCAACGAGGCCGCCCGCCATCTCGCAGGCCATCTCCACGATCTCGTCGCGAAGGTTCTCTCCCTGCAGGTAACCGCGCCGCCGCTCGTAGACGATCTCACGCTGCTTGTTCATCGCGTCGTCGTACTCGAGAAGATGCTTACGAATGTCGAAGTTGTGAGCTTCGACCTTCCGCTGCGCGTTCTCGATGGCACGCGTGACCATCTTCGCCTCGATGGGCTCGCCATCTTCCATGCCGAGGCGTTCCATCAGGCCCTGGATGCGCTCGGCGCCGAAGATCCTGAGCAGGTCGTCTTCCAGGCTGAGGTAGAAGCGGCTGGCCCCCGGATCGCCCTGGCGGCCCGAGCGCCCTCGGAGCTGATTGTCGATACGGCGGGACTCGTGTCGCTCGGTGCCTACAATTGCCAGGCCACCGGCTTCCAGCACCTCTTCTTTTTCCTTCGCACACTGCTCCCGATAGCGCGCGAGAGTTTCTTCCCAGCGAGGGGTGTCTCGACTTTCTTCGCCAAGTTCGGACAGCGTCAGGAACTCGGGGTTGCCGCCGAGAACGATGTCGGTTCCGCGGCCGGCCATATTGGTCGAGATCGTCACTGCGCCCTTACGCCCGGCCTGTGCGACAAACTCGGCTTCGCGGGCATGCTGCTTCGCGTTCAGCACATGATGCTGGACGCCGGCTTTTTTCAGCGCATCGCTGAGCTGCTCGGACTTGTCGATCGTGATGGTGCCGACGAGGACCGGCTGTCCGGACGCATTGCACTCGCGGATCTCTTCGATGACTGCATCGAACTTCTCGCGCTCCGACTTGTAGACGACATCGGCATGATCGGCACGAACCATCGGGCGATGGGTCGGTATGACGACCACACCGAGATTGTAAATCTTCCGGAACTCCTCGGCTTCGGTCTCCGCGGTGCCGGTCATGCCCGCCAGCTTGTCGTACATGCGGAAGTAGTTCTGGAAGGTGATGCTCGCGAGCGTCTGATTCTCGCGCTCGATCTTCACCCCCTCCTTCGCTTCGACCGCCTGGTGCAGCCCGTCGCTCCAGCGCCGACCCGGCATCGCGCGGCCGGTGAACTCATCGACGATGACCACCTCACCTTCCACGATCATGTAGTCCTGATCGAGCTTGAACAGGGTGTGCGCCTTGAGCGCCTGATTGACGTGATGAAGGATCTCGATCTGCGAAGGGTCGTAGAGATTGGCGATCCCGAGGATCTCTTCGACACGACCGACGCCATCCTCGGTCAGCGTAGCCGTCTTCATCTTCTCGTCGATCGTGAAATGATCCTCGGCCTGGAGCCGGGGAATGATTCGATTGATCGCGTAGTACTTCTCGGTCGACTCTTCGGCGGGCCCCGAGATGATCAACGGAGTTCTGGCCTCGTCGATAAGAATCGAATCGACCTCATCTACGATCGCGTAGTGAAGTTCACGCTGGGCGAAATCGGCCCGCTCGAACTTCATGTTGTCGCGAAGATGGTCGAAGCCGAACTCGTTGTTCTGCCCGTACGTGATGTCGCAACGGTACGCGGCCCGTCGCTCCTCGTCGCTGATGTTGGTGAGCACGCAGCCCACCGACATTCCGAGAAAATTGAAAATTCGCCCCATCCACTCGGCGTCACGACGAGCGAGGTAGTCATTGACCGTGACCAGGTGCGCACCGCGCCCGAGCAGAGCGTTGGCGTACAGGGGGAGAGTCGCGACGAGCGTCTTTCCTTCACCGGTCTTCATCTCGGCGATCGCGCCGCCATGAAGAACCAGTCCTCCGAGGATCTGGGCGTCGAAGTGCCGCATCCGGAGGACGCGTTTGCCGGCCTCGCGAACGACGGCGAAGGCTTCCGGAATCAGATCGTCCAGCGGCTCGTCGTTGTCGAGGCGCTGGCGGAATTTCGCCGTCGAGCCGGCCAGCTCCTCGTCGCTGAGACCCGCTACGGACTCCTCGAGCTCGTTGACGCGGGATACGGTCGGCCCCAGCCCCTTGAGGAATCGATCGTTCGGAGACCCGAAAACCTTATTGGCAACTTTTCTCAGCAAGGGTATCGCACTCAGGCCGGTTCCAGCGCGGGATCGGCGGCCGCCGAAGGCGCGCTCGGCGGGTTTCGGTAGGTCTCGAACAGGCGACCCCACTCGGTGGTGTTGAACTCACGGATCCGACTGGCTCCGACCGTCGGGTACCAGAGCATGTCGTGGTAGACGTTCGACGCGAACGGCGCCCACACAACCAGCGGAGAGTGCAGCGCGGCCTTCTCGAGGAACTGCAGCGGTCCCTTTCGCAGCATCTGATCGCCCCAGATCACGAAACTCTTGCGCGTCTCGAAGCCGAAGTTCACGCCGGAGACATCCTCTCCGACGAACTTGATCTTCGACAGATCGGCGCACCCGAGCTCGCGCTCGTGGCACATCCGAAGATACGGGATCTCCATTGGATCGAAGCCCATCATCTTCGCCGCGACGGCATCGATGGCTACGCTGTCACCACTGGCCAGGATGTAGTTCTTGATTCGCGGGAACATCGTACGCGGCCCCGCACCGTCCCCGGCAACGGTCCCGTCCATGACCGCAAACACACCCGGGTGCAGTTCGCGCTGCATGTACATCAGATCCACGAGGACTTCGTGGATGTGCTTGTGGGCATAGTGCCGGACTTCTTTGAGCAGCCCACCGAACGCGTTCTTGATCGCGCCGGTGGTCGTCGAGTGGCCGTGAGTCTTCACCGTCGGCAGATGCACGACATTGCGCCCCTCGAACATTGCGGGGACTTCGATGCCCTCGGGAAAGATCTCGTTGAGCTTCAGCAGCGGGCTCTCGAACTTGCGGACCTTCCACTCGACCTGCGTCAGCGGCTGGAACTTCAGCCCGTGGCCCCGCAGGACGCCTCCCCACAGGTTGTTTTCGCAGCCCTTGAGCGGATCCGTCACCACGGTCTTGTTCTCAACGGGTATCAGCTGATCGCGCGACCATCCCGACTCGAGCAGCGCGCGCGCGACGCCGTCGACCTGCCACGGCTGCGACGAACACGAGGGGAAATACTTGGTCCAGGAGAGGTTCAGTTTGATGAGGGTCTGGTGCTCTCTCGGCAGGAAGCGATCGACCTCCGCCATCTCCATGAGACGACCGTAGTCGGCGACCACCGTCTCCGGGCGCGTCTTGAGAACGGCTACAACGCTCTGTTCCATCGCTTGACCTGTTTCTCCTGTGCCGGGACGACGCAGGGCTGTAAACCCCTCGCCGCGTTCTTCATCACGAGGCATCGCGCGAGATGACGATGCCGTCGCGCAGTCAGCGGTACAGAAGCAAAAAGACGGCGCCGATCCATCCCGCGATCCCGGCCTGAAGCGGCCGGTCTCCCAGCAACAGCGCTGTCGGATTTCCGCCCTCTGCGCGGCGATAAACGAGGAATAGGTATCGGAAAACCCCGAAGACCACAAAAGGGACGGTGGGGTACAAACGCTCGACGCCGAGCTTCGCCAGCACTCCCGGAGACAGCGTGTAGAGGGTGTAAACGGCGAGGACCGACAGCGAAACGACCGTGACGAGGCCGTCGAGCAGACGGGGTGTATAGCGACCGAGGACACTGCGATGTTCGCCGGCCTGACCGCCGAGCAGGACGAGCTCGTGTCGCCGTTTGCCCAGCGCCAGGAACAACGCGAGCAGGAACGTGCAGCCCAGCAGCCATGGCGACAGGGTCGCTCCGACCGCCAGCACACCGGCCGCCGCCCGGAGCACGAAGCCGCCGGCGAGCGTGCATACGTCGATGACGATGACGTGCTTGAGAGCGAGCGAATATGCGAGCTGCAGAACCACGAACGCCCCGAGCATCGCGGCGACCGACGGCGCGGAGATCCAGGCGAGGCCCAACGCTGCGGTCAGAAGGCCGGCCGCGATGGCAACCCCCGTTGCGGGCGAGACGCGCCCGGAGGCGACCGGACGCCCGGACTTGAGCGGATGGTGCCTGTCGCGTTCACGGTCAATGACGTCGTTGATGGCGTAGGTCGCGCTCGAGCCCAGACAGAACGCCACGGTAGCGAAAATTGCCGAGACGAGATCGTCGACGGAAAAAAACCTCTGGGAGAACACCAGCGGGGCCGCGACCACGGCGTTCTTGACCCACTGGACGGGTCGCATCAGCTCGACGATCTCACGCATCAGCCCGCCTCCCGCCGGCTCATCGCTTTCTCGAGCCAGCGCCACAGCTCGGCCACCCCGGCCCCTGTACGTGACGACGTGGTAAGAAACTCCGCAGGCGCGAGTTCATCCGCGATCTCGCCAAGACGCGCGTGCAGCGCCGATCGCTTGAGCTTGTCACACTTGGTGAGGATCCAGACGAACGGCAGTTCTTGAGCCTCGAGATAGGCGGCAAGCATCCGCTCTTCCTCCTGCGGCCCTCGGCGGACGTCAATCAGAATCAGAACACCCGCGAGCGCCTGCCGCTTTTCGAGGTATCGCTCCACAAGCCGCTTCCAGCCGGCCCGTTCATCCATGGAACGCTTTGCCCACCCGTAGCCCGGCAGGTCAACGAGAGTCAGGCGTTCATCGAGGGAGTAGAAAATAAGTCCTCGCGTGCAGCCTGGCGTCGAGCTGGTGCGCGCGAGGCGTTTTCGGCCCGTCATGCGGTTGATGAGCGAACTTTTCCCGACATTCGACCGGCCCGCCACCGCGATCTCAGGACACCGCGCCGCAGGAATTTCCCGCTCGCTGGAGGCTGCGGCCCAGAATTCAGCTTGGGAGATTTTCATCAACGGTGTTCAGCACGCCGGGGTCTGAAACACGAAAGCCGCCCCGATCCGGAGCGGCTTTCCTGCGGCCGGCGATCGGCAGTGCCGAAAATTCGCCTCGCCTGTCGACGCTCGCGAGCGAGCCGGTCGGCTTCGGGGATCAGCCCTCAGCGCCGACCTGCGACTTCAGGGCATTCACCTGATTCACGAAGCTTTCTTTGAGCGCGCTGCGCTGGACATCCGTGGAGATCGGTAGAACGACCTTGTCAGTCTGGGTGGCTTTGTAGATGTACATGGTCTTGGAGCCGTCCGGCGAACTCTCGAGCTGATACGTGCCCTTGATGTCGGCAAGCGTCGACGCGAGCGTCTCGAGCTGGACGGTCTTGTTCGCGTCATCGAACGTCAGCCGCATCTTGAACTGCTGCATATTGCCGAGCGCAAGGACGTGAATCTCGAGGTCCTTCGAGTTGCCGGTTTCGGCCAGAAGGAGGCTCTTCTTGTACTGGTCGCTGACTTCGGCGAGCCGCTCCGGCTGCTTCAGCGCAGCCCAGACCTGGTCGATCGGCGCATCGATCCGGGAGTGCATCTCGATATCGAAGACTTTGCCGTCTTTTTCGAGCTTCTCGTAGGTGATCTCCTTTACGGGACCGTCCCAATCCTTGGCTCGTTCGTTGGCCTCCATGTAGCCGCGAATCATATCGCAGCCGGGGACCGCAACCATTACTGCAAGGCATGCGCCGAGCAGGAAAACTCTGGAGCTCCGCTTTTCCATTCCTTCGAGTACCTCTCCTCTGGGGTCGGCCTGAACCGCCGGTAGCCGCGAAAAGTACCCCACCATAGGGGGCGTGACAAGGGAGCACGGCGGGCTGACCCGGGAATCCGACGATAGAGCCGTGAGAGAGGGCTGGAGGCAGGCTGGAGGCGGCGGTGCAGTCCGGCGGCGGAGCCGCCGATGCGGAACGGTCAGGAACCGACAGGGGCGGTGTTGCAGGCGCTCAGTCCGGCGCCGGATACAAAGAGAAAGAGGCGGAGCGAAATTTCGGCGCGGTCACATATCCGGGTCCGCCTGACCACTGAAATGAATGGACTCCTCTCCGGCGACCATTTCTCGCGACAGTACGTAGTCACCTCCGAGAGTCCGAACCCAGACCCCCTGAGCGACGTCCTTGTTGCCGCCGGTCAGGATGTAGCCGACGCCGCCCGTGATACCGCCGACGGCCGCGTACCCGACCTTGACGGGCATGTAGAAGACGTTGGCGAACACGGTCGCCATGCCGAGACCGGCATCGTCACGGGCGCGATCGACATCGTCCGCGCGAACCGAAGTCGCTCCGACAAGAATTCCGACCACTGCCGCGAACGGCAGTAACCTCAACATCATCTTCCGTCCCATCGCCTCTTCCCCTGCACGCCGCTGCCGCGGTCATCATCTGGCATTCTGCCCGTTCAGCGCTCGATCCGGACGATATAGTCGGCGGGCATCCGACCGACGAGGTCTTCGAGCGCAGCCTCGAGATACGTCTCGTCCTTCGACTCCAGAGTCAGACGAACGCTGTACTCCGGATTTGAAAGCTTGGGATACGAACCGAGCATCAACTCCGGGAATGCGTCGAGCGTCGCATTGAGGTGCTCCGCGATTTTGCCTTCATTCTCGCGGACCAGAACCTGGATGAGAAAATACGGGCGAGTCTGAAAACGATCGATCAGCGCGCCGATCTTCTTCTCGAAGATCTCCGGAATGCCCGGGAGAATGTACACGTTCTTCTTGAGAACGGTGGGAAAGTTGCTCGCACCGCCATCGATCAGCTCCGATCCCTCCGGAACCTCGGCCATCTTGAGATAGTGCGAGTTGGCGTCTCCGCCGATGTGTTTTTCGATCATCGCCTTGAGCGGTTCGGCGTAAACGACCGGGCAGTCGAAGGCCGCGGCGATACCGGCCACGGTCATGTCGTCGTGGGTCGGGCCCACACCGCCGGAGGTGAACACGAAATCGTACGTCGCCGAGTACGTGGCGACCGTCGAGGCAATGGTCGGGATATCGTCGGGAATGACGACCACCCGCTCGAGGCTGACGCCGGCTTTTCGCAGCGCACGCGCGAGAAACGGTGAGTTGCTGTCGGTGACCTTGCCCGAGAGAATCTCGTTTCCGATCACCACCATCGCGGCGGTCGTGTTTGCGTTGTTGCTCAACGGCGGGTCCCGGCCCCGCGGCGGTGCGCGATGCCTGCCGAGCACTGTAGCACGCACCCCATCGACGGACCACGCGCCCAGCGCACGGGCCGATCGGGCGGCCGGCAGGCAGCTCAGGCCGGCATCTGTGCGGCTTCAAGGCCGGCGTCGGTTCGCGGCAGCGAGGGGGGTCGGCGCGCGGGGCGAAGGCGCCGTCACCGTGCGGTGATTTCGGGGATGTGGCGCAGTTCGCGGATGAGGAATTCGCGCAAGCGCTTGCGCAGCCCCTCTTCGAGCTGGCGGACCCTCTCACGGCTGACCCCGTAGCGTTCGCCGAGCTCCTGAAGCGTCAACGGATCCTCGGCCAGCATACGGTCGGTGAAGATCTCGAGGTCGCGCCCCTCGAGCGTCTCGCGAAACTCGCCGATCTTGGTCTTCATGAGCGAATAGAACTCACGATCCGCGACCTCGTCCTCGGCAGTCCCGGTCTGCTCGGGCAGAAGATCGATGATGGTGTTGTCCGAATCCGGTCCCAGAGGCGTATCGGTCGAGACCTCCGATGCGCCCATCCGCATATCCATCTCGATGACTTCTTTTTCTTTGACGCCGAGGTTTTCGGCGATCATTTTCGCGGTCGGGCTGAACCCCTCTCGCTCCAGTCGGGCTTTTTCTTTCTGGAGATTGAAGAACAGTCGTCGCTGGGCTTGCGTCGTTCCGACCTTGACCAGCCGAAAGTTGTTCATCACGTAGCGGATGATGTAAGCGCGAATCCACCACACGGCATAGGACGGCAACCGTACTCCGCGATGCGGATCGAACTGCTTCACGGCCTCGAGCAGCCCGACGTTTCCCTCCTGGACCAGATCGAGCAGGTTGTGGATCGCGCGCTGATATTCGCGCGCGACCATCACCACGAGGCGCAGGTTCGAGGTGATGAGACGCATGGCTGCGTCGGGGTCACCGGTCTCGTGATACTCGAGCGCAAGCTCATGCTCCTCTTCGCGTGAGAGGATCGGATAGCGACGGATCTCCGCCAGATACGAGCTGAGCGCGTCACGCGGCACCAGCGCATGCGAGTGCCTGTCGGGAACGGCCGGCACCGAGGCCGCGCCACTGCTCCGTGCAGAGCCTTGCGCCGGTTTCTGCGGCGATCCATCTCTGGAGGAGTGCGCGGCTGCCGCCTGCTCAACCGTGCCGAGATCTTCCCAGTCCGACTCCTCGTCAGACGGCGAGTCATCGACGTCGTCGTAGACCTCCGCCTCGACGACATCCGCAGAGCCCTCTTCGCTGTCGGTGGATACGATTTCGGGTTCGAGGATCTCCGGATCACGGATGGGGTCCGGATCATCGGGGGACGAAGCCACCGCGACGGGTTCGTTGGTGGACTCCTCGGGGAGTGGCGGCTCTTCAGTGCCGGCGGTCCGGCGATCGGATTTGTCGCCGGGCTGCCCGTCCTTCGAGCGCGGTTTACGCGACCGGCTGGTCACTCTCGGTCAGCTTGACCTCGCCCTCGGCGACTTCGCGCAGTGCCGTGACGACTTCCTTGTTGTCGGAATCGACGAGCGGGCGCCCGCCTCGCAGCAGCATTTTGGCGCGCTTTACGGCTGCTACTGCCAGCTGAAAGCGGTTCGGGATCTTTTCCAGACAGTCTTCGACGGTGATTCTTGCCATGCTAGGTATACGCTCCGACGCAGCGCGGACGGTAGACCCTCGGCGCCTCGGAGTCAATATGGTTCCCGATATCGACCCAGGTCGGCGCCTTTCACGGCAGCAGTTTTGCCTCAGTATGGACCCTGGTGATAAGCGGAGTCCCCGGCTTCGGCCACGGGAGAAGCGCCGTGCAAGCTGAAAACTCCGTCGGGTCGATCGCACTCTGGTGGCTCGCCTTCGCGGCAACCCATATCACCCTGTCCTCGGCCCCGCTCAGACGTCGTCTCGCTGCGCTGCTCGGCGAACGCGGATTCGCCGGCCTCTACTCGATCGTCGCATTCCTCACATTCGGCCCGCTGATCGTCACCTACTGGACTCATCGCCATCAGGGACCCGCTCTGTGGAATCTGGCAACGGTGCCGGGGATGCACACGGTCGCGTTCTGCCTCGGGCTGTCGGCCTTCGCGCTGCTCGTCGCCAGTTTCGTCCAGCCAAGCCCGACCGGCATGGACCCTCGTGCGGCGACCACGCCCCACGGGGTCAACCGCATCACCCGTCATCCGATGCTGATGAGCTTCGTTCTCTGGGCTGCTGCCCATCTTCTGATGAACGGCTTTGCGACCGACGTCGCCTTTTTCGGTGGGATGGCGATCTACTCGTTCATCGGTGCGCTGCATCAGGACTCGCGCAAACGGAAAGGCCGTGCCGATGAGTTGGCCGAGTTCTACACAAGCACCTCGATTCTTCCTTTCGCAGCGATCCTTACCCGCCGCGGCTCACTCGTAAGCGACGAATTGCCATGGGGCGGTTTCGTAGCGGGAGCCGTTGTCGGCTACCTCATCTACTGGCTTCACCCGATTCTCTTCGGCTGATACCGCGGAATCGCCACAACACGGCGTCATCGACGTTCGAGCGCGAGAAAAAACTCCCTGTTGCCGTCGGCACCGCGAATCGGCGACGGCACACTGCCGCTCACGTGCAGACCCGCTGCGAGCGCGGCCTGCTCGACCGCAGCAACCGCCCGTTCGTGCAGAGCGGGATCGATAACCACGCCTCCCTCGACATCTCTAATATCCTCTCGCGGAAGTTCGAATTGCGGCTTTACAAGCAGGACGAACCTCGCGCCTGCCTGCGTCGGCCTGATCAGGTCGGGCAGAACCTTGCGCAGTGCAACGAAGGCGAGATCGGCCGTGACGAGGTCCGGCGGCGGATCCAATGCGGAGGCTTCAATAGAGCGCAGGTTGGTTCGCTCCATAACCACCACCCGCTCGTCATTGCGCAGTTTCCACGCGAGCTGGCCGTAGCCGACGTCGACCGCATACACGCGCGAAGCGCGGCGCCGAAGCAGGCAATCGGTGAATCCGCCGGTCGACGCCCCGGCGTCGAGGCAGACTCGACCGGCGACGTCGATCCCCAATTGTTCGAGTGCGTGCTCGAGCTTGCGACCGCCGCGCGAGACAAAGGGTTCGGATCCGCGAAGGCGCAGCTCGGAGGTTTCGCTGACGAGGTCGCCCGCCTTGTCGATACGGTCGGAGCCGGCGAGCACCTTGCCGGCCATGATGAGCGCGCGGGCCTCTTCGACGGATGAAGCGAGGCCCTGCTCGACGGCGAGTTCGTCTGCGCGCAGCCCTCGACCGCGTCGGCGCCCGCCGGGCCCGGCCGACCGATCGCGTCTGCTCAGGACGACGCCCCTTCGAGGGCGGGTCGCAGCGAGTCCCTGGCCAGCACTTCGAGCATGCCCGCCGCAGCACCGAACGTGGAAAGCTCCGCGACGGCTTTCTCGAGCTCTTCCAGGCAGCGCCGTCGCGCGCCCTCGACGCCGAGCAGCGCCGGGTAGGTCATCTTGCCGGCCTCACGATCACCGCCCTCGCGCTTGCCGGTCACCTCGGTCGGCGCGACCTCGTCCTTCACGTCGTCGGCGATCTGAAAGGCGAGTCCATAGCCACGCGCGAACCGATCGAGCGCCGCGAGCTGTTCGTCCGAGGCGCCCGCGATGCGCGCTCCCGCTCGCACCGAGACCCTGATCAAAGCCCCGGTCTTGCGGTGATGAATCGATTCGAGTGCCGCCGCGTCCGGAGCGACCCCCTCACAAAGGAGATCGGCGGCCTGACCGCCGATCATCCCGCGGTGGCCGGCCGCATCGGCGACCTCGCGAACCACGGCAAGCTGCACGGCCGCATCGGCTGCGAGCGGTTCGAGCATCATCGCGAAGGCCTCGGTGAGAAGGCCGTCGCCGGCGAGGATCGCCATCCCCTCGCCGTAGACCTTGTGATTGGTCGGCTTGCCACGACGAAGGTCGTCATCGTCCATGGCCGGAAGATCGTCGTGGACCAGCGAGTACGCATGGATCATCTCGATCCCCAGCGCGAAACGCCTGAGCGACATCGGATCCGCACCGAGAGCCGTCGCCGCACCGAGCAGAAACAACGGCCTGAGTCGCTTGCCGGGCAGCCCGAGACTGTAACGCATGGCCTCGGTGATCCGCCCCTCACCGGTCGGTGCGCGGGCTCCGGGATCCGCGAGCGTCTCTGCGATCGTCTGCTCGAACGCCGCTGCCAGCTCCTGCAGTCGCTCGCGCGCCGATTGCTCGGCCGCGGCCGTGCCCGTCGCGGCGCTCACTCGGCCTCCGTGTCGATGGTCTGCGTAGTCAGCCCGCCGCGCTCGGTACGCGTCAGCTCCTCAATCTTCTCCTGAACTGCATCGAGCTTTGCCTGCAGCACGCGCACCAGCGAGACGCCCTTCGCGAAGGTCTCGAGAGACTCCTCGAGCGGTATCGAGCCGGTCTCCAGACGCCTCACCATGTCCTCGAGCTGAGCCATGCCCTCCTCGAATTTCGGCTCCTCGGCTGCGGACTCGTCCTGTTTCTTCCTGGCTGTCACTCAGTATCCTCTTCGCTCACCTTGACGAGCGCGGCGAGATCTTCCGGGGTGTTCACATTGGCAAGCTCGGACGGATCGCTCACCTCGACGGGGATCGCGTCGAGCTCGTCGAGCAGACGATGCAGAGCCCGGTTCCCATCCTTTAGCGCAGCTTCCAGCCGGTTTGAAACCGATC
>CAXQPB010000187.1:0-17591 GCA_964225545.1 Candidatus Nitrosopumilus sp. | reverse complement strand
AGACGGCGGAGCGAGCGCTTCGCGCTCTGTCCAGAACCGTCGAGGGGCGACCGCTGGCGGTCCCCCAGCTGCTCGCAGCAGCCGACTTCGCGCTCGATCGCCCCAAGCAGATCGTCATCGTGAAGCCGTCGGCAGCCGGCGGCGACGGCTCGGAGTCGGCCGCAACCGGCGCTCTGCTCGATGCCGTCGCTAAAACGTTCCTTCCCAACGCAGTCGTGATTGTGACGACCGAAGGCGACGAGGCTCAGCAGCTCTCCGCGCTGGTTCCGCTGGTTCAGGGAAAGATCGCGCAGGACGGGCGCCCGACCGCGTATGTCTGCGAGGAGCAGGTCTGCGAGCTGCCCACCGCGGACCCCGCCGAGCTCGCGCTGCAGCTCGCGCAGGTCGATCCGTATCCGATCGCGGAGCCGCCGCCGTCCGGCGAGGAGTTCTGATCCGGTCCGCTCAGCCCAGCAGCGCGCCCGAACAGCCGGACCCCGCGCCGGCCGTGCACCCGTAGCAGTGCATTCCGGTCGCGATTCGTGAACCGGCCAGCTCGTCAAAAGAAGCGATGTCATCGAGCGTCCGGCGGCTGCCGCCGCCCTGCGGGATCTCCAGCATCTGATTGAAGTCGCAGTCGTGAAGCGTGCCGTCCCAGGCGACGCTGACGGTGTCACGGCACATCAGCGAGTCGAGGGTGTCCGCGTTGAAGTGATTGACCAGCAGGGACATGTAGGCGTTGATCTGACCGCTGCGGCGCAGCTGCTCGGCGAAACGCTTGATCGGCATGTTGGTAATCGTCAGCAGCTCGTTGAAGACGATACCGAAGTGCTGCTCGAGCTGAGCGGCGAACGTCTCACGCAGCGGGCCTTGCTCGGGCGGGAGCGTTGCATCGACCGGATTGTGGACGAGGTCGAGCGATCGGCCCGAGCCGGACTTTCCGTAGCCCAGCGTGTTGAGCCATCGCAGCGCCTCGATGCTGCGCTCGAATACTCCATCGCCGCGTTGCCGGTCGACGTTCTCGGCGCTGTAGCACGGCAGCGAGCAGACCAGCCGCACGCGACGGTCCGCGAGGTAATCCGCGAGCCATTCCATGCCCGGCTCGAACAGGACCGTCAGGTTGCAGCGGTCGATGACCGTAATGTTTCGGTCGAAACAGGCATCGACCAGCAGGCGGAAGTTCTCGTTGAGCTCCGGGGCGCCGCCGGTCAGGTCGACGGTGTGCACGCTGGAGGAACTGTCGATCGCGTCGATCACGGCCGTCGCTGTCGTTCGTGTCATTCGCTCACGCCGGCCGGGCCCGGCCTCGACGTGGCAGTGGTGTCAGGCCTGGTTGCACAGCTTGCCGACGTTGATCTGCACCGTAGTGACGGAGCGGCGTGTGAGCGCTCCGTCGAGATGGGGTTCGACCTGCAGGTCAAAGGCGTTTTTCGCTGGCGTTTCGATCACGGCGGCTGAGTATGTGTGTGTAGCCGCAGGTCGCCGCGTTCTCCAGTCGCGAGCAGGTTCGCGTGCCGCGCGGCTTGTCGAGATCGCGGCGACTCCCTAAAACCCCTGCATCGCTGCGCGGCGGGCGGAGCAGATCCGGCGGAGGAAATCAGATGGTCAAGATCGTCTACTGCATCACGAAAAAACCCGGCATGAGCGAGGACGAGTTTCACCGCTACTGGAAACAGACGCACGGTCCGATCGCCGCGCGGATTCCCGGCCTGCGCCGTTACGTCCAGAGCCACACCCACCCGTCGTCCGCGAAGATGTGGCGTTCGTCGTTCGATGGCGCCGCCGAGGTCTGGTTCGACGATATGGCTTCGCTCGAGGCCGCTCTCGGATCGCCGGAGATCGCCGCGGCGATGGAGGATGAAAAGAACTTCATCGACCATTCCAACGTCGCGCTGTTTCTTACCGAAGAGCACGTCGTCGTCGGCTGACGGCGGCGGGCTCAGGGTTGCAGCAAACTCCGCTGCCAGACTCCTTTACGCCGGACAAACAGCTCACGCTGATGCAGGCGCGGCTCGCGCCGCGTCCAGAACTCGATGCGATTGGGCGAGATCCGGTAGCCGTTCCAGTTCGACGGTCTCGGCGCCGACGAACCCTCGTGCAGTCGGGTGAGCCTGCGGTATTCGGCCATCAGGGCTGAGCGCGACTCGAGCGGGGAGCTCTGGTCGGAGGCCGCGGACGCGGCTTTGCTGGCGACCGGACGCTCGTCCCAGTAGGCGTCGGCCTCCGACACGCTGACCCTGCGGACTTTGCCTTCGACGCGGACCTGTTTGCCGGTCACGTCCCAGTAGAACGCCAGCGCTGCATGCGGATTGGCCTCCAGCTCGCGGCCCTTGCGGCTGTTTGAATTGGTATAGAAGACGAATCCGCGTTCATCGACGTCTTTGAGCAGCACCCAGCGGACCGAGGGTCGCCCGCGCGTGTCGGCGGTCGCCAGCGCGACCGACTCGGCGAGCGGCGCGCCTGCCGCGATCGCCTCTTTGTGCCAGCTTCGGAAACGTCTGATGGGATCGGTTGCC
Organism: Candidatus Nitrosopumilus sp.; assembly: GCA_964225545.1. GTDB lineage: Bacteria > Desulfobacterota > Binatia > UBA1149 > SPBQ01 > SPBQ01. The sequence continues at coordinate 15,096 of CAXQPB010000187.1, read as the reverse complement.
ACGAAAACAAGCCTGAACCGTTCTTTTTCCGGGGGCAACAACAATCGGCCTCCGCTGGCGGCGTGGTCTGAGCGCGGAGGTTTTACTCGCCGCGGAACACCGGCCTGCGCTTCTCGACGAAGGCGCGCTGCGCCTCGCGTGCGTCGGCGGTCTTGCGCAGCTCGCGGCCGATCGTCTCCTGGAGCGCGTATCCGTCTTCGAGGGAGCGATGGAGAATCTCGCGAACGCCCCGACGGGTCTCCCGCACAGCCAGCGGAGCGTTTGCCGCGATGCGGTCGGCTTTGTCCAGCGCAGTCCGGATCAGCTCCGACGGCTCGACGACCGCGTTGAGCAGCCCTGCTTCGAGCGCACGCTCGGCAGTAATCGGCTCGGCAGTGAGCATCAGCTCGTGGGCCGCAGCCCAGCCGATCTGGCGCGGCAGAAGGACGGTCGTATTGCCGGTGGGGTAGAGGCCGAGGGCGACCTCTTCGAGCGCGAATGTCGCGTCCGGAACCGAGTAGCGCAGCTCGGAAGCCAGCATCATATCGAAGCCGCCGGCCCGGCAGTGACCGTTGATCGCGCAGATCAGCGGCGTTCGCAGGTCGAAGCCGGCGAGCAGCGCCGTCGAGACGCTGCGCAGCCCCTCGAACTCGATCTCGCTGACCTTCTCTCCCCGCGCGAGCTTCTGCGCGGCGGGGATCGTCCGCTTCATGTCCATGCCGGCGCAGAACACGCGCTCCCCCGCGCCGGTCAGCACGGCGCAGCGAATGTCATCGTCATCGGCGATGCGCCGCCACGCCGCCGCCAGCTCGGCCAGGTGCTCGGGATCGAGCGCGTTGGCCTGCGCAGGGCGGTCGATCGTCACCACCGCCACGTGAGGGTGGGCGTCGGGGAGCTCGAAGCGGATCGCCATTCAGTTCACGCGCCGGTCAACGCCTTTCCAGTACGGTTCGCGAAGTTCGCGCTTGAGGATCTTTCCCGACGGGTTCTTCGGCAGAGCATCGACGAAATCGACAGAGCTCGGCCGCTTGTAGCCGGCGAGCTTGTCACGGCAGAAGTCGATCAGGTCGTCGGCGCCTGCGGAAGCATCGGGCTTGAGGACGACCACGGCCTTCACGGCCTCACCCCACTTGTCACTCGGGACTCCGATGACCGCAGCGTCCGCGACCGCCGGGTGCGTGAACAGGACCTCTTCGATCTCGCGCGGATAGACGTTCTCTCCGCCCGAGACGATCATGTCCTTGAGCCGGTCCATGATGAACACATAGCCGCTGTCGTCCATGGTCCCGAGATCGCCGGTATGCAGCCATCCACCGCGCAGCGTCTCGGCGGTCGCCTCGGGCATCTTCCAGTACCCCTTCATGACATTCGGGCCGCGCGCGATGATCTCTCCGAGCTCGCCGCGCGGGACTTCGTTGTCGTCCTCATCGACCACACGGACGTCGACGCCGAACACCGGCCGGCCGCACGAGGCGAGGCGTCGGGTTTGCTCGGGCGTGCCGTCGGCAACGTGGTCGCCGGGCCCCAGCGCGGTCAGAACCGCCACCGATTCGGTCTGCCCGAACGCCTGAAAGAACTCGCACTGGAACGTCTCGATCGCCTTTTTCAGCACCTCGGCGGGGATCGGCGAGGCGCCGTAGGTGATTCGCTGGAGCCTGCCGAAGTCGACTTCTGCGATTCCCGGCATCGACAGAAGGAACAGAATCATCGCCGGAACGAACAACGCGTGGGTGAGTTCGTCTGCGCTGAAAGAGGCAAGGACCTCGTCCGGAATGAAGTCCTGTTTCACGACCGCGGTCGCGCCCGCGGCGAGTGTGCACATCGACGTGATGGCTGCGGCGGCGTGATACAGCGGCGCGACGATCAGATTCCGGTTGCCCGGTGCCATCGGCGCATCGATCAGGATCTGCATGACGTTGGTCATCAGGTTGCGATGAGTGATCATCGCTCCCTTCGGCCGGCCCGTCGTCCCGCTCGTGTACATCTGGTAGACGAGGTCTTCCTCGTCGATGTCGATCGCTGGAACCTGCGCAGGCGCGGCTGCGAGGAGATCCTCGTAGGCATGCGCGCCGCCGTGAGAACCTTCGATGCAGACGATCTCGCGCACCGTCGTGAGGTCGCCGCGGATCGAGTCGACCGTTGCGAGATACTCCTCGCCGACGATCAGAACCGTCGCCTCCGCGTCGTTGATGATGTAGGCGAGCTCCGGCGGTGAGAGCCGGTAGTTGAGCGGGGTGGTCACGGCGCCCATCAGCGATGCCCCGAAATACAGCTCGATGTACTGGTGACAGTTGCGCGAGAGGATCGCGACGCGGTTCCCGCGCTCGACGCCGAGGCCGGACAGCGCGCCCGCCGTGCGGCAGATGCGTTCGTGCAGCTGCCGGTAGGTCAGCGTTGTATCCCCGTACGTGACCGCGACCGCGTCAGGCTGGAGCAGCTTCTGTCGGTTGATGATATCGATTGCGAGCATCGGGTTCCTCCGGTCGGTGCGTCAGGGTAGATAGTACGACCGTCGCGCTCGTGACAAGCGCGCGCCGGGTTTGGAACTACGCAAGCGGCTGACTACGATCGCCGATCAGATATGGTAGAAAACCGAGAAAACCCCGCCGGCACGGACGAGTCCTGGGAGTTCGCCGAGCCTGAAACCACAGCCGACCCGCAGCCGGACAGTGCCGTCTCGGCACACGCCGCAGGGGGCCGCCGGCTCCCCGGCGCGATTGTGGGGAAGATCGCGATGTACCTCGGATTGGCCGCGCCGTTGCTGGCGATCCTCGGAGCGCTCGGAGCGAACAACGAAATCCTGACGCCGTTCATCGGATTCCGGATGTTCCTGCTGGCCTTGCCGGTCGCGTTGCTGGGCTTGGTGTTCGCGTTGTTCGCCCGCATCCGGGCTCGCGGTGACCGCAATCCGCAAGCGCGGCGGCAGGCGCTGGCGACCACCCTGCTCGGTGTCGTTACTGTCGGAGCGGTCGTTGGTCTCGGGCTGCCGGCCGCGGGCTTTCCATTGATCAACGACATCACGACGAACGTCGAGGATCCTCCGATGTTCGTTGCCGCGCTGTCCGACCCGGCCAACAGCGAGCGCGACATGAGCTACCCCGCCGATTTCGCCGCGCAGCAGAAAGCCGCCTACCCGACGCTCGATACCGTCCGAATTGCCAAGGCTCCGTCCGAGGCATTTCGGCTCGCTGTCGAGACGCTCGAGGCACTGCGCAATACCGAGGTGATCGAACAGGACCCGGCCACCGGCCGCATCGAAGCGGTGACGACATCGCGGATCTTCCACTTCCGTGACGATATCGTCGTCCGTGTTCGGGAGACGCGCGGCGGAAGTCTGATCGATATGCGCTCGAAGTCGCGCGACGGAAAAGGCGATATGGGTGTGAACGCACGGCGGATCGAAGACTTCTTCGCTTTGCTGCACTGAGATCCGGAGGAGAGGCAATGAGCGATACGACAGACGCTGCCGGCGTCATGTACACACTCGAGGGCGACGTCGCCGTCGTCCGACTCGATGACGGCAAGGCCAACGCCGTTTCGCACGAACTGATCAAAGCGATCGAGGCCGCGCTTGATCGCGCGGCCGGTGAGGCCGGCTCCGTGCTGATCGTGGGTCGCCCCGGCAAGTTCTCGGCGGGCTTCGACCTGAAGGCGATGACGGCAAGCGCCGAGTCTGCCCAGGCGCTGGTATCGGCCGGCGCGCGTATGCTCGTGAAGATATTCACGCACCCGCAACCGGTTCTGGTCGCCTGTACCGGTCACGCACTGGCAGCCGGCGCGTTGATGCTGCTCGCTGCGGACCGGCGCTTGTGCGCCGAAGGTCCGTACAAGGTCGGGCTCAACGAGGTCGCGATCGGTCTTCGACTGCCGATCTTCGCCGTCGAGCTGGCCCGTGAGCGCCTGTCCAAGCGTCACTTCACGGCGGCGACGACGTTCGCGCGAATCTATGATCCGGCCGGGGCCTGCGCTGCCGGCTATGTCGATGATGTCCTGCCCGAAGCGGAGTTGTACGATCGCGCCCTGGCGGAAGCCGCGGAGGCGGCGAAGCTGTCCGCCGATGCGTTTGCCGACACCAAGGCGCCGGCGCGACAGCCGCTCGCCGATCGTATTTTCGAGACGCTCGATGCGGACATGGCCAGCCTCGTGCCGCCGACGGCGGTCGGAAAGTAGCTCCGTGTCCGCTGCTGACGCGCAGGCCGTAGTCCGCTTCACCGTCTGGTCGGACGTTCTTTGACCGTGGTGCTTCAACGGGGCGGTCCGCCTCGCGATGCTCGAGAAAGAGTACGGTGACCGATTGGTGATCGAGTGGAAGTCCTTTCTGCTGCGGCCCTACCCGAGCGAGAAACCGCTCGAGAAGTTCCGGCGCTACACGCAGTCGTGGATGGTCCCCGCCGGTCAGGCCGACGCCGGAGATTTCCGCGTCTGGGCGACCGATGAGCCGGCTCCCTCGCACTCGGTGCCTCCGAATGTCGCGGTCAAGGCGGCAGCTCGGCAGGGCGCGTTCGACACATTCCACGAGTCGATCATGCGCGCCTACTTTCAACAGAACCGGAACGTGACCGACACGACGACGATTCTCGATATTGCTGCGGCCTGTGGCCTCGACTGCGAGCGCTTCGAGGCCGACCTGCACGACGAGGCACTGTTGCGGTCGGTTCTCGCCGATCACAACGAGGCGATGGAGCTCGGGATTACCGGGGTGCCGACCGTGCTGGTTGACGGCCAGGTGCCGATCCCCGGCGCGCAGGACCTGAACTTCTATCGGCACATCGTCGAGAAGCGGCTCGCGATCGCAGAGGGGCGAAAATGAAGGAGCTGCTCGAAGCGGCCGGCGGAAATGCCGAGCGCATGGTCACGCTGCGCAGACAGATCCACCAGACCCCCGAGCTCGGGTTGCAGACGCCGGCAACCCGCGAGCTTGTTGTCGCTGAGCTCGAGAAGATCGGCGTCGATGCGATGCAGAGCGGAGACGACTGCACGTGGCTGACGGCCGACCTGATCGGCACCGGCACCGGGCCGGGCGCCCGTTCAGACGCAGGCAAGGCGAAAGTCGTCGCGCTCCGCGCCGACACCGATGCCTTGCCGCTCACCGAGAAGACAGGTCTCGATTATGCGTCGCGTATCGAGGGCCGCATGCATGCCTGCGGCCACGATGCCCACACCGCGATGCTGGTCGGCGCTGCCTCGGTGCTCGCCGGTATGCGCGACCGTTTCGCGGGCACGGTCCGTCTGATGTTCCAGCCCGGTGAGGAAGGGCTCGGCGGCGCTCGCGTCATGATCGAGGACGGCGCGTTCGCTGACGTCGAGTCGGCCTTCGCGATCCATCTCCAGCCGTCGGCGCGTTCCCACAGGGTGCTGTTCCGCGCGGGCACGATGCTCGCTGCATTCGATGACTTCACGGTCACATTCGAGGGTGCGGGCGGTCACGCCAGCACGCCGCACGCCGCGCTCGATCCGATTCCGGCGATCGGCCCGTTTGTTGACGGCCTCTCGCATGTCGCTGCGCGCGAGACCGATCCCGACGACCGGACCGTGTTCAGCGTCTCGCATGTTGTCGCAGGCACCAAGGAGAACGTCATCCCGAGTGAGGCCCGATGCTCAGGGACCATCCGTTCGCTGTCCCCGCGGGGTCGCGAGCGCGCGCTCGAGCGGATGCATCGCGTAGCCCACGGCGTAGCCGCATCTCGCGGTCTGCAGGCCCATGTTGACGTTCGCCCGGGCTACCCACCGACGATGAACGACGCTCATGCGATCGGTGAAGTGCTCGTGGCGGCTTCGGCGATCGGACTCGAGACACGAGAGATGCGCGGGCCGTTCATGGGCGCTGAGGATTTCGCGTACTTTCTCGAGCGGGTTCCCGGAGCGATGGTCTTTCTCGGTTGCAGGACCGACGGCGCCGGCCCCCTGCACTCCGACCGTATGATGATCGATGAGTCCGTGATGCCGACCGGAGCCGCGCTCCACGCGGCGGTCGCGTTGCAGATGCTCGGGGCTGCCGCGGCCTGCCCGCCCTCCAGCCGGGTCTGAATCGCGCGCGTGCGGCGATTTCGCCACGGATTCGGCTTGACCGTTGCTCGCGTCCGCCGTCTGCGCGGTCGCGCGGGAGCCGAGCGGTCCGGCGGCCAACGATCCGGCCGCGAACTTTCCGGCGGTCAACGATCCTTCGGCAAACGATCATTCGGCCAACGATCCGTCGCGAATCCATGAACACGCCGCGAGTCTCCGTTCTCATGCCCGTTCGCGACGCCGAGCCCTGGCTCAACGAAGCGCTCGATTCGATCGTCGCCCAGAGCGAGACCGACTGGGAGCTTGTTGCGGTCGATGACGGCAGCAACGACTCGAGCCGAGCGATTCTCGAGAATCGCGCGCGCAGCGATCGCCGGGTCAGCGTCATCTCTTCAGGCGGACGCGGTCTTGTGGCCGCACTCAACCTCGGGTTGGAGCGGGCGCGGGCTCCGATGCTCGCGCGCATGGACGCCGACGATATCGCGAGATCCCGGCGGCTCGAGCTGCAGTGCGCTGCGCTCGACGATGATCCGCAGCTTTTCGGTGTCGCCTGCCGGGTGGTCGCGCACCCGCCGGGCGCTGCCGGCGACGGGATGCAGCGCTACCTCGACTGGCAGAACTCGCTGCACACACCGGAGGAGATCGCGCGTGACCGATTCATCGAATCTCCGGTCCTGCATCCCTCGGTCATGATGCGCACGGCCCCGCTGCGCGAGCAGCTCGCCGGCTGGCAGGATCGCGGCTGGGCCGAAGACTGGGACCTGTTCCTGCGCGCACTCGCGGCCGGTCTTCGAATATCCAGGGTCGACGATCCACTGCTCGCGTGGCGGTTGCACGATCGTCAGGCGACTCGCGCGGACCCGCGTTACACCGAGGAGCGCCTGCTCGACTGCCGCGCCCATCATCTCTCGCGGCACCTGTGTGCCGCGTTCGCGGACCGGCCGGTGTGGATTCTCGGTGCCGGACCGGTCGGAAAATCACTTTGCAAGGCTTTGGCAGGTGAGGGCCTCGAGGTCGCTGGACTCGTCGATGTCGATCCGCGAAAGGTCGGCGGGCTTGTGCGGGAGGGTCTGCGTGAGTGGCCGGTCGTGGCGATGGAGACGCTGTTCGACGTGACGCCGCGGCCTTTTGCGGTCTGGGCGGTCGGCCGGCCCGGCGGTCGTGCAGGTCTGCGTGCGCTTATGCACGACCGTGGCTGGGAGGAAGGACACGACTTTGTCTGCGCGGCGTGACCCGCGACCGATCTCCGGATGCCCGGCTGGAAACGGTCCCTGCGCGTTTCGGTCGCCGTGTCTCCCTTCTACGCCGCCGATGGAGTACGTACGTGCCATTCGCGGTGACCGCCGCGCGGAGCGCGGCCCCGGAGCAGCCCGCGCGACTGCCTTGCGGACCGCCGCCGAGGAGACCGAACAATGACGATGCAGAAGACTCCGTTGCTGATGTCCCGGCTGATGGATCGTGCCGCGTGGATCGCGCCCGATGAGGAAATCGTGACGCGCACAGCGACCGGCACGCACCGGCTGACCTACGCCGAATCCGCACGCCGCACGCGTAAGCTGGCCGGGGCGCTCGCGGCTCACGGAGTTCGGCCCGGCGACCGCGTCGCCAGTTTCATGTGGAACGGCTACCGCCACCTGGAGATGTACCACGCAGTGCCGGCGATGGGCGCAGTCCTGCACACGCTCAATATCCGGCTGTCGCCGCGTGACCTGGAGTACATCATCAATCACGCAGCGGACCGTGTGATCGTGATCGACGCCGACCTGCTGCCGCTGCTCGAGCAGCTCGACGGACGAATGGGTTGTGTCGAGCGGATCGTGGTCTGCTCAGAAGACGGCAGCTTCAACACCCGTTTCGACAACGCGATCGACTACGAGGAGTTTATCGCGGGCGGCGATGAGGACACCGCGTGGCCGGAGCTCGATGAAAACGCCCCGATGGGACTTTGCTATACGAGCGGAACGACCGGCAACCCGAAAGGGGTCATGTACACCAACCGCTCGACCTATCTCCACACGATCTCGGTTTCGATGACCGATGTCATGGGACTGTCGGCGACCGACAGCCTGTGCGAGATCGTCCCGATGTTCCACGCCATGAGCTGGGGGCTGCCCTTCGCTGCGAACATGCTCGGGATGAAACAGGTCATGCCGCACCGGTTCATGGATGCGGTGAGTGTCCTCGATCTGTTCGCCGAGGAAGAGGTCACGATCTCGGCGGGCGTCCCGACGATCTGGCAGGGCGTCCGGGCGGCGATCGAGGCCGAGCCGGGCCGGTGGAATCTCGAACACCTTCAGCGCGTGACCTGCGGCGGGTCGGCGCCGCCGCTCTCGTTGATCGACTGGTTCTGGACCGAGCTCGGCGTCGAGATGATCCAGGGCTGGGGCATGACCGAGACCAATCCTCTCGGGACGATCGGGCGCCGGGTCGGTAAACGCAGCCAGCGCTCCCTGACCGACGAGGAGAAGCTGCGCAACTCGGCCAAGGCCGGTCAGCTGATACCGGGCCTGGAGATGGAGATCGTCGACGAAGAGTTCAACCCGCTCCCGCACGACGGCGAGACCGTCGGTGAGCTGCTGATTCTCGGTCCATGGATCGCGGCCGAGTATTTCAACGATCCGCAGCCGGAGAAGTTCCATGACGGCTGGCTGGTGACCGGCGACGTGGCGAAGATCGACCGCGACCAGAACCTGCTGATCGCGGATCGCTCCAAGGATCTGATCAAGTCCGGTGGCGAGTGGATCTCCTCGGTGGATCTCGAGAACCACATCTGCGGCATGGCCGGTGTCGCACAGGCGGCCGTCGTCGCCCAGCCGCATCCGAAATGGGACGAGCGACCGGTCGCGGTGATCGTTCCCGCTGCCGGTGCAGCGGTATCGGCCGACGAAGTCATCGGTCACTGTGAAACTGCATTCGCGAAATGGCAGTTGCCGGACGACGTCTTGATCGAGGAGTCGATTCCGCTGACGTCCACCGGCAAGATCGACAAGAAATGCATCCGGGCCGACCTCGAGCAGCGAGGCTATCGGCTCCCGGATCTTCGTTAAGCAAAGGCGGACGCCGGCTGAGCGTCGCCAGAGTCGAGGGACAAGCGAATGGCCAGACCAAGGGTGAATGCGGGCGGTGGCTTCGCCGCTGTGGGCTATGTCCTGCGCAAGGGGCTCGAGGTCGGCAGTATCGGCGAGCTCTACGCTCGCATGCGAAGTCGCAATGCCTGCAAGACCTGTGCGGTCGGGATGGGCGGGCAGCGGGGCGGCATGGTCAACGAGGCCGGTCACTTCCCCGAGGTCTGCAAGAAATCCGTTCAGGCGCAGGCCGGCGACATGGCGCCGGCGATCGACGAGGCCTACTTCGCCGAGACCCCGATCTCCGCGATGGGGACGCTCCGCCCCGTCGATTTCGAGAAGCTCGGCCGGCTGACATTCCCGATCCTCGCCGAGCGGGGGGCCACCCATTTCCGCCGAATCGGCTGGGATGACGCGCTGGCGCGGACCGCCGCGGCCTTCCGCGCCGCCGAGCCGGACAGGACGTTCTTCTACTCGTCAGGGCGTGCAAGCAACGAGGCCGCTTTCCTCATGCAGCTGGTCGCGCGCGCGTACGGCACCAACAACATCAACAACTGCTCGTACTACTGCCACCAGGCCTCGGGGGTGGCGCTGTCGATGGTTTACGGATCGGGGACCGCGTCGATCACGCTCGACGATCTCGACCGCGCCGATCTCGCGATCATCGCCGGTGCCAATCCGGCCAGCAATCACCCGCGGCTGATTACCAAACTGGTCGAGCTCAGAGAGCGCGGCGGAAAAGTGATCGTCATCAATCCGCTTCGGGAGCTCGGACTCGAGCGTTTTCGCGTTCCCTCCCGCGTGCGCAGCATGTTGTTCGGTTCGAAGATCTCCGACCTCTACCTGCAACCGCATATCGGCGCCGACGTCGCGGTCTTCAAGGCATTGCTCAAAGGCGTGATCGAGCGCGGCGCCGTCGATCGTGAGTTCGTGGAGGCGCGCGGCCAGGGCTGGGACGCTGTCGAGGAGGACGTCCAGACGAGCGGCTGGGATGAGCTGGTGCTCGCTTCGGGGCTGTCGCGTGCTTCGATCGAGGCTGCCGCCGATATGATCGCGGAGGCGGGACGCGGCGTCTTCATGTGGGCGATGGGCCTGACCCATCACACCAACGGGGTCGACAACATTCTGGCGCTGTCCAACCTCGCGCTGTCGCGCGGCTGGCTCGGCAGGCGCGGCTCGGGTCTGCTGCCGATCCGCGGTCACTCCAATGTGCAGGGCGTAGGGTCGTGCGGAGTCGCGCCGCAGCTCAAGGAGGCCTTCGCCTCCCGCATTGAACAGCTCTACGGATTCTCGCTGCCCGAATCGAAGGGGCTCGATACGTTCGCGTCGATGGAAGCAGCCGAGCGCGGGGAGATCGATGTCGCGTTTCTGCTCGGCGGCAACCTGTACGCGAGCAACCCCGACTCCGCCTGGGCATCGCGCGCCATGCGCGGCATCGATACCGTGGTGTACGCGACGACGAAGCTCAATGAAGGACATGTTCACGGGCGCGGCAGCAATACGCTGATACTGCCGGTGCTCGCGCGCGACGAGGAGAGCCAGTCGACGACGCAGGAGTCGATGTTCAATCTGGTTCGACTTTCCGATGGCGGGGCACCGGCGGTTTCCGGAGAGATGCGCTCGGAGGTCGAGGTCATCGCGTCGATCGCCGAGCTGGTTTTGCCGACCGGGCGTTTCGACTGGGCCTCGCTGCGTTCCCATACTCAGCTTCGTGAGCAGATTGCGGCCTGTGTCCCCGGCTATTCACGCATCGCGGACATCGACCGCGGCGCGGGGGAACGCGGTGAATTCCAGATCGACGGCCGCACGTTCCACCAGCAGAGTTTCTCGACCGATACCGGCAGGGCGGCGTTCCATGTGACGCCGTTGCCGAAATCGGCGCGGGCGCCCGAGTCTGAAGACGAGACGTTCCGTTTGATGACGATTCGCTCCGAAGGCCAGTTCAATACGGTGGTCTACGAGGAGGAAGATCTGTACCGCGGAAACCGCAGCCGTGATGTCGTTATGATGTCCGAAGCGGACGCGCGAAAGCTCGCCGTGGGGGAGGGCGACCGCGTGATCGTCGAAAGCGAGACGGGCAGCCTGCTGTCGTCGGTCGCGATCGTGGATATCCGCGCGGGCAACCTCGCGATGTATTACCCGGAAGCCAACGCCCTTGTGCCCCGGCGGATCGACGAGCGCTCGAAGACGCCGGCCTTCAAGTGCGTGGACGTCTCGATCCGGCCGGTTCAGTAGGTCAAAGGCACGGATCGGCGGCCACGGTGTTTCCTCTCCACGACGACAACCCGACGCTGCGGGCTCCGGTCGTGACGTTCGTGATCATTGCCGTGAACGCGGCGGTCTGGGCGGCGCTTCAGGGCTTCGGTACGCCGGGGCCGCTGTTTCGCTCGCTGTGCGAGTACGCGCTGATCCCCGGCGAACTTCTCGGCACCGTTGCGCCCGGGACCACGTTGCAGCTTGTCGAGGGACACACCTGCGTGCTCGGCGGGGGACTGATCGGTCATGCGTGGCTGACGCCGCTCAGTTCGATGTTCATGCACGGCGGCTGGATGCACCTGATCGGAAACATGTGGTTCCTGTGGGTCTTCGGCAACAACGTCGAGGACATCATGGGACGCGGGCGCTTCGTGGTTTTTTACATTCTGTGCGGCCTCGCTGCGGCTGCCGCCCAGGTCGCCAGCAACCCGGCAAGTGCGGTCCCGATGGTCGGCGCGTCCGGAGCGATCGGCGGCGTGATGGGCGCCTACGCGGTTCAGTACCCGCGCGCTCACGTCTATACGCTGCTGTGGTTCGGCTTTTTTGTCAGAACGATCGCCGTGCCGGCCGCGTTCATGCTCGGCTACTGGTTCGTCATTCAGCTCGTGATGGGTCTGCCGACGCTGGGTGAGGAGGGCGGCGGTGTCGCCTTCTGGGCGCACGCGGGCGGGTTCGCCGCCGGCCTGCTCGGTGTTTTTGTCTTCAGGGACCCGCGTCTGATCGCGCTCCATCGCCGTACGCACGGCCGCGGGTGAGTGTACGCCGGTCGGGCGGCTCGGCTCGTTGCCGGCGCGCGAGGCTGCCGCAGGGCCGCGACCCGAATGAGCGGATCGAGCCCTGCGGGCGCTGTGCCTCAGACCATCGCCAGAACGTCGTCGGTGTGGGTCTTGAAATCGACCTTCGGCAGCGTGTGGGTGATCCGGCCTTCCTCGTCGATCACGTACGTGATGCGCGCCGCGAAGTCCGAGTCGGCCGCACCGTAGAGCCTGCCGAGCGTCTTCTCGGTGTCGCACAGCAGGGGGAAGTTGTAGCCGAACTTCTCGGCGAAAGCCTTGTTCTCCTCGACGGTGTCGAAGCTGGCTCCCAGAATCTGGACGTTCTTCGCTTCAAAATCTTGGATTCGATCACGGAATCCATTGCCCTGGATCGTTCAACCAGGGGTATCGGCCTTCGGGTAGAACCACAGGATCACCTTGCGACCCCGGAGCCCGGACAGTGTGACGGTCGAGCCGTCGTGCGCCGCGATCGAGAAATCAGGCGCTTCGTCGCCTACCTTCAGCATGGTCGGCTCCTTTCTGCTGATGAGCTCGCCGAGCGCATGCTTGATGAGCTTCATGTACGTTTTGATTCCCGGCATGGTCCCCATGATATGGACCGCGAACGGATCTCTCGCAACAGGCGCCGCAGCTTCCCGCGCAGCGGGGCATCCGCATTGACCGCCGGACGTGCAAACGGCCGGGCGTCCTGATATTTCGCGGGATGATCTCATGCTGCTCCTTCCCGGAGCGGCTGTACGGAGGATTTCAGGAATATGAGCGAGCAGGCCGGCAACAACGGCGGCGCGGGGCTGAACCGCAACAGTCGAACCATCACCGAGGGAGACAGCCGGGCGCCCAACCGGGCGATGCTGCGGGCGGTCGGCTTCACCGACGCAGACTTCACCAAGCCGATCGTCGGGATCGCCAACGGCCAGAGCAACATCACGCCGTGCAACGCCGGACTTGGCGATCTTTCGGCGCGGGCCGCTGCTGCGATGCGCGAGGCGGGAGCGATGCCGCAGACTTTCGGAACGATCACGATCAGCGACGGGATCTCGATGGGAACCGAGGGCATGAAGTGCTCGCTCGTCAGCCGTGAGGTGATCGCCGATTCGATCGAGACCGTAGGCCGCGGACAGTGCCTGGACGGCGTTCTCGCTGTCGGCGGCTGCGACAAGAACATGCCGGGAGCGATGATCGCGCTCGCACGCCTGAACATCCCCGCGGTTTTCGTCTACGGCGGGACCATCAAGCCGGGGCATTACGCGGGCAAGGACCTGACGATCGTGAGCACCTTCGAGGCGGTCGGCGAATACGGCGCGGGTCGTATCTCACGGGAAGATTTCGAGGAGATCGAGCGGCGCGCCTGTCCGGGGAAAGGTTCCTGCGGCGGAATGTACACGGCCAACACCATGAGCAGCGCGTTCGAGGCGATGGGCATGAGCCTGCCGCACAGCTCGACAATGGCTGCCGAGGATGAAGAGAAAGCCGTCAGTGCCGAGGACAGCGCGCGCGTTCTGTACCGGTGCATCGAGCAGCAGTTGCGACCGCGCGACATTCTGACGCGGGAGGCCTTCGAGAACGCGATCGCCGTCATCATGGCGGTAGGCGGCTCGACCAACGCCGTGCTCCACCTGCTCGCGATTGCTCACGCTGCCGAGGTCGAGCTCGATCTCGACGACTTCGAGCGCATCCGTGAAAAGGTACCGGTCATCGCCAACCTCAAGCCTTCCGGCGACTATGTGGCGACCGATCTGCACCGCGTCGGCGGGATTCCGCTGATCATGCGGATGCTCCTCGAACGCGGGCTGCTCCACGGCGACTGCATGACCGTGACGGGCAAGACGGTTGCCGAGGTGGTGGCCGACGCGCCCGCCGAGCCGCCGGCGGGCCAGGACGTTGTGCTGCCCTTCGACAAGCCGGTCTATGCCGAGGGCCATCTGGCCGTGCTGCGTGGCAATCTCGCACCGGAAGGCGCGGTCGCGAAGATCAGCGGCATCGCGGTCAAGTCGATCACCGGCAGGGCGCGTGTGTTCGAGCGCGAGGAGGACAGCCTCGAGGCGATTCTGAACGACCGCATCGAGCCGGGCGATGTTCTCGTTATTCGCTACGAGGGCCCGCGCGGTGGTCCCGGCATGCGCGAGATGCTCGCGCCGACCAGCGCAATCATCGGCAAGGGGCTCGGCGACAAGGTCGGCCTGATCACCGACGGCCGCTTCTCCGGCGGGACCTACGGCATGGTGGTCGGCCACGTCGCGCCCGAGGCGCAGGTCGGCGGACCGATCGCTCTGGTGCGTGAAGGCGATCGCATCACCATCGACGCCGACCGCCGTCTGCTCGAGGTCGAAGTCGACGACGCGGAACTCGAACGCAGGCGCGCGGAGTGGAAAGCGCCCGAGCCGCGCTATCGAACGGGCGTGCTCTCGAAGTATGCGCGGCTCGTATCCAGCGCGGCGATCGGTGCGGTGACCGATTGAACTCGAGCGGCGGCTGCCGGGCAGCCGCATCGCGGGCATCCGCTGCGAGCGGCGCGCAGCCTCCCGATCAGCAGTCGCCGAGTCGTATGACCGGCTCGGCGGCCGCGCTGCCTTCGACATATCCGGCGATCGCGCTCGTCAGTGTGGCGGTCGCGATTCCCGCGAACTCTCTGCCCGCTTTCTCCAGAGCCGGCCGCCCTCGTTCGAGCAGCCGCCGGGCGGATGCCCGGTTGCCCGAACGAACTTTCAGGCAGGCGGCGGCGAGCTGGATCAGCGCGCGCAGGAAATCGGCGGCTGGACCCGTGCGGCCGCTGCCGAGCCACAGTGCTTCGAGTGCCTCGTGAGCCTCCCACCAGAAACCGCCGTTGAACAGATCGATCGCGTAAAGATACGTCTCACTGTCTCGCCAGTGCTCCGGGTCGAAACGCTCCTGCGGCGTCTCGACACCGTAGGAATGGCCGCGCGGATCGCGAACCGGGTGCGGCCGGCCTGATCCGGGTGTGTAGGCATAGGCCGGGAGCGGCTTTCGGGTGTAGCGGGCAGGCTGTGGCTTCA
>CAXQPB010000186.1:0-2587 GCA_964225545.1 Candidatus Nitrosopumilus sp. | reverse complement strand
CGCTCAGCGACAGAACCGCGACGTCGGCTGTTGGAAAAGAGTAGCTGGGGTGAGAGGCGATGCCGGTTACCTGGAAAATTCCAGCGTTCTGCAGAAGCACCCAATAACGAGACGGATTGGATGAGCTCTCTACACAGTGAGCGGCTGTGAGAAACGTATTACATCCGATCAGAGTCCCGCTGCACCAGCTGCCGGCATTGTCTTCGTTGATGCTGCCTCCGCTGGAGTACAGCAGTGCCCCGGTCGTGGGAAAGTCGTGCGTGATCTCGCCATTCACGATTCCGCTCGAGACTCCTGTTGCCGCTTCGGCAGACACAACCGGCCCTGAAGCGATCGCCAGAGCGACCAGAACGAGGCGTGAGACGCATCGTGGGGATGGTCTTCGTAATGCTATCATCGGAAACCGCTTCATGATTTTTTCCTCGGGCGGTGACTTCTTCTGAATCGTGCCCCGCTGCGTCGCTCCCCCGGATTCCGAGCAAGGTGTGTGCGGAGGTTTCGAGTTTTCTTCCCGGAGCCGCAGGGCCGTCAAAACAGCTCCGGACCCGCGAGATTGCGCGCGAGTCTACCTGTCGTTCTTTCACCAAGTCCAGTGCTGAAGCTGTGACTGAACGCCGGCCGAAACGGCTCAACCCGGGCTTTGTTATTTTTGAACGTCGAGTGAGGGCATCCCGAGAAGCCCAAGCTGCAAATACACACTCAGATTGTCGGTGAGACCGGACTGCTGAACGATTTTTCCATCGCGAAGGGTGCAGATCGTCACGTCCCTGAAGTCGACGGTTTTCCCCGTGCCCTCCATGCCGAACATTGGCCCGCTATGGGTGCCACGGATGCGCAGTTTCACGCAGACCTTGTCGTCTTGAACGACGATGTCTTCAACCGTCTCGTGATAATCGGGGAAGCCGATCCGGATCGCATCGGCGTAGGCTTTGGCGCCATCGGGCCCTTCGCCCCAGGCATCGCCGAACGGATAGTCCGCCGTGTAATCCTCGGCGTAGAACTCGCGTATCCGCGAGGTGTCACCGTCGCTCCAGATGACCTGACACGCTTCGCGAACAACCTGCTCATTGGACATCGCTTTTCCCCTCTCCGGCCTCTCCGGGCTTCGATGGCTCCGATGGCTCCGATGGCTCCGAAAGATCGCAGCCCGGGCGAGGCTCGAACTCTGCTCACAGGGACTGTTAAAGCGGTTTCAGGTCTGCGGCAAGATGGGGCGAAGGCCTCCGCTGGATCTTTCGGCGGCTTCGTTCCATATCACCGCATATGGCTTTGCAGTGTGGAATCGTCGGAGTGCCCAACGTCGGCAAGAGCACCATCTTCAACGCGCTCACCGCGTCGGGGATCGCGGCGGAGAATTATCCGTTCTGTACAATCGAGCCGAACACCGGCGTGGTTGCCGTCCCCGATTCGCGGCTGGCAGCCCTCGATGAGATCGTTCACTCCAAAGAGATCATCCCCGCTGTTGTGGAGTTCGTCGATATCGCCGGGATCGTACGGGGCGCCTCGCAGGGAGAGGGGCTCGGCAACCAGTTTCTCGGGAACATCCGCAATACCAACGCGATCGTCCACGTCGTGCGCTGTTTCGAGGAAGAGAACGTTGTCCATGTCGACGGCTCGACCGACCCCATTCGTGACGTCGAGACCATCGAGGCCGAGCTTGGACTGGCTGATCTGGAAACGCTGGAGAAACGAACGGATGCTTCGCGCCGCGCCGCCAAAACCGGCAACAAGGAGGCCGTTGCCACGGTCGAGTTTCTCGAGGCGCTGACGGCGCATGTTTCGGGCGGCGCGCCGGCCCGGTCGTTCGAGGTGCCGTCCGCGCAGCGCGGCGCCTACGATGAGTGCCATCTGCTGACGGCCAAGCCGGTTCTGTACGTCGCCAATGTCGATGAAGCCTCGCTGGCCTCGGGCAACGCGATGTCGGCTTCGCTCGAAGAGCACGCGGTGCGCGTCGGCGCGCGCGTGTTGCGCATCTGCGGACGCACCGAAGCGGAGCTCTCCGAGCTCGAGGATGCGGAGAAGCGCGAGTATCTGGCCGAGCTCGGCGTCGAGGAGCCGGGGCTCAACCGCCTGATCCGTGAGGCGTACGCGCTTCTTGATCTGATCACGTTTCTCACCGCCGGCGAGAAAGAGGTGCGGGCGTGGACGATCCGGCGCGGGGATTCAGCCCCGGTCGCGGCCTCGGTCATTCACTCCGATTTCGAAAAGCACTTCATCCGGGCAGAGGTCATCCCGTTCGAGACCTACGTCGAGTGCGGCGGCGAGGCCGGCGCAAAGGCCAGGGGCGCGATGCGTGTCGAGGGGAAGGATTACGTCGTCGAGGACGGCGACGTGATTCTCTTCCGGACCTCGGCGTAGACGGCCGCCCGTTCAGCCTACCGGCGAGTCATGCCGAGTGCGCGCCAGAGTTCAGGCTCATCGAGCAACGCTCCGACGGCCTGAGCGATCGCATCAGCGAGCATGTAGCGCTGCTCCTGGGTGGCGTCGCGGGCCGGATGCGACACCGCCTTGCCCGTGTACTCTCCGGAAAGAACGGTTCGTGGAGCACCGTTTTCGGTCGCTGCCAGTTCGGCCGAGAAACGCACGT
>CAXQPB010000185.1:0-70071 GCA_964225545.1 Candidatus Nitrosopumilus sp. | reverse complement strand
CAATCGACTGTGTCAACGGTTTTGCGTATCTGTACATCGGATACATTCACCTCGAAGACGGGCGACCGGACCGGGCGCTACCGTTCATCGAGCGTGGAGCCATGCTGATGCCGGATGAGCCGGCCTTGCAGAAAGAAGTGCGAGCGTTGCGCCTCGCCGCGAAGATGGAAGACGCTTCAGTCAGTGGGAGTCGGCCGTGAAGATTCTGGGAATAGAGACCAGCTGCGATGATACGTCCGCTGCCGTACTCGATGGCCGCGATATTCTCTCCAATGTCGTATCTTCTCAGGATGATGTGCATGCCGAATACGGAGGCATTGTCCCCGAGCTGGCAGCGCGCAGCCATCTGGAGAGCATTCAGCCCGTCATCCGGAAAGCGATGGCCGACGCGAACGTCGAGTTCGGAGATCTCGACTGCATCGCGGTCACCAGCGGACCCGGATTGGTCGGCTCGCTCCTGGTGGGGGTCTCTGCCGCTCAGGGGCTGGCGCTGCGCAGCGGTAAGCCGCTGTACGGAATCAATCACCTCGAAGGCCATGTCCTGTCGCCGCTGGTAGGCGATGACGCGGTAGACCTGGAGACGCCGTTTCTCGCGCTGATCGTCTCCGGAGGTCACACTGCGCTCTATCTGGTCCGTGAAATCGGCGACTATTGCGAGATCTCCTCGACGCGTGACGATTCGGCAGGAGAAGCCTTCGACAAGGGCGCGAAGATGCTCGGACTCGGCTACCCCGGAGGGCGCGTCATTGACGAGCTCGCGCGTGAGGGGGATGTCGATTACTACCGCTTCCCACGGGCCAGGGTCCGAGGGGACGCTTTGGCGCTGAGCTTTTCGGGGTTGAAGACATCCCTGTGGGATTTCCTGCGCGCCAACCCGGAGGTACGGGTCGAGGATGTATGTGCCTCGTTCCAGGAGGCGATCGTCGACGTTCTCGTGAAGCGCGTCGGACAGGCCATGGAACGGCTCTCCATTCGCCGTGTCGTGGTCGCCGGCGGAGTCTCGGCGAACAGCCGGCTGCGCAACCGCATGACCGAGGCGGCGCAGTCCCTCGGGGCGCAGCTGGTTCTTCCGCCGATGCGTCTTTGCACCGACAACGGCGCGATGATCGCCGGCGCTGCCGTCCTGCGCCGCCAGCGTGAACTCGAGGACTGGGGGCTCGAGGCGCACTCGCGGATGTCACTGGGGCCGAAGCTGAGGCTCAAGTGAGCGCGGCGCGCGGGCGGCGCGTACGTTGGGGGCAGAACTTCCTGGTCGACGCGAATGTCGCGGGCAGGATCGTGGATTGGGCGTCCCCGGACGGTCGGGACGTGCTCGAGATCGGCCCGGGGCGCGGGGCCCTCACGGAGTCGCTCCTCGAGCGTTCCGCGACCCTCACCCTGCTCGAGATTGACCCGGCGCTGGCTGCGAGCTGGACCCTTCGAGCCGGCCGTGAGCCGCGTCTGAAGGTCGTCGAAGGAGACGCCACCGAGTACGACTTCGCGACGCTCTCGACGTCTCCGAAACTGGTCGTCTCCAACCTGCCCTACGAGTCGGGTACCGCCATCCTCATGGCGATGCTGGAGTGTGCGTGGTCGGTCGAGGAGATCGTGGTGATGTTGCAGAAGGAGGTCTGTGAACGGGTCATGGCCTCAGCTCGAGAGCCCGCGTACGGAATGCTCGCGATTCACAGCTACATGCGAGCGGACGTCGAAGCAGGGATGAAGGTCGGTCCCGGTGCGTTTCGTCCTCAGCCGAAGGTTGATTCACGCGTACTGCGACTTCGCCCGCTCGAAGGTCTGCGCCACCCGGTCGGCGACCCGGCGGTCTTTTCCTGGTTGGTGCGAGAGGCCTTCGCGAGACGACGCAAGATGGTGCGCAACTCACTTGGCGCCGCGATCGATCAACGGTTCGGAGGCAGTCACGCAGCCGACCTGCTTGATCGCGCGGAGATCGCGCTGGACTCGCGCCCCGAGGTCGTGCCGCCGCGAAACTTTGCGAGGCTCTCCGAGCTGGTGACCGAGGAGCTCGTCAGCAGTGCCTGAGCTGCCCGAGGTCGAGACTGTCCGCCGCTCGCTCGACCCGCTCGTCTGTGGACGCACGGTCTGTGAGGTCGAAGTTCGATGCGCAGCGCTGCGCCGCCCATTGCCGCCCGATTTCGGATCGCGGCTGGAAGGCTCACGTCTGGTCGCGACGTCTCGACGAGCGAAGTATCTGCTTCTCGGCCTCGACAGCGGTCAGTCGTGGATCGTTCACCTCGGGATGAGCGGGCGATTCCTGCACGAGGCGGACCGGAACCTGTATTCGCCGACAACGCACGATCATGTCATCGCGCGACTCGACGACGGGGCTGCGCTCGTTTTCAATGACCCGCGCCGGTTCGGCCTCATGGTTCTCGATTACGCGGAACAATCGCCGTTGCTGGCAGACATCGGCCCGGAACCGCTCGACCGTGCATCGTTTCACGGCGACTATCTGGCCGCGCAGAAGAGACGCACGCGCCGCACGATCAAGGATGTGCTGATGGACCAGCACGTGGTCGCGGGGCTTGGCAATATCTACGTCAACGAGATTCTCTTTCTTGCCGGCGTGCGGCCGAAGCGGCGTATGCCGCGGGTATCGATGGTTGAGTGTGAGCGTATCGTGGATGCGACGCGATCGGTGATCAGCGAGGCAATCGAACACCGGGGCAGCTCGATCTCCGACTTCCTCGACGGGATCGGGCGACGCGGCGGCTACCAGTGGCGTCGCCGGGTTTACGATCGCGCCGACGAACCTTGCCAGGAGTGCTCGACGCCGATCAAGTGCATCGTCGTCGGCCAGCGATCCAGCTTTTACTGTCCGAGCTGTCAACGCTGACGCGCTCCGGATGCGGGAGCCCCTGAAGTCCGAGCTCCTGCCGCCGGATCAGCGGCCGCGAACGTCGAGGTATGCTCGCACTCCGTCACCGAGCGCGTTGAGTCCGAGCACCGTCACGAAGATCGCGATGCCGGGGTACAGAACAAGGTGTGGTGCGACCAGAAGGAACGACCGGCCCTCGTTGACCATCGCACCCCAAGACGGTGTCGGCGCCTGAACGCCCAGTCCGAGAAAGCTCAGGCTCGCCTCCGCGACGATCGCCCCGGCCATGCCGAAGGTGGCCTGTACCATCACTGGCGCTGCGATGAGCGGGAGCACATGACGACGGAGCAGGGCAGGGGTCGAAACGCCGAGCGCGCGGGCAGCCTCGACGTGGTCGCGCGCTGACACAGCCATGACCTCCGCCCGCACCAGCCGGGCGTATCCGGTCCAGCCGATAAGGCTGAGCGCGAGTATTACATTGGTCAGACCCGGGCCGAGTGCGGCGGTCATGGCGATGGCCAGCAGGATCCCCGGAAACGCCAGCAGGATATCGACCAGGCGCATGACCCAGAAGTCGACGCTGCCTCCCGCGAATCCTGCCGCCGCGCCGATCAACACTCCCAGGCCTGCTGAGAGCAACACCGCCGACAGGCCGACTGCCAGGGAAACGCGTGCCCCGTAGATGATTCTGCTCAGTACGTCGCGGCCGAGCTTGTCGCGGCCGAGCGGGTGACTGATGTCGGGCGCCGCGAGGTCGGCCGCGAGGTCCTGCTGCGCCGGCGGGTAGGGGGCGAGGACCGGTGCGGCGGCAGCGACCAGACCCAGTAACGCCAGTGTCGCGACGCCGGCCGCGATCTGGCGTCGCCATCGCGGGGCCGAAGTATCAGTCGACACGTGCATGGCGCATCCTCGGGTTTACCCACGCGTATGCCAGATCGGTGGCAAGGTTCACCAGGACATAGGTCAGCGCGATCGTGAGGATGCAGCCCTGGACGACCGGGTAGTCGCGCGTGTTGATCGCCTGCACGGTCAGCCGACCGATGCCCGGCCACGCGAAGATCGTCTCGGTGATGACCGACCCCGCGAGCAGCGAGCCGAGCTGCAGACCGATAACCGACAGCAGCGGGACGAGTGCGTTGCGCAGTGCGTGGCGCCAAAGGACGAGCGCGTTCGACGCTCCCTTGGCGCGCGCGGTTCGAATGTAATCCTCGTGAAGAGTTTCCGAGACCGTGCTGCGCACGAGCCGCGTCAGGATGCCCGCCATGCCCAGCCCCAGTGTCATTGCCGGCAGAACGAGGTGCGCGGCGCCTCCGGTTCCTGAAACAGGGAGCCATCGAAGATCAATCGCGAACAGCATGATCAGCATCGGGCCAAGCCAGAAATTGGGGATCGCCACGCCGACCAGGCTCGCGCCCAGCGTGATGCGGTCTGCATGTGAATGAGGCCGCGATGCTGCGAGGAGTCCTGCCGGCAGCGCGATCGCGATCGCTGTAACGAGAGCCGCGAGTGTCAGAGCTGCCGTTGCGGGAAAGTGAAGGCCGACAAGCTCGCTGACGGGTCTGCCGGTGTGGATCGAGTTGCCGAGGTCGAACCGCAGGAGATCGCCGAGAAACGAGAGGTAGCGGTCGGAAACAGCGCGGTCGAGCCCAAGGGAGCGTCGCAGCGCGGCGCGGTCTGCGGGGGTGGCAGTCTCGCCCAGCATGACCTCGACGGGATCGCCGGGCAGCAGGCTGAGCAGCAGAAATACCAGCGTCGCGACGCCGAGCACGGTGGGTGCAAGCATCGCGAGCCTTCGTCTGACATACGAGCCCAACCGAATTGTCCTGCGCCTTCTCGCTTCGAGAGCCGTTCCCTGAGACTATGAGAGTTCTCGTCGCGCTGCACGCCGTCGGTAACGGCCTCCGCACACGTTTTTTCAGACCATGAGTAACGAAACGAAGACCGGTTCGATCTTCCGGGGAGCGGAGCGGCTCGGGCGGCTCGTGTTCGAGGAGCTGTGGGTTGCCGGTGCCGGCGGAGCCTCTTACTTCGGTCGCGGTCTCGTTCAAGTCGGGCGGGTCGCGTTCATCACGATCGAGGGTTTTTTCGCCGACCGCATCATGCTGCGGTCATCGGCGCTGACGTTTGCCTCGCTGATGGGGCTCGTGCCGGTATTCGCACTCGGTTTCGCCGTGCTCAGAGGGCTTGGCTGGCGCGGTGACCGACTCGAAGAGCTGATTCTCGAGAAAGCCACGATCCTGTCACCGGAGGCGATTCAGACGGTCGTCAGTTACGTCGACAACACGAACTTCGCCGGTCTGGGGGTACTCGGCGGATCGGTGCTGTTCTTCACATTCATCTCGGTGCTGACGAATATCGAGGGCTCGTTCAACGCGATCTGGGGGAACGTGCAGCCGCGGCCGGTTCTGCGGCGGGTCGTCGACTATTTCGGCCTGATGGTAATCGCGCCGGTGTTGCTCGCCGCGGCGACGAGTCTGACCGCAGCCGTTCAGAGCAGCGCAATCATGCAGCATCTCGCCGAACTGTGGGGCGTCGGGCCCGCCATCGAGCGTACGATGAGCTATACGGCGCAGGCCCTGGTCTGGTTGCTGTTCGCGATTCTCTACCTGTTCATACCGAACACGCGTGTTCGGCTGGTGCCGGCTCTGGTCGGAGGTGTGGCCGCCGGCTTCGTCTGGCAGGTCACGCAGTGGGCCTATATCCGGTTTCAGATCGGCATGGCCAATTACAACGCGATTTACGGCGCGCTGGCTCAATTGCCGTTGTTGATGGCGTGGGTTTACGTGAGCTGGGTGATCGTCCTGCTCGGTGCCGAGGTGGCGTTCGCCGTTCAGAACGTTCGCGGGTACCGCCGTGACCGCCTCGCGTCTGTGCGGGCGCGCGGCAGCACGATTCGCGAGCTGGCCGGATTGCGTCTGGCCGCTGAACTCGCGGCGGCGGCGCTGGGGCGGCGCCCGGCAGCACATTTGAGCGATCTCGCGGACGACCTCGAGCTTTCGCCGCGACTGGTCCGTGAACTCGTCGTCGATCTGTCTGATGCGGGTCTGACCCATCTCGCCGGTGAGCAGGGAGAGCTCTGCTACCTGTCAATCGCGCCGGGCCGAATCCCGGTCGCGCGCGTTCTCGAAGTGTTGCGCGGGGGCATGTCCGAGAGTTTCGAGTTCGAGCCGGGGTCGATCGAGGCAGGTGTCCGGGATCTTCTGGTGACCGCGGACCGTGCCCGCAATGCGGCGCTCGAGGAGGTCACACTCGAGGACATTGCGGGCCTGGGGACCGCGAGCGTTCCACAGCGATCCTGAACCGAAAGCGCGGCTGGCGGGCCTCGCGCGCCGAGCTGTCAGTCCGAGTGCGCCGTGACAAGGCTCGCTGCGGCGAGCCCATGCAGGTCGCCGGCCGGATGCGGTTTGAATCCTTTCAGGTGGTCGGCAGCGATTACGATCCGTTGTGGCCACCACAGCGGAATGTAGGGCAGGGTGTTCGCCGCTCGGCGCTGCACACGCCCGTAGATTCGCTTCCGCCTTCCGTGGGCGGTCGTGCGCGCCCCCCGCTCCGTCAGTGTGTCCATTTGTTCGTCACGGTATCGGCCGCGGTTATTCCCTCGAGGAGGTGTCATGCGTGAGTGAAACACCTGCCTGTAGATATCCGGTTCGACAATTCCCACCCACTGAAGGGAGTAGATCTGAAAATTCCCTGTCCGGATGTCTTCGAAGAAGGTGCCCCACTCGTAGCTGAGGATCTCCAGGCGGATCCCGACGGCCTCGAGTTGAGAAGCGATCGCCTCGGCGATTCGCCGGCGCAGCTCGACCGTCGTTGTCTTGTAGCTGAGCGTGATGCGCGGCTCGGGGCCGTCGCCGTCGGGATCGAACAGGCCGGCCTCATCGAGCAGGCGTCGCGCTCGTTCCGGGTCGTAGGGGTAATCGCGAACGCGGCCGCTGTAAGCCCAGTGATCCGGCGGCAGCAACCCAGTGGCTGTCGCCGCCTGCGAGACGAGCAGATTCTCGACGATCGCCTCGCGATCGATCGCGTACGCAATCGCCCGCCGGACACGAATGTCCGACAAGACCGGATGCGCGAGATTCATTCCGAGGTATTGGAAGTTGCTCGACGCGCTCCGCGTTACGGTAAGATGCGGGGCGCAGCGTTCGAGCCACGCGATGGTGTCGGGGTCGATCGCGTTCTGCACGAGATCGACCTCGCCCGCGACGAGCTCGAGCGCTCTCATCGTGCCGTCTGGTACAGACCGAAGCTCGATTCGGGATATTTCGGGCGCGTGCGGTACAAAGTCGGAGTAGGCCTCCAGAACCGCCCGCTCGCCGGGGTGGAGAGACAACAGGCGGTACGGGCCGCTGCCCATCAGCTCGAGCGGCTCGATTTCCCTCTCTGCCGCCTGATTGGCCGGAAGGATCGCCAGCGTAGCAGCTTC
The DNA here is from genome assembly GCA_964225545.1 of Candidatus Nitrosopumilus sp. Classification (GTDB taxonomy): domain Bacteria; phylum Desulfobacterota; class Binatia; order UBA1149; family SPBQ01; genus SPBQ01. Next base: position 62,830 of record CAXQPB010000185.1, on the reverse strand, counting down.
CATGAACGCGGCATCGCGCCGGTTCAGGACGAAGATCACGGTATGCGGGTCGGGCGTTTCGATGCCGGCGATGCTCGCCAGCATCCCGCGGCGTGGCGATCCCAGCGCCGGATCAAGGATCGCCTCGTAGGTCGCCTTCACATCTCCGGCGGTAATCGGCCGTCCATCGTGAAAGGTCAGATCTTTCCGCAGTCGAAAGCGGCAGCGGGAATCGTCAGGGCAAAGCCACGACTCAGCGAGATACGGGACATAGCTGCCATCCCCCCCGCTGCGCACGAGGGATACATGCACGAGGGACGCGACACGAGAAGCATAGGCGTCGACTGCAAAGCGCGGGTCGAGACGTGCCGGCATTGTCTCGAACGCAACGCGCAGCATCGCCGAATTGCGGCTCTTGATCGCGGCAGTCCGCGTGGCGTCATCCCCGCAGCGGGGGGCATGACACGCCGTGACAAGAAGTCCGCAGCATAGAAGTCCGACCGAAGCTCTGATAATCTCAGAGTTTAGCCTGTTTCGGAGGAGATGCCTGTATGCGGATGAGAGCGACACTGGGCTTGATGGCCGTCCTTTTCCTGCCCTTGTCGGTGCCGGTCGCCGGCGCGGCGCCGGTCGACTCATCGACACCGTTCATCCGCTATCCGGAACTGGAGCCGGCGGTGGACTTCTGGCGTGATGTTTTTGCCAAGTACAGCCGGCGTCAGATCGTGTTTCACGATCCCTACCACCTCGACGTCGTGTACTCCGTTGGTGACATTACCAACATCGTCGACGGCAATCTGAGTGAGGCCCGAAAACAACGGGCGGTTCGCGATTACATGAGCCGTGAGGCGTCACGCCTCGGGACAATCATCCGCCGCCTGGGCAAGGGCGTTCCGCGCAGCGACGAGGAACGCCGAATCGCCGCTGCTATCCTGCGAGGCGGGTCCGATGTTCCGTCTGCCTCCACGCTCGCGTCTCGAGTGCGCGCGCAGCGGGGTCTGGCGGACGAACTGTGCGGGGCGGTAGAACGAGCGACGCCGTTACTGCCGCGTATGCGCGAGATCCTTCGTGCCGAAAAGGTCCCGGTCGGGCTGGCGGCCCTCCCGCTTGTCGAATCTTCCTACCGCAACGCGGCGCACTCTCATGTGGGCGCTGTGGGGATGTGGCAGTTCACACGCGGAACCGGTCGTCGATTCCTCCACATCGACCACGTCGTGGATGAGCGCGCGGACTCGATTCTGGCGACCGAGGCTGCGGCAAAATACCTGCGCGAGAACTACGACAGGCTCAAGAGCTGGCCTCTCGCGATCACGGCGTACAATCACGGGGCCAACGGAATGGCCTATGCCGCGCGGAAGCTGAACACGAACAATCTCGCGACCATCGTTGCAAAGTACAAAAGCCGAACCTTCGGGTTCGCGTCACGGAACTTTTATGCGGAGTTTCTCGCCGCACATGATGTGATGGCGGAATCCGAGAAATACTGCGGCGTCGCGAAAAAGCCTGAACCGCTACCGGAGAAGGTCAAGGTCGAGCACTACACGCCGCTGTCCACACTGGCAACGTGTGCAGGGGTCGATACAGGGACGCTTTCCGCGATGAACCCGGCGCTCAAACCGGATGTGACAAACGGCCGGCTCTACGTGCCCAGGGGGTACCGGCTGAATATCCCTGCAGGAACGGCGGTCGCGTTCGGTGAGCGCTACGCCGCGCTGCCGGCCGGCGACCGGTACGCCGCTCAGCGCAATTACTACGCCCGTCACCGGGTGCAGCACGGACAGACGCTCTCGGAGATCGCGACCCTGTATCGTACATCGGTCGGCGCCCTGAAGGCGCATAACGGCATCAGCGATCCACGCAGACTGCGAGCGGGCCAGACCATCAGCGTGCCGGTCGCAGGTACGGCAGCGGCCTCGACGGTCGCTCAGCGGACGCCGGGCGTTGTCCCTGCGTCGCACCGCGTGGCTCGTGGGCAGACACTGTCGCACATCGCCCGTCGTTACGGAGTGAGCGTCGTTGCCCTGCAGAGGCACAACTCGATCACGGATCCGCGGGCTCTGCGGCCGGGACAATTGCTCAGTATCCCCAGCGGAAGCGCGGCAGCGGCGTCGGGGAGCGGGTATCATGTGCACCGGGTCGGTCGTGGCCAGACCCTTTCTCACATTGCCAGGCTGTACCGGACGACCGTGAGATCGTTGCAGCGGTACAACGGGATCAGCGACCCGCGCAAGCTGCGCTACGGCCAGGTGATCAAAGTTCCGATGTAGGGCTGCCGGAGGGCCGGGCTGACGTGGCCCGGTCCGCGCCGTCGTGATAGCCTGAGAGCGTGGATCTGGGCTTTCTCGAGCTTGCCTGCGTGGCCTATCTCGGCGCCACGGTAGCGCTTGCATATCAATTCGTTCGCCCCAGCGAGAAACTCGCTCGAAGCGGAGCGCTGGCACTCGCTGCGGGGTTCCTGCTCCAGTCAATCGCAATCGGCTGGCACTTTCTGGAGGCCGGGGTCGCAGGCGTCGGTACGTTCGGCGAGCGCCTCGCATTTTTCTCCTGGCTGATCGTCGGCGCGTTTCTCGTCGTCGGCCGGGGGCAGCGGTTGAATGTGATCGCGGCCGTGCTCTCGCCGATTGCCTGTGCGATGACGCTGGCGGCGGTGATTCTCTTCGTAGACGGCGGGGAGGGGATTCCCCCGGCGATGCGCAGCCCCTGGCTGAGTACCCATATCTCGCTGGCATTTCTCGGAAACGCGGTTTTCGCCGTGGCCTTCGCGATAAGCATCGTTTACCTGGTACAGGAGAAAGGCCTGAAGCGACACAGCAGGACCGCGTTCCTCCGAAAGCTGCCATCGCTCGAACAGCTCGACCGACTCAATTATCGTTGTCTTGCCTGGGGTTTCCCGCTGATGAGTCTGGGAATCCTCACCGGCGGTATTTCTGCCCTCAACGCCGGCGGTACGTTCTGGTCGTGGGAAGTTCGCGAGATTCTCTCCCTGCTGACCTGGATCCTCTACGCTGCGCTGCTGCAGTTCCGTCTGACCGCGGGGCTGCGTGGTCGGCGGGCGGCGATGCTCACCATCGTGGGTTTCGGTATCGTCGTGGTGTCCTTTGTGTCGATCAGCCTGATGGCGGTACCCGGCCGGCATGGGGGAGGGCTCGGTTCCTGATCGCGGAACCGGCGAGCAGCCCAACTCATGACCAACGACGTTGTCATCGTCGGCCTTAGCCACCACACGGCGCCGGTTCATGTTCGCGAACAACTGGCGCTCGCCGATGAAGGCCGCGAGCGCTTGCTGCAGGACCTGGTCGCACTGCCGACAGTACGCGAGGCAGTGGTCCTGTCCACATGTAACCGGGTCGAGGCGGTCACCTGTTGCCACCCCGATTCGAATCCGGTGCCGGGCGTGGTCGAACGACTGCTGCTGAGCGGCGGCGCAGAGGCTGCAGCGAGCCTGAGCGTGGCCTACTCGGATTCGATGTTCGATCTGCGTGGACGAGATGCCGTACGCCACGTTTTCCGGGTGGCGTCGAGCCTTGATTCCATGGTCGTCGGCGAGCCGCAGATTCTCGGGCAGATGAAAGAGCAGTTCGGCCTCTGTGAGACCGCGAAAACCGTAGGCCCGGTGCTGCATCGGGTATTTCACAAGGGCTTTTCGGTCGCCAAACGGGTTCGTAGTGAAACCGGCGTCGCTTCGCGGAGCGTGTCCGTCGCCTCGAGCGCGGTCGACCTCGCCAGTAAGATCTTCGAGACACTCGATGACCGCGCCGTGCTCCTCATCGGCGTCGGAGAGATGGGCGAAGCGGCGGCACGCAGCCTTGTCGCAGCGGGCGCGTCGCGCGTCATGGTCGCCAACCGGACCTTCGAGTCGGCCGTAGCGTTGGCGCGACGCTTCGACGGCACGCCGGTGCCGCTCGATCGCCTTCGGATGTATCTGCCTCTGGCTGACCTTGTCATTGGATCGGCCGGGGGAGGCCACCTGATCGACGCGGCAGAGATGAAACGGGTGATGCGGGAGCGTCGTGGACGGCCGGTGTTTCTGATTGATCTGGCGGTGCCGCGAAATTTCGACCCGCGCATCAACGATCTCGACAATGTGTACCTCTTCGATATCGATGATCTGTCCGAGATCGTCGAGGAAAACATCGGCGAGCGGCAGCGTGAGGCGATACGCGGAGAGGCGATCGTCGAGCTGGAGGTCGATCGGTTCTGGCAGTGGTTCGAGAAGCTAGACGTCGTGCCGACAATCGTCGAGTTGCGTGAGTTCGCGGAGTCGGTGCGGATCAGCGAAGTGGAGCGTACGCTGGCCAGGCTAGAGGGGCTCGGTGAGGCCGAACGGGAGCGCATCGACTCGATGACCCGTGCGATCATCAACAAGCTGCTGCACGAACCCACGGCCTCGCTGAGACGGACCGAATCGCCGGCGAACGAGTTCGTTCTGCTCGGAGCACTGCGAGAACTGTTCCGCCTCGGTGCGAAGAAGGACGAGGAGTGAAAGTCCGCGTCGGATCACGGCGGAGTCGACTCGCCCGGACTCAGACCGAACAACTGCTCAACGAGCTTCGCGCGATCGATCGCGGCTATGAGTGGGAGGTCGTACCGATCGAGACGACGGGCGATGTCATTCACGACGTGCCGCTGCGAGAAGCCGGCGGCAAGGGGTTGTTCGTCAAGGAACTCGACGAGGCGCTGCTCGATGGGCGCGTCGACTGCGCTGTTCACTCGCTGAAGGATGTCCCCACCGAGTTGCCCGACGGGATCATGATCGGATGCATCCCGCAGCGTGCCGACTGTCGAGATCTCCTGCTTTCCAGAGATGGTACCGGGCTCGAAAATCTTCAACCCGGATCCCGCGTGGGCACAACGAGTCTTCGGCGCGCAGCGCAATTGCTGGCGATCGAGAGCGAGCTGCGGATCGAGGTTCTGCGTGGCAATGTGGAGACGCGTCTGCGTCGGCTGATCGACGGAGATTTCGACCTGACCCTTCTGGCAGCGGCCGGACTGGACCGGCTCGGCGTCGACATTGCTCCGGTGCGTGCGGTCGCCCTCGCCCCGGAGACTTTCGTGCCGGCACCGGGGCAGGGGATGCTCGCCGTCACCATCGGCGCTCGGGGTGCCGATACAGGATTCACGGACGTGCTGGAGCAGGCAACGGATCGGACGACATTTCGTTGCGCGCAGGCCGAACGCGCAGCAGCGCGACTGCTCGGCGGAAGCTGTCACTTGCCGGTTGCGGTTTATGCGACGTGCGACGGAGAGAGCATGCGGGTGATCGGTCTGGTGGCTACGCCCGATGGAGCGGCTGTGGTCCGTGATGTCGAGACCGGGCAGTCGGAAGCGGCTGAGGCGGTTGGCGAGCGGCTCGGAGAGCGACTGCTTTCTGCCGGGGCAGGCGAGATCGTCGCCGAGGTCGAGGAGGCGGCCGGGCGCAGCAACTCGGGGACGTGAAGATCACCGATGGCGGATGATAGACGCAAGCCCGCGAGGGTATATCTGGTAGGCGCCGGGCCGGGTGATCCCCGGCTGATCACGCTGCGGGGAGTGGAATGTCTGATGAGGGCCGACGTGGTGCTCTATGACTCGCTGGCCAACCCGCGTCTGCTCGAGTACGCGCCAGAGAACGCGGACAAGATCATGGTCGGCAAGAGCCGTGGACGCGTCACCGTTCCGCAGGAAGACATCGCGCGTATGCTCGTAGAGCACGCCGCGGCTGGCCGGACGGTTGTCCGGCTCAAGGGCGGGGACCCGTTCGTGTTCGGTCGCGGAGGTGAGGAGGCAGAGGCCTGCGCCGCTGCGGGGGTAGCGTTCGAGATCGTTCCGGGGGTCACGGCAGCCTCTGCTGCGCCGGCGTATGCGGGCATCCCGCTGACCCATCGGGAACACGCGTCCGTGGTGACCATTGTCACGGGGCAACCCGGTGACGCTCGGGGCGAGGTGAAGCACGACTGGCAGGCCCTGGTTCGTAGCCAGTCGACTCTGGTCTTCCTGATGGCAATGTTGAAAGCCGTGGAGATCGGTCGCGCTCTTGTCGATGCCGGGATGGACCCGAACACTCCAGCGGCGGCGGTGCGTTGGGGGACCACGCCTCAGCAGACACGCATCACCGGTACGGTGGCTACGCTCGGTGAGCGCATCGAGGCCGAGGGAATGCGGCCGCCGGTCGCGATCGTGATCGGCGGCGTTGCCGGGCTTTCCGACACTCTTTCCTGGTACGAGACGCTCCCGTTGTTCGGGAGGAAGATCGTCGTGACGAGGGCCCGCCATCAAAGCCGGCGCCTCGCGTCGCTGCTCGAGGACCAGGGCGCGCAGATCCTGGAGATGCCGGTGAGCGAGATCGGGCCTCCGTCGGACCCGGCTCTTGTCGAGTCTGCCCTCGGGCAACTTGGAAGTTACAACTGGCTGCTGCTTACCAGCGTGAACGGTGCGGAGCGGTTCTTCGATGCTCTGCGTACCGGTGGTCACGATATCCGTGAGCTGGGCGGGGTCTCGATCGCGGCCATAGGCCCGGCGACGGCGAAGGTCGTGACGGAGCGCGGCCTTCATGTGGCAGCGCAGCCCGACGAGTACCGGGCGGAGGGCCTGCTGGAGGCGCTTGGCGATGTCGATGGTCTGCGGCTGATGCTCGCACGAGCCGAGGTTGCGCGTGAAGTGCTGCCGGATCAGTTGCGCGCGCGGGGTGCGGAGGTCGATGTCGTTCCGCTGTATCGCACCGTTCTCCCCGCCCGTACTCCAGACGATCCCGACCCACGTAAGGTCGTGGCAGACGCCGACATGGTCACTTTCACCAGTTCGAGCACTGTCACGAATCTGGCCACGCTGTGCCGCGGGGACCTGCGTGATCTTCTCGCGGACAAAGCGGTCGCTGCAATCGGACCGATCACGGCGGATACGCTTCGTGCTGCTGCGGTTAAGGTCGATGCGATGCCGGACAGCTATACCGGTCCCGACCTCGCAGAGGCGATCATTGGCTACTTTTCCGCTCTGCGTTAGTCGGCGGTTTCCGCCGGCTGCCGACGATCCTCCAGGGCATCGCGTTTCTGCTTTGCGAATCGGCAATTAGAGAAGTAAGGTCGCGCCGTGGCATATCCGTTACAACGTCCTCGCAGGCTGCGCCGCTCGGCCACCCTGCGCCGAATGGTCCGTGAGACCGACGTTTCGGTTTCCGATCTCGTACTCCCGCTGTTCGTGCGGTCCGGCAAGGGGGTCGAAGAACCCGTGAGCTCGATGCCCGGCGTGTTTCAGCAGTCTGTCGATCGTGCCACGGCGACGGCAGCCGAGGCCGCGGCGCTCGGAATTCCTGCGGTGCTTCTCTTCGGAATCCCTGACAGCAAGGACGCGACAGGAACGGAGGCCTGGTCTGAGGACGGCGTCGTCCAGAGAGCAGTCTCCTCGATCAAGGACTCGGTGCCGGACATGCTCGTGGTGACCGACGTCTGCCTGTGCGAATACACAGACCATGGGCACTGCGGCGTCATCAGAGATGAGACGGTAGCCAACGATCCGACCTGCGAGCTGCTCGCACTCGAGGCGGTTTCGCATGCGCGTGCAGGGGCGGACATTGTCGCGCCGTCCGACATGATGGACGGCCGAGTCGGTGTGATCCGCAATGCGCTTGACGAGGCCGGTCACGAGGACATCGCGATTCTCTCGTACGCCGCCAAGTTCTGTTCGGCGTTCTATGGACCGTTTCGCGACGCTGCGGAGTCGGCGCCTCAGTTCGGGGACCGAAATTCTTACCAGATGGACCCTGCCAACGGGGTCGAGGCCTTGCGCGAGGTGCTTCTCGATATCGAGGAGGGGGCCGACATGGTCATGGTAAAGCCGGCGCTGCCGTACCTTGACGTGATCCGGCGCGTTCGCGACGCCTGCTCCTGTCCCGTCGCAGCCTACCAGGTCAGCGGAGAGTACTCGATGCTCAAGGCCGCCGCTGCTGCGGGCTGGCTCGATGAGCAGCGGGCGATGAAGGAAACTCTTACGTCGATCAAACGAGCGGGCGCGGATATCATCATCACCTATCATGCGATGGACTTCGCCAGGTCTCTCTGAGGCTGGGGGGGCGCTGCCGGCGCGCCGCTTCATGCTTCGAGTCCTTCCAAAGGCAGGCGTTGCTGCGCTGAGCCTCGCTGTCGCGCTCTCTCCGGTCATCGCGTGGGGAACCGTCGCGACGGAACGGCAGGTCGGAGACGAATTCGCTCGCCAGGCGCGCTTCGGGATTCCGCTGATCGACGATTACGAAATCAACGGGTTCATCACCGAGGTCGGCAATCGATTCGTCGATACGCTCGGCAGTCAGCCCTTCGATTACGAGTTCTTCATCGTCAACGAGGATTCGATCAACGCCTTCGCCGTTCCAGGGGGGAAGATCTTCGTGCACGCGGGTCTTATCGCGCGTGCTGCCAATGAGGCAGAGCTCGCCGGTGTTGTCGGACACGAAGTCGCGCACGCGCATGCACATCACTCGATGCGCCAGCAGGAGAAGGCCAAGGCGTCAAACTACGCAAGCCTCCTCGGCATGTTTCTGACCTTCATCAACCCGGTCCTCGGTCAGGCGGCGATCGCTGCCGCCTCTGTGCAGCAGCTCAAGTACCAGCGTGATTTTGAGCGCGAAGCGGATTTTCTCGGCATCGAGTTCGCGGAGAAGGCGGGATACGAACCCGAGGCGATGCTCGGCCTGCTGCGCAAGATCTACGATGAGCAAAAGGTGAACCCTACCGTCGTGCCTCCCTATTTCCTCTCCCACCCGCTGACCGGCGAGCGGATGGCCTATCTCGAGGCGGCTCTCGGCAAGACCGAGTGGGAGCTGGAGACTGCGCCGGCCGATTGGCGCTACGAGCGCGCGCGGGCGATCTCTCGAGCGAACGCGCAGACACGCAGGGAGGCGATCCCGCCCTACGAGCGCAGGCTTGCAGCGGCCACCGCGGAAAAGCGCCCGAAGGCCCTCGAGCTCATCGGCGTTCTTATGGTCCACGGGCAGGACTGGCAGCTGGCTCGCCGCTACCTCGAGCAGGCGGAGGAAGCCGGGCGGCAGGTCGACCGTGAGCTGGGTCGTGCCTACCTGCGAACCGGCGAGCTCGCGGGCGCACGCGAGCGCCTCGAGCGGGCGGTCAAACGTGCGCCGGGAGACTGGAACGCGGCAGCGGATCTCGGGGAGGTCCTTCACCAGATGGGAGAGCATGACTCGGCGGTTCAGGAGCTCGAGCGTGCCCATCAGCTCTATCCGTATAAGCCGCAACTTCTGCAGACACTCGGCCGCGCTCTCGATAAAGCAGGACGAACGGGTGCCGGCTTCTATTATTACGGCATCGCGGCCGAGATGATGGGACAACCGGGCCAGGCGCTCCTCTATTATACGAAAGCCGATGCCGCGATCACGGCAGACGATCCGTTGGTCGTCGCGCTGGATCGCCGCAGGCGGGTGCTGGAAGAGCAGTCTTCAAATACGCCGCCGGCGGCGCCGGGGTCGCAGCGTCCGCAGGGCCGTCTCAAAGCGCAGCGATCCTCGATGATTCCCATGCTTGAAGAAGACGCGGGCACGATTGCAACAACGGAATCACGCACGGTTTCAGGGGCAGTCCGATGACAAAGAAGCTGCCGGTCTCTGCGCGCACGGCGGCTCTCGCGGGCTATGTTCCCGGCGAACAGCCGCGCCGGCCGGGGTTGATCAAGCTCAATACCAACGAGAATCCGTATCCGCCCTCGCAGCGTGTCGTAGAGGCGATCGGTCGCGCAGCATCCGGCGCGCTCGAACGCTACCCGTCTCCGCTGGCCGATGAACTCCGCGACAAGGCGGCAGAGGTCTACGGCCTTGAGCCGGCCCAGGTGCTTGCCGGCAACGGCTCGGACGAGCTGCTCTCCATGTGCCTGCGAGCCTGTGTCGACGCCGGAGATACGGTCGCATACACCGTGCCGAGTTATTCGCTTTACAGCACCCTGGCCGAGATTGCCGGAGCACGGGTTGTCGAAATCGCGGATCGCAGCTGCCGCTCACTGATCGATATCGGGGCTGCGGTTTCGTTCGTCTGTAACCCGAATGCTCCCTACGGCTTCGGGATCCCGCTCGACGATATCGCTGCGCTGGCGGAGTCGGTCGACGGGCTCGTGGTCTCAGACGAGGCGTACGTCGACTTTGGAGACTCCAGCGCGATCGGACTCGTCGGCGAAATTCCGAACCTGATTGTTCTGCGCAGCTTCTCCAAGTCCTACTCGATGGCGGGGGTGCGCCTCGGGCTGGCGTTCGGGCCTGCCGAGCTGATCGCGGAGTTTGCCAAAGTCAAAGACTCCTCCAACGTTTCGCGCCTTGCGTGCGCGGCGGGGGTCGCGGCGCTGGATGATCAGGCCGCAATGAAAGCGACGGTCCGGAAAGTTCAGGACACGCGAGATCGCGTGGCCCACAGACTCCGCGCAGAGGGCTTCGGCGTCGAGCCGTCCCAGGCGAATTTCCTGTGGGTCGACTGCGGAGCGAGGGGAGGGCGGGTGATGTTCGAGAAACTCCGCGCAGCCGACGTCCTCGTTCGTTACTTCGACCGCGATGGCCTTCGCGACGGCTTTCGCGTGACGATCGGCACGGACGCAGAGATGGACCGTTTTCTCGAGGCCTTACTGGCCGATCCGGTCTGAGCCGGCCTCGGCCGAGCCGTCGGGTCTGACCGCTGAAGGCTGCTGCGGCATCAGAAAATCTTCGGCATAGAGGTCTGTTCGGGAGAACACGTGCTCGGGAGCGCTGAATATCGCGCCGTCGCTCAGTCGTTCGAGGTAGAGCACGGGCGGGCTTCCGTCTCCGCGGTCGACGCGTACTGCCCGCAGGCTGCCGCAGGACCTGCCGTCGTTGCCGGTCAGTTCGATCACAACGCCCGGCAACTCCTCGGACTCTGGTGAGTCCGGTTCGCGATTGGCGGAGGCATCGGTCCGCGGCTCGACGACCATTGTCTCGCCACGAAGGTCGGTCAGGGCGGCGATACGTCGTGCCGCGACGTCCTGGCGCAGCTCCCGGTCCGAGCCTGGATTCATTCGCCACTGGTCGCCTTCGATGACGATGGTAAATTCGGGTGTCTGTGGACGCCGGACGGTGATGGCGGCTACATCGTCGCTGCCGCAGGTGAACAGGTGCCGGTCACGGAGCGGTGCCGGGTCCGGCGTTACGCTCGCCGGCAGCCACTCCGGGCCTTTGGCGAGCAGTCCGTCGGGCGTCCGCTCGATGAAAAAGCCGGCCGGTTGCCCCGGTGTCGGGGCGCCGAGCTTCAGCCCTGTTTTCTGTCCGTCCTTCAACGTGATCTCGAGCGTCCGGATCGGTGGCGAGAGCCCCTCGACCTGCGACGATCCCTGCGCATAGAAGTCGAGGGCCTGCATCGTTGCGACGCTGCTCAGCAGCGCGCGCACCGGCTCGTCGTCCGCTCTGTCGCCAAAGGGCTCGACGATTTCCCAGCCGCTGTCCCCTCGCACCACTCTCAACGTCGCGGGTCCCGCGTCTGCACCCTCGCCGGCGACAGCAGTCTGCACAATTTCGAATGCGACTACCGAGTCGACCGGGAAATCGAACAGCGACTTGTCGCGCAGTTCGAGCAGAGTCTTGTGAACGCCCGTGTGAAAGATCAGCGGAGTGACCAGTATCTCTTCCTCGCCCTCGACGCGTGCAAACGCCAGATAGTTGACCGGCGTGGTTCGGCCGACAACGATGTCGGGAAGCTCCGTGCCGTCTGCGAGCCGGATCGAGACACGGGCTCGTTGGCCGTCTCCCTCGAGTCCGTAGATTTCCGGGGCTTCCGCCTCCTCCGGTGAAATTCTTCTCTCGGCTTTTGCCTGGGCGATCTGGTCGAGCAGACGGTCGACAGTAGGACCGTCCGCCCTGGCCCGCAACGGCTCGAGAATCTGCCATTCCGAATCGGGGCTTTCGCGTTTCAGAATGTACGGAGGCCTGTTCGCGTAAACGAGGCGGAGTTCGGTCACCTGGCCCGGCTCGAAGTCGATCAGCAGGTCGTCGGCGCTCTCCTCAGCCATTCGTGGACGCTCGACCGTCCAGATGTAGGCGCCCAGTCCGATCGCGAGTACGGCGAACAGGGCGAGGCGTATGAGGACCTTGCTTGCGTTCACGGCGTCGCGCTCAGCTCGACGAGCGGCGCCACCAGACAACGACGCCGCACAGGAGGATCAGCTCGGGGATGACGAGCACCGAGAGATAGAACACGGTCAGCGCCTCTGCGGGTGACAGCCGTGCGCGCGAAGTTCTCACCGCGCGCGGCCCGATCGAGATCAGCTCTTCTTGGCCCGCGAGCCAGCCGGTTGCGCTCAATACCAGGGCGTCGTTGAAAAGCTGCATCCAGAACTTGTTCGTCGCGAAGGTTGAGTCTCCGAATACGACCAGGCGCGTACCGCTTGCGGAGCCCGTGCCGAGGCCTTCTCCGAATGGATCGTCCGCGACCGACGGGGCCGCTGCGGAGGCACTTGCGGCGACCGCGATGGAGACCGGTCCCTTTCGATCCGTCTCTGTCAGCCGGGCCTCGCTTTGATCGAAGAGTCGATCTACCTCGGTCTCCGCCCAGCTCGTCTCCGGTGTGAATGCGATGGGCACGACCTCAGTCCCTTCCCGGGGAGGGATGGACGGCTCAACCGAGCGGGCCAGAGAAAATACGGTTCTTTCGGTGATCGGCTCGACGACCGGGTGTTTGCCGTAACTCGAAACCACCGGCTCGAGGCCGAGCGTAACGCCCTCGAAGAGTCGCATCTGCTGATCGACCACGACGTCGTCCCCGACAGTGATGCCCCAGCGAGAGAGCAGGTCGACGATCTCCGCACTCCGTCTCGGCTCCAGCAGAAACAGCGCGTTGCCGCCGCGCTCGAGGTAGTTTTGAATGCGCGCGATCTCCGCCGGGAAAAGCTCGCGGCTCGGCGAGGCGACGACCAGCACGTCGGCGTCTTCCGGGATCGCTTCAGCATCGGCGAGGAACAGGGTGGAGACCTCGTAGTTCTGGTTGCGCAGCGCCGTCGCGAAACGGCCGTATCCCGCCGGTGAGTCGTTGTCGGCGATCTCGGGCTCGCCGTGTCCTTCGCTGAAGTAAACCCGCTTATTGGTGGTTGTCGACACCCGGTGGATGCCGTTGGTAACCGACTCCTCGTCTGTCTGTTGGACCAGCGTCGAGCGATCTCCCTTGGTGATTCTCAGCGCGGGAACATGAGAGATCCCCGCCTGCTCTGCGAGCTCCGGGCGTACCTGGGGGTCGACGAATCGGTACTGGAGGCGGTCGCTATGGTAGCGGTAGGCGTTGAAGAGTTCCTCGATTACGGGGTCGCGCCCTCCTTCGATGAACGCGTCGATCGTCACGTCCTCGTCGAGCCGGTCGAGCACTTCGCGGGACTGCGGAGACAGGCTGTTGACGCCCTCGACGCTCATATCGAAGCGTTTGTTGTAGCGGGCTCCCATGAAGTTGATCATCACGACCACGGAGACGAAGAGGATCGAGTAGAGCAGCGCTCCGGCTCCGTAACGCGTCGAGCGCTGTTTCAGGAAATCGGAGAGCGATGAGCCGCCGGTGGACAGATAAAGTCCCAGGCAGACGGCGCCCGCGATCAGATGTGCCAGCGAGTACCAGCCGAATGCGAAGATGCCGCGCGCGGGATCGTAGGCGAGCCAATGGGACATCAGCCCGAATGCGAGAAATACAAGGCCGGTGATTCCGAGTATGGGAGCGCGGTTGGACATGGCTTGCGTAGTCTTCCCCGGCTACTTCCAGCGAGCCGATTCTACGGCACGGTGGGTCAGGAACAGAAACACTCCGATCAGACTTCCGAAGTAGACGAGATTGCGCGTATCGATGACGCCGCGTACCAGACCTGTGAGATTCTCGGTGACTGAAAGGTACAGCAGCACTGAGCGCCAGGGCTCAGCCGCTCCTTCGGCCGCCCAGTTGATCACGAACAGCAACAGCAACAGGACAATGCCGGCCACGGCGGCGATGATCTGGTTGGACGTGAGCGAGGACGTGAAATTACCGATCGCGACGAAAGACACGGCGGTCAGCCAGAGTCCGAGGTAGCCACTGAAGACCAGTCCGGGCTCCGGGTTTCCGAACCACAGCAGGATCGCGGGATACATGAGCGACAGACCGACCATCGAGGTGACCAGGAATACGCCTGCGAGAAACTTTCCGGCCACGATCTCGGCGACGCGGACCGGGGATGTGAACAGCAGCTCGTACGTCCCGACGCTGCGTTCCTCGGCAAAGCTGCGCATCGTGGTCATCGGAATGACGATCAGCAGAACAACCCCCAGGTTCTGGATCAGAGGCGCCAGAACCGCGTCGTTCAGGTTGAGCCATGAAGAGTCGTAATTCGGGATCGAGGCGTACGAGGCGACGTAGCGATTGAACTGCCCGAGGAGGTTGAAGAAGAACCAGCCTGCCAGAAGAACGAAGCCTGTCAGGACGACATAGGCGATCGGCGACACGAACACCGAGCGGATGTCCCTCCACGCGATATGCAGGGCGTTACGCATCGGGTCCGTCCTCCACCGGAGACCCGGCAGCGGGTTCGAGGGCGTGCGCCTCGCCGCTGACGTACTTCAGGTACTCGTCCTCGAGGGAACCGTCGCGGGTCAGTTCCGCCATTTCAGCCTCTAGCGCTACACGCCCTTCGTTGATGATGACGACCTTCTGACAGATCTGCGCGACCTCCGGCAGGATGTGTGTGGACAGAATGACGGTCCGTTCGGTCGCCAGGCTGCGAATCAACTCGCGGATTTCGATAATCTGTGCGGGATCCAGACCGATCGTGGGCTCATCGAGGATCAGGACCTGCGGGTCATGAATCAGCGCCTGGGCGAGCCCGACACGCTGCCTGTAGCCCTTTGACAGGTGTCCGCACAGACGTCCGGCCATTTTCTCGAGCGCGCATTCGGAGATCACGCGGTCTCTCTGCTCTGCGATCCGTGCGCGAGGGACACCCTTGAGACGCGCGACGTGGTCCAGATACGCGGTCACCCGCATCTCCAGGTAGAGCGGCGGCTGCTCGGGCAGGTAGCCGATCCGTTTGCGGACCTCGAACGAGTTCTCGAAGACGTCGAAGCCCTCGACAGTGACTGTCCCGGACGTGGCAGGCATGTAGCCGGTGATGACACGCATTGTCGTCGTCTTGCCGGCACCGTTGGGTCCGAGGAACCCGCACGCCTGGCCGGTCGCAACCGAGAATGAGACGCCCTTGACCGCCTCGAACGCGCCGTAGTGTTTTTTGAGCTGCTTGACCTCGATCATGAATTCGCTCGCGTCGGGGCGAGAGGCCCGACTCAGGACGACGGCTTACCTAACGACCGGCGTTCAGGCTGTCAAGGTAGCCGCGATTTCCGGCGAGTCCCAGTCAATTTGCATTTCAGAGGGGCCTGCCCGAGCCTGCCCCGATGCCGGCGAGTGATGGGAAGACGGTCTATCTGCTGGACGTCAGCTACTTCACCTTTCGCGCATACCACGCGTTGCCCCCCCTCAATACGTCCGAGGGGGTGCCTACCAACGCGGTTCATGGCGTCGCGAACATGCTGGACAAGCTGGTCCGGGTAAACGGGGCGCGCTACATCGCAGCCTGCTTCGACAGCCCGGGCGATACCTTCCGCAACGAGATCTATCCGGACTACAAAGCGAACCGCGACGATCCGGATGAGGATCTGAAGGTTCAGTTCCCGCTCGTCGAGCGCCTGGTCAGAGCGATGGCGATCCCTGCCGTCCGTATCCAGGAGTACGAGGCCGACGACCTCCTGGCGACGCTCGCGCACCGCCTCTCCTCACAGGCCGCCGACGTTGTCATCGTGACCGGTGACAAGGATCTCATGCAGTGCGTGAACGAGCGCGTCTCGCTCTACGACCCCGGCAAGAACAAGCGCGTCCGGGAGCCCGAGGTGATCGAGAAGTTCGGTGTTCCGCCGGGAGCTGTCACAGACGTCCAGGGCCTGATGGGCGACTCGACGGACAACATTCCGGGGGTGCGCGGGGTCGGTCCGAAGACTGCGGCGGCGCTCATCGGCCATTTCGGTTCGATGGCGGCTATGCTCGAGCGCATCGAGGAGATCGAGAGTCTGCCGATCCGCGGTGCCAGGGGGGTTCGAAAGAAGGTCGAGGAGGGCAGGGACGCCGCGCTGTTGTCGAAGAAACTCGCTACGGTTTGTGTCGACGCTCCGGTCGACCTCGATCTCGAAGATCTTCGCTTTGACAGCCCGCACACCGAGGAGCTCGTCAGTCTCGCAGAGGAACTGGAGATGGTGAACTTCGCCGCGCGCATCCGCGCCGCGCTCGGCGATGCGGAAAGCGGCGAAGCAGCGTCGCCGGCAAGGACGAGCGATGACGGAGGCGGCACGAGCGCGCCGGCTGCGGCTGCCGATTCTGCAGCTCCGGCACCGGAAGAGCCTGATGACATCTTTCCTGTCACCTGGGACAAGCTCGACCTGAGCGGCGAGGTTGCATTCGTCCTTTACGGCGACGCGGACGAGCAGCCGCGGTTGGCGATAAGCGTCGCCGGAAGCCGTGCGCTGGCCGGCGGCGCCGTCGAGATCACGAAGTTCGCAAAAGCGTGCGCGCAGGCAGGCGGCTCGCCCTCGGGCTTTGACCTCAAGCGACTTTGCAGGGAGCACGGCGCGAAGCCGGGCGCTCTGTCGATCGACATCGGGCTCGCCTCCTATCTGTTCGATTCGTCCGCGGGGGCGCACGACTTCGCGGGGGTCGCGGATCGTTTCCTCAAGGAAGCCGCGGCGGCGCCGGGCCCGTTCGCGGCATCGATGGCCGCCAGTCTCGAACAGGTGGAGCGGTTGATACCGCTGATGCGTGAGCGGCTGACCGATCATGAGCAGACCGCTTTGTATGCCGATCTCGAGCTGCCGCTGCTCGGTGTCCTCGCCGACATCGAGTCGCGAGGAATCCGTCTCGACGTCGGATTGCTGGCTAAGCTCTCCGATGAGTTCGGCAGGCGCATGAAGGAACTGGTCGGGCGTATTTACGCGGCGGCCGGTACCGAGTTCAATATCCTGTCTCCGGTCCAGCTGCGCCAGGTGTTGTTCGAGCGTCTGTCGTTGCCGACACGAGGGGTGAAGAAGACCAAGACCGGCCTGTCCACCGACAGCGACACGCTTGAGGCGCTGTCAGAGCATCATGAGCTGCCGGCGCTGATTCTCGACTACCGCGGGCTGGCCAAGCTGCGATCGACGTATGTCGATCAGCTCCCGAAGCTGGTCGACAGTAAAGATCGGATTCATACGAGCCTGAATCAGACTGTCACCGCGACGGGAAGGCTCAGCTCCAACGACCCGAACCTCCAGAACATTCCGATCCGAACCAGCGACGGGGCCCAGATCCGCAAGGCCTTCGGAACAGCGCGGGGTAAGGTTCTGCTGTCGGCTGACTACAACCAGATCGAGCTTCGTGTGCTGGCTCACCTCTCCAAAGACGCGACGTTGTGCGAGTCGTTTCAGAAGGGGGAAGATATCCATACGGCGACTGCCGCGGAGGTCGAGGGACTCGACCCCTCAGATGTGACGGCCGAGATGCGCCGGCATGCGAAGGTGATCAACTACGGCATCATCTACGGGATGGGGGCCGTTCGGATGGCGCGTGAACTCAAAATTACACGGGATGAAGCCGCCAAGTATATCGAACGCTACTTCAAGCGGTACTCGGGCGTGAGTAAATTTTATGAACAGATGCGTGAGCACGCGCGACGCCACGGCTATGTCGCCACGCTGATGGGCAGGCGCAGGTATCTCCCCGACATCGACAGTGACCATGGCGGGCGTCGGCAGCTGGCCGAGCGGGTGGCGACGAATACCCCGATCCAGGGTAGCGCGGCGGATATCATCAAGCTCGCCATGGTCAATCTCTACCACGACCTCGAAGCGGAAGGCCTCGAAAGTGCAATGGTTTTGCAGATTCACGATGAGCTTCTGCTCGAGTGCCCCAAGGCCGAGGTGGAGGCGGCCGAACGGCTGACCCGTCGCGCCATGGAGTCGGCCGTCTCCCTCGAGGTCCCAGTCGTCGTCGATATCGGCATGGGAAAAAACTGGGCGGAAGCTCACTAGGGGCTCGAATATCTCCCGAATAAACCAATCGGCCGTGCGTCAATCAGTACTGGCATGGAGCATGCTGGGTGGATCTGTCGGACGCTGAGCTGGTCGCGCGCGGTAGAACCGGCGACCGTGAAGCCCTCCAGGCGCTGGCAGAACGCTACCAGCGCCGGATTCTGGGTGTAGCGGTCGGTATGGTTCGCAACGCGGAGGACGCCAGAGAGGTGGTGCAGGAGACGTTTGTGCGCGCTTTCCGCAATCTCGATGGTTTCAAGGGCGATTCGTCGTTTTACACCTGGCTGTATCGGATCGCTTTCAACCTTTCGATCGATTTACAACGAAAGGAAAGCAAGCGAACGAACGTCGAATATGACGAGAGCCTGCCGCCGGGCGACGCGACGATGGCATTCGGAGGAAAAACGCAAGGTGAAGATCCGTTCGACGCTGTGCGTAGCCGTGAGCTCGGATCGAAGATTTTCGAGGCCATAGGTGATTTGACGCCAGATCATCGGGCGGTCATACTTTTGCGCGAGGTCGACGGACTCTCCTACGAGGAGATCAGCCAGACCCTCGACTGCTCCCTCGGAACTGTCATGAGCAGGCTCCACTACGCCAGAAAGAAGCTGCAAACGAGGCTCAGGGAGCTGGTCTGAACCGTGGACTGTCGAGACTTCGAAGAGAACATCGACCGTTATGTCGACGCAGAGATGCCGGACGGGCAGATGGCGTCTGCGGCCGAGCACGTACAGGCGTGTAACTCTTGCCACTCTCTGGCCACGAACCACCAATATGCGTCGGCGTTGCTCAGATCGACAGTGGCCGACAAGGCGGCCGCGGTAGACCTCACAGGTCTATGGCAATCGATCGAATCGCGACTGGATGAAGAAGGCGGCCTCGCACCTGCAGCCAGACCGCGCCGACGAATGGTTGAACAGTCGAGCGACGATGTTTCGTTGTTGGGCCGACTGGTGGCAGGACTTTTCGGTCCTTCCCCGTTCCGGGCGGGAGCTTTCGCCGCTGCCGCTGCAGCCCTTGCCTTCATGCTGTTCGGCGGTTTCGAGATACCCGGAGTCGGCTCCTTCCAGGAAAAGATTGCGAAAGCCGTGAGTGGAGGCAGTGCCGCGCCCGCGGAGCAGCGCGGCAAGGCCGTGCGAATCGACACCATGGAAGTTGCCCAGGGCAGAACCGTTGCGGTCTGGGCACGACCCAAAACGCGAACGCAGGTGATCTGGGTCAACAGCTTGGACGAATCGTCCAATGGGGCTTTCGGCGTGAGCAACACCGCAGCTAAGGGACGCTGACGAATGGAACGGCTCGCAACCAGATTTCGAAGGGTGTGTGCAGCCGGTATCGGTATCCTCTGTATCGGCTACGTCTGCTCGCCCGACCTTTCGCGGGCCGACCCGAGCGCCGAAGTTCAAAACAGCCAGACGTCCATCGTCCAGGTTGCTGCCGTGCTGGCGTCAAAAGAGGGACGTGGACTCGATCCTCGGCTCAAGGATCTCAAACCCCAGCTGCGAGGGTTCCCGTTCAAGCGTTACGATCTGCTCCACATAGAGGCGTGTCCGTTCAGGGCGGGAGCCCAGTGCGGGATGGAGCTGCCCGACGGCGGATACCTGCAGATGAAGACAACGGAGAGCACTCCGGGGCACTTCAAAATGAGACTGCTCCTGATTCAGGATAACCGACCGGTCCTCAACGCGGACGTGAAGCTCAGCCGTAACGCGAACCTGCTGCTCCGCAGCAGCAGGACCGACGCAGGCACGATTATCGTCAGTATTCGAGCGCCGTCGCAGCCGGCAATCGAATCCTTTGAAACCTTGAAGACGGGAGGAGAGTAGGGATGGACTGGAATTTCGACTTTGACGGCGCCTGGACGTCCATGAACGAGCAGATGCGCGGGCTGTTTGATGCGCTCGATAGAGAGGCCCGGGATGGCGGTCTGGCGTCGCTCGTCACGCCCGTCGACCCCTTCAACCGCTCCTCGGTCCTGACTCCGATCGTGGCTGCGGCCGGCGTGGTGAGCGTTGTGATGCTGTCGGGAGTTGCCGTAGGTGCCATGGTGACGACGGTAGCGGCGTTGATGGCGGTTTATTATCTGCTCACGGCAGTGTTCGGCTACGAGGTTCGCTTCGCTCCACCCGCGGCTGCGGTCTGAGCGAAATGATCCGGATCGGAGCACGTCGCCGAACCGCTGGCTCGGAGGAGTCCGCTGTTGCTGCCCGCTCCGAGGCCGGACCGAGGCCCACCGGTCGCACAGCGACCGTCCTCATCGAGTCGACGCGTTTCGGCGTGTCTTCCCTGTTTACTGAATGAGCGGCCAGTACAGGGCGGCTGTAAGGTTGAAGGTCAGCCACGCCATCAGCCCGAGCAACATCCCCGGAATGATCAGGTCGCGCAGTTTGAGATAGCCCGAGCTGTAAGCGATCGCGTTGGCCGGCGTGCCGATGGGGAAGGCGAAGGCGAAGCCAGCGGGGATCGCGATCGTCGGAGCGATGGTGGCCAGCTGCAACCCGGCATCGCGGGCGACACCGAGTCCGACCGGCATCATCAGCGCGACGACGGCGGAGTTGCTCATCGCCTCGGTGAGGAGCCAGGTCGTAAACGAAAGGGATGCGACCACCGCAGTCGGCGAATGCACCCACAGCCCGATTGACCTCTCGGCCATCCACGACGCGGCCCCGGATGCATCGAGCGCTTTGCCCAGACAGATTGCGCCACCGTACATCAGGATGATTCCCCAGTTGACGTACTCCTCGACGTCGCGCCATGCGACGAGACGAAGCGCGAACAACGTTACTACCGCCATGATTGCGACGTTCGCGAGACCGAGTTCATGCCCGAAAAAGACCCACACCGCGACGGTTACGAGCATGATCGCGGCGATGCCCTTCTCCTCGTAGCTCATTTTTCCAAGGCTGGCGACGCGCTCCGCCAGAACCTCTTCGGCTTGGGACACGCTGTCGATATCGATCGGGAACCATCGCGAGATGACGAAATATCCGATGGCGAGCATGATGAATACGGTCGGCAGCGCATGCAGCGACCAGCTGAGAAAATCGAAGGGCTGACTGCCGGTGACCTCTGCGAGTACCGCGATCGCGAGTGGAGCACGGCCACCGCCCAACAAAGTCGCAACCCCGCCGATCGTCGATCCCCACGCCAGCGCCACAAACAGAGCTTTGCCGTACGAGTGGCGGAAGGGGCGCAGCCCCAGCACGGCGACAATCTCTGCCACAATGGGAAAGTTCATCGCCGCGACCGCATGTTCAGACATCCAGAAAGACATGAACGCGTTCAGCAGGAATACCGCGACGAGGAGGGAGCGTGGCGTCTGACCGAAGCGCTTGAGAAACACCAGGGTCAGTCGGGTCGAGAGCCCGGATTTCATCAGGCAGGCGGCCAGAATGAACGCCCCGAGAATGAAGAACACCGCCGAGTTTCCGAACAGGGAGTAGGCCTGCTCGGAAGTCATCACGCCCGTGAGTGCGATCAGTGCTATCGCCACCAGGCTCGTGATCATCAGGGGCAGGGCATTGAGCACCCAATAACTGACGGACAGCGCGAACACCGCCAGAGCCTTCTGCCCCTCGACAGTCAGTCCTGCCGGGGTTTCCATGGACCAGATCGCCCAGAACGCGGCAACGCCGATGAGCAGACGCAGGAGGCGGGTCGACCGTGAGAGAACGACGACCCAGAGTGGGCGGGTGTCAACTACGACGTCCATTTTCGGTTACACGCGCTGTCTCACGTCGCACTCTTCCGCTCGTGCAGGAAGAACGTATTCGCTCCGCTTCGAGTTCATGCCGTTCAACGTGGCTGCGCTTTGCCTGCCGTCCGGGTTCAGAGTTGAGAGGAATCGAACGATTCCCGAACCCTGCGCACTCGAAGTCGACGGCGGAGTTTCGACAGTCCTCGCACCGCGCGACTGCCCAGGCGCGAGCGATAAAAGCCGTTCACCGCGACGATCAGTTTTGCATCTTCACCCGCAAAAAAGCGAGCTTCCATCGTGGTGATGGCGTATCCGAGATCGCGCATATGCTGGACGTTGATCCGTGCTTCGCGCACGGTCTGATACAGGTGAGCGTACAGCGGTGCGATCTTCTCCGGCTCGATCGAGACGCGCTCGTGATCGGTCGCGTCATCGTTCGACGCTGCGACATCAAGGGAAGGACGCAGTGACAGGATTGGCAGTACTCCCATCCCCGTCAGTCGGTCAATGCCGTCTCGGGTTGATTCCTCCCTCTCCATTCCGATCAGGAGGTCGCTCCAGACCGTTCCGCTGGGGAAGATGCGTGCCGCATACTCGAGCGCTTCGTAGTAACGCTCTTGCGGCATCCGATTCGCGCGCCCCGGACAGGTCTCAGCAAGTCTCTTCTCGTCGTGGATATAGATCGCGTAACTGAGCGCATCGACTCCGGCTGCATAGGTCCGGTCGATCCACCGGTGATCGCCGGGCGGGTGACTCTTTACGGCGACGAGGGTGTCAAACTCACGCTTGACCGCGCTCAGGTAAGGTTCGATCACGCTGAAACCGCCGTCCTCCGGATCGTGCGCGTCGCTTCCGTCCGCCTCCCTGTCGGGAGTTCCGGGAAAACCGATGTCGAAGTACACGAACTCGGCTGCTCCCTCGGCAAACGCAGCCCCGATCACCTCGAGGACGTCATCGACCGCCGGTGGCCCGACCCGCGTGGAGTCGGGTACAGGTTCCGTTCGCAATCTGCACAATCTGCAGCGGTTGCCAGACTCAGCGAAACCGCAGCCGTCCGACAGATCGATCGATACGTAACCGGCGTGCACCGCGCCGATCTCGTTCATCGCTGTGCCCCGGGATGTCCGGTTTCCCAGGAACGCGGGCGGCGCGATCACGTCTACGCCCACCTGCTCGGTGATCGCGCCCGAGGAGTCGATCTGGGCAACATAGAAGCGGTCGTTTTCCGTTCGCAGCTCGTACGGTGAGTGCCGAGCCGATGACGTGCTGACAGGGCAGCGCGCGATCACGTCATCGGCGAGCAACAGCTCAACGTCGCCGCCGGAGACCGCCGGGCTCGGGAGACCGGTAAACAGCGCGGGCTCGGCCGCGAGCTCTGGAGCCAGCCGCAGCCCGCTGATCGCCAGCTCGACCTTGAGATGGACGGGGCTATCCATTGGACCGTGCGGGGCGTACAGGGCGCGGGCCGTCTGCGCCGAAACCCTCTGCCGCCCGCCAGCCGAGAATCAATGCCGTCGCTGTGCCTGCGGCAGCGCATGCGGCAGCGTTGAGATGCGCGGATGGACGCGTGGAAGTGGGGGGCGTACAGTTTCGTCGCACAGCGTGGAGCTGCTCGGCGCCGCAAACGATCCGAGGCCGCGGCAGGTGCTCCGCGCCGTAAAGCACGATCGGCATCTGTGACAGATTGGAGGCTGCCGTCGAGTCCGTGCGCGATTCGATCATTCTCGCGATCATATCGAGAGGCTCGGTCTGACACAGGCTCACAATGGCGAGCGTCGCGGCCTGAGCGTTGTGGACAATCGGCATCCCCGCCGCTGCTGCGTAGCGGCGACCGAGCCGGGCGTCTGCGCTCTGACCCGGAAAATAAACCGGCGAGGACAACAGCCGCAGCTGACCTGCGGCGCCCACGCCCGGTACGATGATCTGGCGTGCGTACAGATCGATCTCGGCGTCAGTCAACGACGCCGTTCGGCTTCGCATAGCCCCTGGCGGCTGCGTTCTCACGTGCTCTCGCGGGTGATCTATTCGATGACGTTCTTCTGGATCGGCTCGACTTTCACGCCCTGAGCGGCGATCCAGCGCACGGCCTCGAGGATCACGCTCTCTTCGCCGTCGAGTTCGAGAGCGACGATCCCGATATGGTCAGAGATCGAAGCCGCCCGGATGTTGGTGACCACGTCAAACTTTTTGGTGACGTGGTAGATGATCGGCTCTTTGATCTTCTCTTCGCTGTACGTGAGATAGAAACGTTGTGTCGCCATACTCGCCGACCTCCACTCAGAGATTGCCGAAACCCGTCCAGAGATTCGTCGAAAGATAACGATCTCCGAAGTCGCAGAAAATCATGACCACGCACCCCTGTTCCAGCTCGGATGCTACCCGGTGCGCAGCCACCAGCGCCGCGCCGCTCGATTGGCCGACCATCAGGCCTTCCTCGCTGGCGAGTCGATGGACCATGTCGTAGGCCTCCTCGGTCGAGATCCCGAGCTTCACGTCCAGCTCATCCTCGTGGTAGATGCCGGGGACGATCGAACTCTCCATGTGCTTCAGGCCCTCGATGCCGTGAAACGCATCGTCAGGCTCCACGCCGATGATCTGGACATCGCGACGCTGATCCTTGAGAAACCTGCCGGTGCCCATCGCCGTGCCGCCGGTGCCGAGTGTGGCTATGAAGTGCGTGACCCTGCCCTCGGTCTGGTGCCAGATCTCCGGCCCGGTCGTCAGGTAATGCGCTTCGGGATTGGCCTCGTTGTAATACTGGTTTGGCTTGAAGTAGCGGTCGCGGTTCGCCTCGTGGATCTCTTTGCACAGAAGCAGCGCGCCGTCGGAACCTTCGAGTCCACTCGAATAGATCGGCTTCGCACCGTAGGCGCAGATGACCCGTTTGCGCTCGGCCGAGACGTTCTCAGGCATTACGAGCTCGACCGGATAGCCCAGCGCCGCGCCGATCATCGCGAGAGCGATGCCGGTGTTGCCCGATGTCGAGTCGATGATGGTCTTGCCAGGGCAGAGCTCACCGCTCTCGAGCCCGCGCCGCACCATGTTCCACGCGGGTCGATCCTTGACAGAACCCGCAGGGTTGAAGCCCTCGAGTTTGGCGTACAGGCGCACTCCGTCCGGGGTATTGCCGCGCAGCCGCCGAATCTCGACCATCGGCGTCTTACCGATGAGATCGAGGACCTGGGGAATTCTCTGCGTCGAAGCGGCCACGGTCATCGAGGGTACCCTCTGGTGTCACGTCGCTTACCGGCACCGGATGCCGGACGCGACGCGAGCCGGGCCGCTCAGGCGCCGCCTGCGATGGCCGGGACGATCGACACTTCGTCGCCGTCCTTTACGGCCGATCCGAGATTGTCGAGGAATCGGATGTCGTCGCCGTTGACGTACAGATTGACGAAGCGCCGAACGCTGCCGTCGGCCTCACAGATCCTGTCCTTGAGGCCGGGATGTTTTGCCTCGAGGTCCTCGATGACCTCCGCAATCGATGCTCCGTCTGCCGGCACGGCTTCCTGGCCGTCCGTGAATTTGCGCAGCGGGGTCGGTATTCTCACCTGAACTGCCATCCGGATCCTCCTGAAAAGTCCCTTACTATACTCGTCGCAGAGGGGCTCAGCCAACCTCGCGATTGAGTTCTCCCGCGTCAGGGCCGAGTCCGGTGTACAGGTCATCGAACTCACCGAGTCGCGCGCCGATCACGTGCGGTCGTTCGACGCTGTCTGCGACCGCTTCGAGGGTTTTGTACCCGTTGCCCGTCACGCTGATCACGATCGATTCATCTCGTGGTATGCGGCCTTTCTCGATCAGCTTCTTGGTTACTGCGACCGTCGTGCCGCCGGCCGGCTCGGTGAAGATGCCCTCGGTCCGTGCGAGCAGTTTGATCCCGTCCACGATCTCTTCGTCGGTTGCAGCGTCGCCCCATCCACCGGATCCGCGTACCGCACCGAGGACATAGTAGCCGTCTGCCGGGTTGCCGATCGCGATTGACTTCGCGATCGTGTCCGGCCGCACGGGCTCGATGAGATCGCTCTCCCTGTGCAGGGCGTTGACGACAGGCGCACAACCGCCGGCCTGCGCAGAATAGATTTTCCAGGGCGTGTCCTCCACGAGGCCGACCCGGACCATCTCTTCAAAACTCCTCGCAACCTTCGGAAGGATCGTGCCACCGGCGGTCGGGACGATGATGTGCTGCGGGAGCTTCCAGCCGAGCTGCTCCGCGACCTCATAGCCGTATGTCTTCGCGCCTTCGGTATAGAAGGGGCGGAGGTTGATGTTCACGAAGGCCCATCGGTACTTGTCGGCGATCTCCGTGCAGAGCCGGTTCACATCGTCGTAGGTGCCGCGAATGCCGACGGTCGTAGGTGCATAGATCCCCGACCCGATGACCTTGCCGCGCTCGAGATTGTCGGGGATGAATATGAAACATCGGAGCCCGGCGCGCGCCGCGTGCGCGGAGACCGAGTTGGCCAGGTTGCCCGTCGAGGCGCAGGATACAGTATCGAATCCGAACTCGATCGCCTTTGTGATGGCGACCGATACCACACGGTCTTTGTACGAGAAGCTCGGGTGATTGCAGGAGTCATCTTTTACGTAGAGCTCTTTGACGCCGAGCGCCGCCGCCAGCCGGTCCGCTTTGACCAGTGGGGTGAAGCCCGAGTAAAGCCCGATGTGCGGCTCGCCTTCGCAGGGAAGGAGTTCACGGTAACGCCAGAGGTTCCGTGGGCGTGACTCGATCTTCTCGCGACTGATGCTTGCCGCAATGGAGTCGTAGTCGTACTGAACCTCGAGCGGTCCGAAACAGAATTCACATACGTTGACGGGAGCGAGCTCGTAGTTCTCGCCACACTCTCTGCATTTCATGCCGGTTACATAGGGCATGTCGGTAGCCTCCTGGCTGTATCGGAGTCCGTCGCTGACGCGACCTGTCCACAGGTCCCGCAAGCCGGATCCCGTTCGAATCTGATGGTACGCCAGTGCGTCGCCGTCAGGTCGTAGATTTGCATCTCTCCACCATCGCTGCGGCCAGAGAGGGTCTCGAGCGCCGCGACGGCCTGCAGTGAGCCGATCACACCCGCGACCGGCGCAAGAATTCCCATTCGGCTGCACGAGTCTCCGTCGTCGGTCTCGGCGTCCTCTGCGAGGGCAGGGAACGCGCATTCGAGGCAG
This sequence comes from Candidatus Nitrosopumilus sp., assembly GCA_964225545.1. GTDB lineage: Bacteria > Desulfobacterota > Binatia > UBA1149 > SPBQ01 > SPBQ01. Next base: position 35,963 of record CAXQPB010000185.1, on the reverse strand, counting down.
GCGGAGCGGCCGGGGATGATCGTCATTGTCTGGCCGCCGGTACGCACGACCCCGCCGTAGGCGAGCGGCGTTCCCGCTGCGACACAGGCGCGGTTGAGGAGCAGTTTCGTAGCCGGGTTATCGCAGGCATCGATTACGAAATCGTTCTCGCTCACCAGGTGGGCGACGTTCTTCGCGGTCACTCTGTCGACGATGGCTTCGACGCGCCGGGTCTGGCCGTGCCCGGACAGAGCCTGCTCCGCGGCGATGGCCTTGGGAGTCGCCCGCTCGGCGTCTTCCCGGTTGAACAGAGTCTGGCGCTGGAGATTGGAAAGCTCTACGCGGTCGTCGTCGACGAGCGTGAGGTCTACACAGCCGCTGTCTGCCAGCGTCTCCGCGGCCGGACAGCCCAGCGCGCCGAGGCCCACGATGAGCACCCGAGGGGCGGCCTGCGATCCGTTCCTGTTCGAAATCGGGTACAAAAAAACCTCTTCCCTCATCAAGTCGACCGAACTCGGTCGTCCGGATTGATGAGCAAGGAAGAGGCTGTACCGCGTTCCCTGCCTCATCTATCACCCCCTTTTCCCGGGGCGTAGGATTTAGCACCTGGCATTCAAGCGGCGTGGCCGTTCGAATCGGTTGCTGTGGCTTCGCAGGGCCTAATCCCTCCACCACTCTTGATAAGGCTCGCAGAGGCTAACCCCGGATGCGACTGGTGTCAAAGGCGGGGCCGGGTTCCGGGTAGCGATTCCCGCTGAACGCCCTGCATCGCGCGGTTTTTCTGGGTATTCCGCAGCAGCTACAAGCCAGTCATGACACGCAAACCGGCAACAGGGCACAGGCACGGGCGAGGGGAGGGCACAGAGCCCGCCGGCGAGCAGGCGGAGCTCTCGCAGGCGCTTCCGCTCGAAGGGGCCAGCAACTTTCGCGACCTCGGAGGACATCGCGGCGCAGACGGGGCACGGGTAGTCCGGGGGAGAGTGTTTCGGGCTGACGCCCTGCATCGACTGGGGGAGGCCGACAGCTCCGTGCTCGATCCTCTCGGAATCGAGGTCGTCTTTGATCTGCGCAGCGAGCGCGAGCTCGAAAACGACGGTACGGGCGACTTCGTCGCGGGCCGACGTCATGTTCATGTCCCTCTCGTGCAGATTTCGCTCAGCCCTTTCAGCCCGGAGATCGACTGGGCGAACCTGCAACTCCAGGAGCGCTACGTGGAGATGCTTCACGAGGGCGGCGAAAGCATGCGCAGGATCTTCGGCTGGCTCGCCAGCGACGAGTCCGGCGCGTGCGTCTTCCACTGCACCGGGGGCAAGGATCGGACCGGTGTGGTAGCCGCGGTTCTCCTTCGGTTGCTCGGCGTATCGCAGGCGGATGTGATCGCGGACTATGCGGTCTCGGAGGGGAATCTCCGGTCCGTCCTTGAGTCGTATCGGGACGAGATGATCCGGCTGGGCATGGACGACGCAGCGATCGCTTACCTTACGTCGAGTCCCCCCGAACGCATGGAGCGGACGCTCGACGAGCTCGACCGGATCTGGGGATCTCCCGAAGCCTACCTGCACTCGATCGGCATCGACGAGGCTGTGGTCGGCAGGCTGCGCGAAACGTTGCTCGAAGACTGACCCTCAGCGGTCAGGCGGGAAAGTCGCCCGCGTCGCTAGTCGAGACCGAGGTTCGGGTCGAGTATGCCCGTCTCGGACGCGGGGATCTCGATGATCTCGTATCCAGAGGTCCGCTCCGGTGCGTTCGGTCCGTAATCGTCGGAAGGCAGGCCGAGTCGCTCGGCACACAGGAGCGCCGCGTCGGTGGCGGGATAGTAGTCGAGAACGTAACGGTAGCGGGCAAGGCCTGCTGTGACCTCGCCTGTTTTGACGTAGTAATCACCGACGTAGAGTTCGTGGCTGGCGAGCTTCTGCTCGCACTGCTCCTCGCGATACTCCGCCAGCCGCCCGTAGATCGACGCCGGGTAGCGTTCTCCGACGCGGTCGAACTGTCGCAGCGCCTCATCCGTCGCTGATTTGTCCCGGTCGCGCGAGCGCGCCTGGTCGAGGTGGCTCATCCCGATCGTGTACTCAACGAAGTCGAGCAGCCGGCTGGTCGGGTGGAGTCTCTCGAAGTCGCGGAAGGCCGCGATGGCCTTGTGGTAGTCGCCGTTGAGGTAGTAGGCCTGTCCTACCCGAAGCCGCGCGACCTCGGAAAGGTCCGAGAACGGAAACTGCTCGAGGAGTTCGTCATAGCGCTGGCTGGCCAGGCTGAAGTTGCCGCGCTCGAACTCCTGGCTCGCCTCGTCGTACAGTTGCTGCTCGCCGAGAGGCGCGGGCGCTCCACACCCGCTCGCCAGCGTCAACATCGCGACAAACAGCAGCCGCACAGCCTTGACTCGAGGCGCACCGGCGGACGGATGACTGACGCGGGAATCCTGCACCGTGCGTGGATTGTATACTGCCAGGGCGACGGGTCCAGGTTGCGCGTGCACGGAAGCGTGGTACCGCTGTGAGGGAGCAGTCCGTGTCTGGAAAACGACTTCATTTCATAGTCGGCAAGGGCGGGGTCGGCAAATCGACCCTGACGGCGGCCATGGCGATGGCTTCTGCCGAGAGCGGGAAGCGGACACTCGCCGTCGAGCTCGGCGGCGCGGGTGGGCTGTGTCGCTTTTTCGGTCGCACCGCGCAGGAATCGGGGCGATCGGTAGAGGTTCGTCCGGGGCTCTCCGTTGCCTACATCGAGGGCGATACCGCGCTGGCGGAATACCTCGAGATCATCATACCGATCCGCCGGCTTCTGGCGACCGTCTTCGGCAGCAAGCTCTATCGCTACTTCGTAGCGGCGGCGCCCGGTCTCAAAGAGCTGATGTCGATCGGCAAGATCTGGTTCGAGAATCAGAAGACCAATCCGGACGGGTCGGCGACGTGGGACGCAATCTACGTCGATGCGGGCGCATCCGGGCACAGCCTCCAATATCTCCAGATGCCGACGACCGCCGCCGAGACATTCCGGTCCGGACTCGTCCACAGGGAGGCCCGGCGGGTCGAGGCGCTGATCAAGGACGCAGATACGACGGCTGTGCATGTCGTCGCGCTGCCCGAGGAGATGCCGCTCGTGGAGGCCCAGCAGATCGTCGAGAAGATCAACGGCGATCTCGATCTCCCGCTGGGAGAAATCCTCGTCAATCGCTGCCGTGCGGCGGCGCCGGCCGCTGCCCGCTCGGTTCTGGCAGCGCTCGATGCCCAGGCCGGCAGCCCGGGTGACGAGGACGCGACCCGGCTTGTTGACGGCGTCAGGACGGCTGCAGACCGCGCGCTGGCCTGGGAGGATGTCCAGGAGTTGTCCATTGCGCAGTTTCAGGCGGCCACGGCGCTGAAGGTCGTTCGCCTTCCGGCGCTCGCTTCCGAAGAGTTCGGCATTCACGAGGTAGAGGAGCTTGCGCGAAGGATTCCCGAGCTCGCGCCGGGGGTTGTCGAATGAGCCTGGCACGACTTCTTGCCGATCATCGGATTGTCGTATGCGTGGGCAGCGGTGGGGTGGGAAAGACCACCACGGCCGCGGCGCTTGCGCTCCAGGGCGCCATCGACGGACGCCGCGCGAGGGTGCTTACGATCGACCCTGCGCGGCGGCTCGCACAGTCGCTCGGGCTGGATTCGCTCGGCTGCCGCGGTGAGGAGATCTCGCGAGAGGTGCTCGAGGCCGGAGGCGTCCACCCTCGCGGGACGTTGAGCGCGGGCATGCTCGACCAGAAGAGCGCGTGGGATGACTTTATCAGCCGGCATTCACCTACGCCGGAGGCTGCGAGGACGATTCTGGCGAATGAGTTCTACCAGCACCTGTCGCGATCGTTTGCCGGCTCGACGGAATACATGGCGATCGAGGAACTCTGCCGGATTCATGAGTCCGGCGAGTACGACCTGATCGTTCTGGATACGCCCCCGACATCTCATGCGCTCGATTTCCTCGAGGCGCCACGCCGGCTCGAGGACTTCCTCGACCGGTCTGTGGTCGGCTGGCTGGTCAAGCCGTATCTGGCGGCGGGCTGGAGCGCGTGGAAAACGGCCAGCAGGACGGTGCGGTTTCTGGTGGAGAAAATCGAAGAGGCCGCGGGAGCGCGCACGCTGGCGGAGATCAGCGAGTTCTTCATGGCGATGGAGAACCTGTTTGATGGAATCACCGAGCGCGGACGCCGCGTCCGGGCGCTGCTCTCAGGTAAAGACACGGCCTTTGTTCTTGTCGCCGGACCGGATGAGCAGGTCCTCGGGGAGAGCGAGTACCTGACGAGCAAGATGAGCGAACTCGGGATGCCGCTCAAGGGAGTGGTGATGAATCGGGTTCACCCTCTCCCGGGCTCAGCGGAGCGCGGACCGGACCCCGACGAGTTGCTGGAGCGGTTGAAAACGGCATGCCCGTCGCTCGCTTCAAGCGACGATGATCTTCGAGCCGAGCTGGAGTGGATGATCGCGACGTACCTGAAGGCGTCGACGGTGGCGCGTGGCGAAGAGATCCGGCGAGAGGCGTTCGAGGCGGGCTTGCCCGATGACATCGATACAGTCGCAGTTCCCGCGCTCGATCGCGACGTTCATGAAGTGGCGGCTCTCGCGAGAGTCGCGGCACGGGTCTGCGCGGCCGAAGACGACTAAATCGACTCGAACATTCCCCATGCGCCGCAATTGTCGCAGCGGGCGTGCCAGTCACCGGTTGCCGCTCCGCATACCTCACAGCTGTAGTGGGGGCTGAACGCTTCGCTCTCGATCAGAGCGTCCCGGTAAGCAAAATGCGCCAGGGAGGATTCTTCACGAGCGTCGTGGATCTCCCCCCACAGCGCCTTGGCCACCGAAGCCTCTCCGCTTTCGGCAAGCGGTTTGAGCGTTTCAGCCGCCTCTTCGACGCGTCCGTGTTTGATCAGGTAGTGCGCCGCCCGCAGCCTCAGGCCGACGCTCTGCGGAGTCGAGGCGACAAGTTTGCCGTAGAGCCTCGCCAGGCGTGAAGACTCCTCGGCGGGGACCAGCGCTTCGAGCTCAGCGAGCGCCGCGCCGTGCGGTCGCTTGCGGACCGCTTTTTCCAGCATCTTCATTGCGCGGCGCCAGTCTCCGGTGTCGGCCAGAATTCTGGCGCGGTGGACAAGCACGGGCAGGAAGTCCGGAGCGTCGCTCGCGAGCTCGCGCAGCGCTGTGTCTCTGGCGCTCTCCTCGGCCTGCAGCGCGGCCTCATAGCGGGCGCCGAGGAGCCAGTTCTTCTCCGAAGCATCATCCGCGTTGAGCTCAACGATGCGGCCCTGAACTTCGGCCGCGCGCTCCCAGGACTCGGTCTCGAACAGTATGTCCCGAAGCAGGGTCAGGATCGGCATGCTTGTCGGATAGACCGAGACAGCTCGCTCGAGCGCGCTGAGCGCGGCCGGGAGATCCCCTGTGGCTTTGCACGCGCGGCCGAGCGCGAACAGCAGCAGCGGCTCGTTTCCGAAGTCCTTCTGCGCCTCCTCGAGAACCTTTCGTGCCTGGAGCGGATCCCCCTCGAGAAGGTAGGTCTCTGCGAAATCGATGATGTCGCTGATCTCCATGGCACGCTTCTGCGTGGACTTCGTCAGCAGGTTGCGCGCGCGCTTGTACTCTCCGGCGAGGATCTGTGACCGCGCCTCGGTGATCTGCGCTGCGTTGCGCTGTGCGATCCGGATCTCGCGGTGCACGGTCCAGTCGCGCAGAGCGAGGCGGCCTTCGCGCATGAGTGCGAGGATGAACATGACCAGCGCGCCCGCGACTGCCGCGGCGATCATGAGAATGCCGAGCGGCAAATTAAAGGTCAGCTCGGGCGTCAGCTTGAAGGATGTCTGCGCGGCGTTCCAGTGAACCAGCAGACTGACGGCTGCCACCAGGATGACAAAGACTGTGATTGCGACGATTCGGCGGAACATGACCTCGGGATAGCGGCTGGAGAAGCTGGGGCAGCTGCTCCCTAGATGCTGTTTTGTTCTATGGCAGGGGCCGACTCGTAGGTCCAGCGCGGAGCCTCGGACCACAGGCGTTCGAGGTCATACAGGTCTCGAGTCTCGGACTGGAAGACGTGGACCACGACCTCCCCGAAATCGAGGAGGCCCCAGTGTCCGTGCTCCGCACCCTCAATCGAAAGTGCGCCGTGTCCGGCGTCCTTCATGCCCTCGCGCACCCGCTCGCAGATTGCCCGTACCTGTATGTCGGATCGCCCGGTGCAGACCACGAAGTAGTCTGTGATCGAGGAGCGTCCCCGCAGATCGAGGACGACGATATCGTCGGCTTTGCGGTCGGCTGCAAGTTCGGCCGCGAGATTTGCGGGGTTTGTGGGGTTTGCCGTGTCGGAGGCGCTGGAGGGGGTAGTCACAGGCTCAGTGTTCCTCTCGGGTGTAAAGGTTGTGTTCGACGATATACGCAGCCACCGCGCGACCGGTCAGCGGGGTCAGTGCCTCGATCCGGGCGTCGGTCGACAGCCCCTGTCGCTCTGATCGAGCAGCGTCTGCCCGGACCCGGGATGCCGAGATCTCGAGCCCGTCGATCGTGTGGGCCCGCAGGGTATGCCCGCTGCTGTGCGTATAGCCGTCGATCGGCGGATGATAACAACAGCTCTCGCGAGCGGCAACGGGCGGTCGCGGGGCCCCTTGGCCTCCCGGCTCCCCCGGACGGGTCGTGACGATGATCGAGGCCTGAGCGAGCAGCTCGCCGGACCTGTGCCAGGTGTCGATGATCGAGTACGCGTCGACTCCGAGGATCAGAAAGAGCTCCGCATTCGGCTCCTTTGTGCGGAGTTCATGCAGAGTGTCGATCATGTAGGACGGGCCGGAGCGGCGCACCTCGAGGTCGCTCACCTCGAAGAGCGAGTCATTGCCGGCGGCCAGCTCGAGCATCGCGAGCCGGTCGTTGTCGGTGGCAGGCCGGCGCTCTGGTTTGTGCGGCGGTCGGGCAGACAGAACGAGAAGGACCCGGTCGAGATCGAAGGCTGCCGCGGTGTGGCGCCCGCTCGCGAGGTGTCCGAGATGGACGGGGTCGAAGGTGCCGCCCAGTATTCCGATCCGACTCAATGTGTCAGCGGGTCTGGCCGTCTCCGCGTACGAGATACTTGTACGTGGTCAGTTCGCGCAGCCCCATCGGGCCGCGAGCGTGGATGCGGTTTGTCGATATCCCGATCTCCGCCCCGAAGCCGAACTCGAACCCGTCGGTGAAGCGGGTCGACGCGTTCTCATAGACCACCGCGGAGTCGACTCCCGATAAAAATGTCGCGGCCGATATTGAGTCCTGCGTCACGATCGCGTCCGAGTGACCCGATCCGTATTCATTGATGAAGTTCACCGCCTCCTCGGTCGAGTCGACGATCCTTACAGCAAGAATCAGATCGAGGTATTCTGCGCTCCAGTCTTCCTCGGTTGCCGCCTTCGCGCCGTCGATGAGTGCGGCCGCGCGTTCGCAGGCCCGCAGCTCGACACCTGCATCGCGCAGCCGCGGCACGAGTCGATCGAAAAGCGGCGTCGCGACGGCGCTGTGTACGACGAGGTTTTCCATCGCGTTGCAGACGCCGGGCCGCTGGACCTTGGCGTTGAAAGCGATGTCGGCGGCGCGGTCGAGATCTGCGTATTCGTCGACGTAGGTCGTGCAGACGCCCTCGTAATGTTTGATCACCGGTACGCGCGAGTGCTCGGCGGTGGCCCGAACCAGTCCCGGCCCGCCGCGCGGGATGACGACGTCGACGTAATCCTCCTGTGCGAGCAGCGACCAGGTCGCTTCCCGGTCTGTGCGTCGAATGAGCTGGACCGCGGATGCGGGGATTCCAGCGGCGGACAGTTCCTCGGTGAGAAGGTCTGCGATGATTGAATTTGAATGGATCGCCTCCTTGCCCCCTTTGAGAACAACCGCGTTTCCGGATTTCACACAAAGCGCTGCAACGTCTGCGGTCACGTTCGGACGCGACTCGTAGATCACGGCGACGACCCCGATCGGTATGCGCACCTGTCGAATCTGAAGTCCGGCGGGCGCGGCCCACTCCGCGATCGTGTCGTCAAGCGGGTCCGGCAAGGCCGCGACCGTTTCGAGTCCCTCTGCCATCGCATCGATGCGGTCATCGGTCAGCGTCAGGCGGTCGAGCAGTGCCGCGGTAAGGCCTGCCTCGCGGCCGGCCGCCAGATCGATCTCATTGGCCTCACGAATGCGTGCCGACTCGGCGCGCAGACGTGCCGCAGCCGACTTGAGCGCGCCGCTGCGGGTGGCGTCATCGAGCAGGGAAAGCGCCCGCGCCGCCGCCCGCGCGTGTTTGCAGGTCTGCTCGATCTCGATCCCGGCGGTGTCGCTCACTGTTCGTTCTCCAGTTTGCCGCCGACATCGGCGAGCAGTACGAGGTCATCGCGGTGTATCACCTCATCGCCCATGTGATAACCGAGTGTCGCAGCAATGCTCTTGCTGGCGATGCCTCGGATCCGGCCGCAGGCTTCGGAGTCGTAGGCGACCAGGCCGCGGGCGAAGATTCGTCCGTCGTTTGTCACCAGCCCCACGCACTCGCCGGGCCGAAATGTCCCGCGAATCTCGGTGACACCGGAGGGCAGCAGGCTCGATCCGCGCTCGGACACCGCGCGCACCGCGCCGTCGTCGAGAACGATGGCCCCATGCACGGGCATGCCGTAGGCGATCCAGTGCTTGCGGTTCGATATCGGCGTGTCCGACGCGAGCACCAGTGTGCCGACGCTGAAGTCGGGCTGAAGGACGCGGCTCAGCGTACCGGGGGTCTTTCCGTTGGCGATTACGGTGGGGATACCGCGGTGAGAAGCGCTCCGCGCCGACGCGAGCTTGCTGGCCATGCCGCCGGTCCCGATCGCACTGGAGACACCGCCGGCGGCGCTCGCAACCGCGTCAATGTCATCGACCAGCGGAATGAGTGCGGCGCCGGGCGATCCGGGCGCGGCACTGTAAAGCCCGTCAACGTCGGTAAGGATGACCAGCAGGTCGGCCCCCACCAGCCCGGCCACCAGCGCGGAAAGCCTGTCGTTGTCGCCGAACTTCAGTTCATCGACCGCGACGGAGTCGTTCTCGTTGACGACAGGGATGATTCCATGGCTGAGCAGATGCTCGATGGTGTGCCGAGCGTTGAGGTAGCGAACCCGATCCTCGATATCCGCGGCCGTAAGCAGCACCTGCCCGATGTGGCGGTTGAACTCCGCGAAGCACTCCTCGTAGAAACTCATCAGGCGGATCTGGCCGATCGCGGCGGCGGCCTGCTGTTCCGGGATCGTGCTCGGGATCGCTTTGAGTCCGAGTCTGGCCAGACCGGCCGCGCGTGCGCCTGACGTCACGATGATGACCTCACGTCCGTCGCGGTGAAGACCCGCCACCTCGGCAGTGAGGCCGGAGACCCGATCCCGGTCCACGCCGTGCGCGGTAGCTACGACGCTGCTCCCCAGTTTCACCACGATGCGCCGGACGCGGCCCAGGACCTGTCGTTTCTCGCTCGCGCTCATGCCTGCGACTCCTCAGCCCGGTCTGATCGCAAGGTGTCGATCGCCGCGACGATCGCGTTGCGCAATTCCGGGAGTCCCTCGCCGGTTGCGGAGGAAATGAGGTGGACGTGGATGTTGCTCTCGCGCAGCCGGTCGCGCAAGGCTTGTGCAGTCTCTGCCACACCGGGGAGGTCGGCCTTGGAGACGGCCACCAGGCTCGGTTTGTCCACGAGCTCGTCCGAATACGCCCTGAGCTCCGCGCGAATGACCTCGAGGTCGGACAGCGCGGCCTCCTCGTCGCGCTCATGGACATCGACGAGATGCACCAGGACAGCGGTGCGACTTACATGCCGGAGGAACTCGAGGCCGAGGCCGCGGCCCTGATGAGCGCCCTCGATGAGCCCCGGTATATCCGCGAGCACGAACGTTCGATCGATATCGACGGCGACGACGCCGAGGATGGGTTCGAGCGTGGTGAACGGGTAATTGCCGATCTTTGGACGAGCGGCCGACATCGAAGCCAGCAGACTGGACTTCCCCGCATTGGGCAGGCCGACGAGTCCGGCATCGGCGAGGAGGCGCAGCTCCAGCGTCAACTCGAACTGCTGTCCGCGTCGGCCGTCCTCGGCGCGTCGAGGGGCCTGATTGGTCGACGTGGCGAAACGTGCGTTTCCACGCCCGCCTCGTCCGCCTCTTGCGATCAGCTCGCGCTGTCCGGCTTCGGTCAGATCGGCGATAAATTCCTCGGTTGCGGTGTCGCGGATCACGGTGCCCACGGGCATCGGCAGTATGAGGTCATCCCCGGCCGGTCCGTGGCGGTTCTTACCGCCGCCATCCTGCCCACGGCCCGCATTGCGGACACGGCGATGACGATACGCGTACAGGGTATTGAGGCCGGAGTCGGCTTCAACCCAGATACTGCCGCCGCGGCCGCCGTCGCCGCCGGCCGGTCCGCCGTTGGGGCGGTATTTCTCCCGAAGAAACGCCACGCAGCCATTGCCGCCGTCGCCTGCGGCGACGCGGATCGTTGCGTGATCGAGGAATCTCATCGTTTGTCCCAGCAACCGGAAGAGCCGGGACGGTGGTGGTTGCGCGACGTGGTGCCCGCGCTACGGTTCCGGCTGTGTCAGCGTATCGTGTTTCGATGCAGCGGTTTCGGACCGCCAACCGATCGCTTGCTCAGGACGGGTAGACGTTGACGCGCTTCTTGCGCTCCGAGCCGAACGTTTCGTACTGCACCACACCGTCAACGCGAGCGTAGATGGTGTAGTCACGCCCCATGCCGACTCCGCTGCCCGGATGAATACGCGTGCCCAGCTGGCGAACGATGATGTTGCCCGCGACGACCTTCTGGCCTGCGAAGATTTTCACCCCGCGTCGCTTGCCCGCGGTGTCGCGTCCGTTTCTGCTGCTGCCCTGACCTTTCTTGTGAGCCATAAGGTTCGACCTTTCGTAGCGCCGGAATTTCGATCAGGCGATGTCGGTAATGCGGATCGTCGTTTCGTACTGCCGGTGACCCTGTCGCCGCCGGTAGTTCTTGCGCCGTTTCTTCTTGTAGACGAGGATCCGGGCGCCACGACTCTGTCGCAGGACGACGCCGGAGACCCGCGCGCCCTCGATAAGCGGCTGGCCGACAGTCGTGTTGTCCCCGTCAGCCCTGACCAGTACCTCGTTGAACTCTACGTTCTCACCTGGCTCGGCGGCCAGCTTCTCGACCGTAACCGTAGCCCCGGGGGTGACGCGATACTGCTTTCCACCCGTTCTGATGACAGCAAAAGACATGTTCATGAACCTCGCGAATCCGAGAGTCTGACTGTCGAGGTCGTGCATGTCAATCGCGCGGGCTTCGGGCGACCCGGCGCGCTCTTTGCCCGCCTTCTCAGCCCGTGACAGATTCCTGCCCTTGATCGTTATGCAGACGGACCCCGTACTGTTCCTCTTTGCCAAGGAGCCCCGCCCCGGAGAGGTCAAAACGCGCCTGGCGGCCGGCGACAGTGGATCCCCGGCCATCGCGGTCGATCTGGAGGCGGCCGCTGAATGTCAGCGTGCGTTCACGAAAGACCTGCTGCGCCGGGTGTGCTCCGGAGCGCGGCAGGCGGGTTACGCCGCGGTTCTGGCCGCGAGCCCTGACGGGCATGCCCCGTGGCTGGGGGCGCTGGCCGCGGAACAGGAAATCCCGCTGCGCTGGCAGGGCGGCGGCGATCTGGGTCTGCGCATGCGACGGGCCATGGAGGACGGCTGCCGCACCCACGGTTCTGCTGTGATCATCGGTTCGGACGTGCCGGACCTGCCTCTGGAGAGGGTGGAGGAGGCGCTTCGGCTTCTTGCGGTGCCGGATGCCCGCGATGTGGTTCTGGGGCCTTGTCCTGACGGAGGCTACTACCTCATCGCAGCTCGGGACCGCTGCCCTCCGATCTTCGAGCTCAACTGCGAATGGGGCGGTAATGCGGTGCTGGAGGAGACGTGCCGACGGCTGCTGGACGCCGGTCTTCGTTTCGAACTTCTTCAACCCTGGGAGGACGTCGACGAGCCCGGCGCCTTGCGGCGCCTCGCTGCACGACTGCAGGCCAGCCATCCGCTGCGCGAGGACCTCGAGGAGACCACGCGAGTCCTCGAGCGACTCGGGTTGCTCGAGCGATTGACTCCCGGGGGACGGGCGTGAAAGTCGACGTCGTCTTCCGCTGGGATCTGGACAAGACCTACCTGGTCTCGCACTTCGAGTCGCTTCGCGAACTCATTCGCATTCCGTTCGAGTCCGGTTCGGACAAACGCGCTTTCCCGGGGGTGATCTCCCTCATTCGCGCGCTGCGGGAACGGTCGGAGGGTCGCGGGCAGCGGACATCGGTCTACTTCCTCTCGGCCTCGCCTCCGCAGATCGGCGGTGCGATTCGCGAGAAGCTGGACCTGGACGGAATCATCTACGACGGGATTACGTTCAAGCATCAGATGCGGCATCTGATTCGCGCACGCTTCGATATCGTGCGTGAACAGATCGGCTACAAGCTTGACCGCTTGCTCGCGGGCGCGGCGGAGAGTCGGCCGGGTACGCAAGAGCTGCTGTTCGGCGACGACTGGGAATCCGATCCGTTCATCTACTCGCTCTACGCCGACGTGCTCGCCGGACGCGTGACGCGCAGGCAGCTACTCGGCCTGCTCGAGCGTGCCGGGGTTCACAAGACGTTTGTCCAGAGCATCGACGAGCGCGTCGAGTCCTTCCAGCCTGATCGCCCCGACGTGCGTGTTGTCGGGATACATATCCTCCGGCAACGCCCGGCCGCAGCGCGAGACCTCAACGCGTTCGGACGGCGACTGATCTGGTTCGACAACTATTTTGAGTGCGCCCTTGCGCTCTACGCGCGCGGGTGGCTCGATCCGCGCGACGTGGTCGCGGTTGCGCTGCAGATCGGACTCGGGCCGGATGAGCTCGCGCGAGGCTTCAACACGGTTGTCGAACGCGGAACGGTGGACCGGGAGTGGCTGGCCGCAATCGCCGGAGTTCTCGCTCGCTCTCGTCAGATGGCTCGCGTGCGTAAGGGGAATCCGCTCAAGCGCAGTATCGGGGCTGCCCGCCGGGCACTCGGCTACCCGCCCGCGCCGGCGATCCCGCTCGGCTTCGTCCCGGATTACGACGCTCTCGTTGACCGGTGGTCGCGCGCGGGTCGCAAGGAGGCAGGCAGTGACGGACAGGAGACTGACGGTGGTTCTGACGACCGTGACGACTGAAGAAGAAGCGGCGCGGTGCGCGCGAGTGCTGGTCGAAGAGCGCCTCGCCGCGTGCGTCAAACAGCTGCCGGTCGGGTCGACCTATCGCTGGGAAGGCAAGGTCGAGGTCGCCGAGGAACGACTTCTGATCATCAAAACCGCCACGGATCTGCTCGAGCGACTCGAGCGCAGGGTGCGCGCGCTCAGCGGCTACGAGGTTCATGAATTCATCGCGCTGGATGCGGCGGCGACGTCGGACTCCTATCTTGAATGGCTTCTCGATGCGTGCCCGCCGGGCGAGGGGTGACCTCGACAACGTAAGGCTGGTGGCCCCGAGCGCGCAACGCCAGCGCGAGTCGAGCCGCCGTTGAGCGGTCGGCGTAAGAGCCGACACGAACGCGATAGACCGAGCGGCTCGCGCCGCTTGCGGCGGAACGTGACGGGGTGACATGTGCGTCGTACGGCTTCATCGAGAGTGCAGCGGTCTCGGCGCGGTCGCGGTCGCGGAAAGCAGCGACCTGAACGCTGTAGCGGACCTGCGGCCAATCTGTCCCTGCGGGGTTCACGATGCGGATCTCGACGGGGATGACACCGCGATCGAGCGCTCCCAGCGCGATCGCGGCCGCGTGCGACAGATCCAGCACGCGGTGCGGGTGATAGGGGCCGCGATCGTTAACGCGCAGGCGGACGCGCGCATGCGACTCGCGGTTGGTTACCTCAATGATGGTCCCCAGCGGAAGCGATCGGTGCGCGGCTGTCAGCGCCTCCTGATTGTAGACCTCGCCACCCGCGGTCTGTCGCCCATGAAAACCCGGCCCATACCAGGATGCGAGCCCGAGCTGGGTGCCGCGCTCCGTGATGACCGGTGCCGGATAGGGGCGCTCCTCGGGCGCAATCTCGATCGGGCGCGCTGCCGTCGTGCTCAGCGCAATCAGCGCGTACAGAGTCACGCGGAAAGCCTCGGAAATGCCGCGGGTACGGGTCTGCATGCAGATTACTCCAATCGACTCTCGGCCGGCGTCGCGCGGGACACCGGCTTCGCAATCGTTTGCTCTGTCTGTTCTGTTCGTGAAAAGCGGGGGAATCCCGCGCACCGGGCAGGTCACTCAAGTTTACCTGAAATAGACCGTGTGGTAACTATTAGGTACCAAGGTTTTCTGCCTTGCCCCAGGATTCTTAGATGTCCGGACATTCCAAGTGGCACTCAATCAAGCACAAGAAGGCTGCCGTTGACGCAAAGCGCGGTAAGCTCTTCACCAAGCTGATCAAGGAACTCACGATCGCTGCCAAGATGGGCGGCGGCGACCCCTCGGCCAATCCGCGGCTGCGCACTGCCATCGCGACAGCGAAAGGCAACAGCATGCCAGCGGACAACATCGACCGAGCCATCCAAAAAGGCACCGGCGAGCTTGAGGGCGTCGATTACGTCGAGGTCACCTACGAGGGCTACGGCCCGGGCGGGATGGCCGTAATGCTCGAGTGTCTCACCGATAACAAGAATCGCACCGTGGCCGAGATTCGCCATTTGTTCAGCAAGAACGGCGGCAACCTGGGCGAGAACGGCTGCGTTGCATGGATCTTCAACAAGGCCGGCCAGATCCGGCTGAGCGGCGAGCAGGTCGATGAAGAGGCGGTGTTCGAGGTCGCGGCGGAGGCCGGGGCCGATGACGTCTCGACCGAGGGCGACGTGACGGTGGTCTCCACCGAGGTCGGCTCCCTCGAAGACGTCCGCGCGGCGCTCGAGCAAGCCGGCTTCACGATTGTCTCGGCCGAGCCGGTGCTCGAGCCGTCGAACTTCGTGAAGCTCGCGGGCAACGAGGCGGCCAAAGCGCTCAAACTGCTCGACCTGCTAGAGGACCACGATGATGTGCAGCATGTCAGCGCGAACTTCGATATCGACGAGGAAGAGCTGAGCGCGCTCTCTGCCTGACGCTGCGCCGAGTGGCGAACCACGTCGGCGCGGCACCGCAGCGGCCGCACCGACGATCCTGCGGAAGCTGCGGTGCCGGTCGGGAGGTGGACTTGCGAGTGCTGGGGGTTGACCCGGGGACCGTTGTCACCGGTTGGGGAGTCGTGGATTGCGCTGGACGCTCGCTTGCCCGAGTGGACTCGGGAACAATCCGCCTGGGACGCGGTGAACTTTCGGCCCGGCTGGCGCGGATTCATGCCGTGCTGGTGGAGGTCATCGCCGCCCACAAACCGAGCGTGCTGAGCCTCGAACGCAACTTCGTCGCCAAGAATGTCCAGAGTGCCTTCCGCCTCGGCGAGGCGCGTGGGGTAGCGATGGCTGCCGCTGCCGCTGCCGGAGTCGAGCTGCACGAGTACACGCCGGCGACGATCAAGAAATCCATTGTCGGGCATGGCCGCGCCGACAAGGCCCAGATACAGCATGCCGTAGTGCAGATTTTCCGGCTGGACGAGGTTCCCGTCTCCGACGAGGCCGATGCGCTTGCCGCTGCCGCCTGTCACGGCCTGCGGCGAGGGTTCGATGACCGGGTTGACGCCGCGCTGAGTGGCGGAGACCGGGCGGCCGGCAGGCAGGGGCGCTCTGTAGCGCCGGTTCGTCGGCGAGTGACGGGCTGAGATCATGATCGCGCGCGTACGAGGCAAACTGGCCGACAAGGCCCCTGGCGAGGTCGTGATTGATGTGGGCGGAGTGGGCTTTCAGCTGTTCGTGTCGCTGACCACTTTCTGCCGGCTCCCCGAAACAGGCGGCACGCTGGAGCTCCTGACGGCTACGGTTGTGCGGGAGAACGCCTTCGACCTGTTCGGTTTCGGGACCGGCGATGAGCGCAAGCTGTTCAATCTTCTTCGAGCGGTGTCGGGGATCGGCCCCAAGCTCGCGCTCGCGATACTCTCCGGGATCGAGCCTGGCGAGCTTGCCGAGGTGCTTCGCGACGGCCGGGTTGAGAGACTCGTGGCGATCCCCGGCGTTGGCCGGAAAACCGCCGAACGCATCCTCGTCGAGCTCAAGGGCAAGGCCGGTCTGGAGGGCGGCTCGAGCTCCGGCGGGGCGTCGCTCGAGGAGGAGGCTATTCTGGCGCTGGTCAGTCTCGGCTATCGGCAGGCCGAGGCCCGCAAGGCGGTAACAGCGAGCAAACCGGTCGCCGATGAGCCGATCGAGGCCGTGATCAAGCGCTCGCTCACGCAGCTGGCATGACCGTTTTTCTCGGCATGACATCGATTGTCGAAAGAACCGGCGGGTGAAATCATGAGTGAGATCTCGGTCACGCCATACGAGGTGGCAGAGGACGGAGGCGCGGACGTCAGTCTGCGGCCGTCCACGCTCACGGACTACGTCGGCCAGAAAGCGGTTCGCGAGAATCTCGAGATCGCGATTGCAGCAGCGCAGGGCCGAAACGAACCGCTTGACCACGTTCTGCTGATGGGGCCGCCGGGGCTCGGCAAGACATCACTCGCCTACATCATCGCAACCGAGATGGGCGGCCGCATTCGGCAGACCAGCGGGCCGGTCATCGAGAAGGCGGGAGATCTGGCTGCGATCCTCACCGCCCTCGAGCCCGGCGACGTACTTTTCATTGACGAGATACACCGTCTCGGGAGAGCGATCGAGGAAATCCTCTACCCGGCGATGGAAGACTCCAAGCTCGATCTCGTGATCGGTGAGGGGCCGGCGGCGAGGTCGATCACGATTGACCTCAGCCCGTTCACGCTCGTCGGCGCGACAACGCGCACCGGCCTGTTGACTGCGCCGTTGCGGTCGCGGTTCGGCCAGGTGCTCCGGCTCGAGTTTTATGAGGACGACGAGCTGGCCACGATCATCCGGCGCTCGTCGGGGCTGCTCGACGTCGAGATCGACGAGGCGGCAGCCGCGGACCTCGCGCGGCGCGCCCGGGGAACCCCTCGCGTTGCCAACAGACTGCTGCGCAGACTTCGCGACTATGCCCAGGTCAGGGCCGATGGTCGTATCACGCGCGACGTCGTGCGCGACGCGCTCGAGATGCTGGGCGTTGACAAGGTCGGCTTCGATGCGATGGACCGACAGTTCGTGAGCACGCTGCTCGAGAAATTCGACGGCGGCCCGGTCGGGATCGATACCCTGGCGGCGGCCATCGGTGAGGACGCGGGGACGCTGGAGGAAGTCTACGAGCCTTTCCTGTTGCGGCTCGGTTTTCTGCAGCGGACGCCGCGCGGACGCGTGGCAACCGCGCGTGCGTGGGAGCATTTCGGCTTCAAGCCCACCGGTGGCCAACCGGCTCTGCTCTGAGCATTTCCCGCCGTTTCGTTCTGGCCGATCTGCGTCGGCTGATAACTCTCCCTGTGAGTCCAGGGACATCAGCCGGTACCATGAGATCGGTCCGCGTGGTACGCGCAGTCTGCGCGAGCGTCGGTCCGCCCGCGTCTGCGCCGACTCTCAGAAGCGGCGCTTCTGTGACGTGAACGAAAGCTGTCCACCCAACGACACGTTCAACATCCTTGTCGTCGACGACGAGGGCGAGGTGCCGGAGGGCGCCGCAGCGGCTCTGCGCGGGCACGGATATGCCGTTCAATGCGCTACGGGCGGGCGCGAGGCGATGGATCTCGTCGAAGCTGCCCCGGACAGCGCCGGACCGGATCTGATTATTGTCGACCTGTGGATGCCCGGCATGGACGGGTTGGAGTTTCTTGCGGCACTCGCGGCGCTGCGCGCGCAGCGGGGAGCGCCGCCGGTCATCGCCGTGTCCGAACCCGCCAACATCGATCTCGCTGTGCGCGCCACGCGCCTGGGCGCGGTCGACTTTGTCTCGAAGCCCTTCGCCAACGGCGCGCTGCTGGACGCGACAGGGCGGGTGTTGGGGCAAAGGCCGGGAGCGGCAGTCGCGCTCGGTTCGCAAGGTGGCGAGAATGGCTGCACCCCGAGCGCAGCGCCGGCTGCGGGTTTCTCGGGAGCGGCGTGCCAACGAACGATCCAACACAGCGTTGTTGCCGGTGGGGTAGGACTGCACAGCGGGGTGTCCTCAGGGCTGATCCTGGAGCCGCTACCGCCGGGGGCCGGTATCCGCTTCGGCAGGCTCGGGTCCAGTGCCCATGTCCAGGCGCATATCGACTGCGTCGACTCTACCGGGTACGCCACCAGCTTGCGCCGCGAGGCGGTGACCGCGGCTACCATCGAGCACCTGATGGCAGCCCTGCACGCTTACTCCATCACGAACCTGCTCGTCAAAACCGATGGCGAGGTGCCCATCCTCGACGGATCCGCATCGGGGTTCTGCGAGCTGATCGAGGGCGCGGGTCTGGAAGATCAGAATGCCGAATGCAGCCCGCTCAGAGCGGATCGCCGCATTCGGGTCGGCGACGCGGATCGGTGGATCGAGATCGAGCCGTGGGACGGTTTGATCGTTCGCTACGAGCTCGAGTACCCGTCCCCGGTGGGCCGGCAAACCTACGAGTTCGAGATGACCGGCACTGACGCTTTCCGACGAGAGGTCGCCCCGGCACGCACGTTCGGCTTCGTTGACGAGATACGCAGCCTCGAAGACGCCGGCCTCGGGCACGGCGGACGGCTGAGCAACTTCATTCTGATCGGGCAAGAGGGCGTCGTGAACACGGAGCTGCGCTTCCCAGACGAGCTGGCCCGTCACAAGGTTCTCGATGTCATCGGCGACGGCTATCTGCTCGGCCGCCCGTTGCACGGGCGGATCACTGCTCACAAGACCGGCCATGCCCACAATGTTGCGCTCATGCGCGAGCTGAGAGACGCCGCCGGATGATCCCTGCGCGGTCTATTTCAGCCCGATGAAACGCGGTGTGGAGAGCGTCCCGGTGAGGCGGTACCGGCGCCATCCCTGAGGATCGGTTCCGGCTTTGGGCAACAGTCCGAGCATCGCTTTTGCCCGTGCGGACTCGTCGACGGGGCGTGCGCGCAGCTCGATGTTGATCCGCGCGGTGTCTCCAACGGCCGGCCCGATCCGACCGCCCGTCACTTCCCACTCCACGCCCTCCGCGCGGGCATTGGCGCGCTCCACGATCAGATCGCCACGCACGAGTTTGAGCTCGGCGCGCAATCGCTGAAACTGCCACTCGCCGATGGGCACCGGTCCGGCCGCACCGCGAGAGGGGAGACTTCCCGACACGAGGCCATCGCGCGCTTCGAGAATCATCCGGCCGTTCTCGGCGACCGCGCCGACAGCGCCGCGGCCTGCACCGAGGCCGACCAGGCGCAGCTCCCCATCGAACTTGCCCGCCAGCCCGATTGTGCCCAGTTGCAGGCACGCCGCCGGATCGATGGAGTTGAACAGGAACTCGAGGCGCTTGCCGGGCCCGTCTCGGGCTATCACTTTCCGGTCACGCGGCTCGGCCTTCAACCGTCCGCGCACGGTGCCGCCGCAGGCGTCGGCGTCGAAGGCGAGCCCACCGCCGAAGTACAGGTCGATATGGACGGACTCGATCTCCAGCCGGTACGGGTCACGGGCCAGGCTTACCTCCTCGACGCCGTATCCGGGCGGCCAGGTGAGGCCTGCAGAGCCGGTCGTGACGGTGACATCGAGTTCATGCAGGCGGTTTTTCAGCAGACTCTCCACGAGCAGTCGGTGAGGAAAGGTCCAGACCAGGAAGGCCAGAAACAACAGGGTGAAGGGCAGGGCGCGTTTCATGTCCGGGTCAGCGCAGCGGTCACGATCGTCGCGTCGAAGCGCGCGCGGTCGTCGTAGCGCCGTTTCAGCTCGACGCGTTTGACGTAAACCGGTTCGGTCGTCGCTTCGATCTGTTCGAGGAGCGCGACGATCTCCGGCAGCCCGACGGACGTAAGTCGCAGCTCCACAGAACTCTCTTCGAGGCCTCCGCGAACCGGTCGCTTGGCCGGATTCATCGAGGCCACGGCATCGCGGCTGATGGCGGCTTGCGTTGCCTTGTCGACGAACGAGAAGAGCGAAAATCCGGCAGCCGTAGCTTCGCTGCTCTCGACCTTGGCGGTGGTGGCTTCCAGAGCGCGGATTTTCGCGGCCAGCGACTCCATCGCTCCGAGGTCGCGGGAGAGTGTCTCGATCCGCCGGCGGGCGCGGTGACGGCTCTCTTGGTACGGCTCGACGATCATGATGTAGACACCGCCGACGAGCGTCACCGCCCCGAGAACGCTGACCAGCCGGCGCTCTCGCGGGTTGAGTCTGGCGAGGGACGAGTCCAGCGTCTGGCGAATGCGTGCCAGCAATGCCCGTGCGTTCACGACTGACGACTCCCCGGATTCGCCGGAACGCGGAACCGAAGCTCGAATACGACACCGTCGCCGTCCGCATCAGTCCGGACATCGCTCACCGCTACGTCGGCGAATCCCGACTCGGCGTCGAGGACCTGCTGGAGCCGGGTTACCGTCTCGAAGCTCGTCCCATCGCCGCGCAGGCGCACGTTCGGCGGGTCGTAGTCGTAGCTCTCGAACTCGACCTCCAGCTGTGCCGGCACCACGCTGGACATCGTTGTCAGGATCGCCAGCGGCGACATGTGATTTTCCGAAGAGCGATTCTCCGCGCGCAGATTTTCGAGCTCGCTGACCCGGAGCTCGAGTTTGACCCTCTGCCCGGGCCCGCCGGGCGATCCAGGCATCGCCGAACTGTAGATCCGGTCCGCCTGCTGCTGCAGCCGCCCTGCCTCCATACTCAGTCGGACCTGGTCGAGGCCGACCGATGTCAACCCCATGAGCGCCGCCGCCGCTGCCCACGGCGCGAGCCGCCGGCCGACACCGGCGACCTCCTCGACCGCCTCGCCGATCTCGACCTCGACCGGGAACTCGATGGCAGGCACGGCGAGCTTTCCAGTGGCTGCGAGTACCAGTCCGAGAGGCGCGGTCAGGCCGCGCCAGCCGGGAGCGGCCGCGGGATCCAGCTCGATCGGAGCATCGAATGGCAGGTGTTCCACGGTGAGTCCGGCGAGGCTGTCGGCAAGTGCGCCGACAACATCGGACGCGCGACTTCCGCCTGCCACGACCCGATCGGGCAGCCGCTCGATGGTGCGCAGTGACCAGCCGACGTTGCGGACGAAGACCTCATCGTCGGTGCGCCGTACAATGCGCAGCGCGGTCAGCTGTCCCGACTCGAAAGCGCCGATGACGGCGGCCTCCTCGCCAAGGTCGATTGCCACGAAGTCGTTCTGAGTGTCGACGGCGCGCGCGTAGACCTCGAGAATCGCCGACGGGGCCCAGATCAGTCTCTCCGGGACGATGCCGTCTTTCGCCAGCGTGGCGAGCTGCTGTTCCATCGCCGATTTCGGCGTCATCGCGGCGAGGACGCGCCCCTGCGACCCGCTCTCGCCGGATGCGCGGCCGTAGGCGGTGATGGCGTCGTCCAGCGAGAGCGGGACGTGCTCCTCCAGGGCCGGCCCGACGGCAAGCGCGAGCCGCTTGCGGTCATGGAACGGAAACTCGAGGAAGCGATGGACGGCGCTCTCCGAGGCGACGCTGGCGACGACGTGGTCCCAATCCCGCTGCGAGGCGAGCTCGGCGATTACCGGGCTGCTGGCGGCGACACGCCCGAGGGCGGTCACACGCAGCGATCGCAGCGTGGATACCGCCACCGCGAAACAGACCTGACCACCCGCCGCATGCAGCGTGAGGATGTGGCTCGCCATGGCTAGAACCCGCCTCCTTCGCTGATCGACAGGCCGGCCATCGTCGCGACGGGCAGCGCTGCGTCCCAGTTCAATCCTTCTATATTCGGCCCTCGTCGCGGCAGGTAGGATGCGAGCGCGAAGCTGCCATCGGTGCGCAGGAGCAATGCTTCGGCGGACTGCTCGACGTCATCGACGCGACCCGTCGCGCGCACCGTGAACCAGTCACTGCTGACGGCCAGTCGTTTGCCCAGCGCTGCTGCCTGCCCGTTGTCGCCGAGCATCGCCGTGAGCCGGCTGTCGAGATCGGCCTCGGTGAAGGGATCGATGCAGCGCTCGTTCTTGATACGGGTCAGAAAAGGTTGCAGGCCGGCCTCACCGGAAGCTGCGAGGGCGGCGAGCGTGGCGTCGCCGGCGGTGTTGATGTTGATGCTGCCGGCGCTGCGGCGCTGGTCCCGGTCTTCCGGCAGGGGCAGCGCGGTGGCGCCCCGTCGCAGCCTCGCGAGCTGCGCGGCGTCTATTCCGTCGATCAGCGCCAGTTCGCGCAGCCCGAGGATCGGCCTGTTCCGTGGGCCGTAATCGAAGTCCCGCGCGGCATACTCGGCCGCCTCTGCGCCGGGCGCCCCGCAGCGATACGGGCGTTCGTCACGGTCGATCCAATCAACGATCGCCCCGCGCAATGTCGGGTCCACGCCGCCTGCGAGCAACAGGTTGCCGAGCATGTCGTGATGCCACTGGGCGACCGAGCCCTCACAGTCCTGGAACTCATTGAGCGAATTGATGTTGAAGCGGCCGCCCTCGTCCTCGATGCGAACGGCCAGCATTCCGTCACCGAGATCCAGCTCACAGACGAAGGAGAGAGGATTCTGCGGACAGGCAGGCTCCGATTCACGCGAGCAGATCCCCGCCCAGAAGTCGGTCAGCGCGGTGGTATCGGCGCTTCGTGTTTCTCCGATCGAGGCGATCGCGGACTTTACGCGGCTGTCCATGGATAACAGCGTCGATGCCAGTCGCACGCCGGAGTCGGCCAGCATCTGGGCCTGACGGGCCTTGAGCCAGTGTGCCGTCCTGCGGTAGCCGACCTGACCTGCATAGGTGAAGTCCATGATGCTGATTGTCAGCAGCGCTATCGCGGCGAGGACGACGAGCAGGGCCACCCCACGCTCCCGGCGCTGCGCAGATCCGCTCCGCTCGCGGCTGCGACGCTTTCCGGGGAAGCGGGCCTCCCTGCGTGTCATGAGCTCAGCCGGCATCGATCTGACTCGCGACCGCCACGCCGGAGACGAAGGTCAGCGGCGGACCTTCAGCATCATGCATCGTGATACGGGTTTCGACCATGCGGGGTACTCGTCGCGAGTTGGCAGCTCCGGGCCTCGAATCCCAGCTCTCCCACCAGCTGACGCCATCGTAGAATCGGAGCGTTACGGATTCCACGCCTCCTGCAATGACCGATCGGGCTGCAAATTCGAGTTCCGCCGCGCGAGCCGGCCTGAAGTCGTAGCGCACCAGGTCGTAGGCCGCCGCTTTCTCCATTCCTTGAGCCCGCTCGGAGGAGAGACCGGGGGCGGCATCGGGTTCCGTCGAGCGCTCGAGCCGGTAGACCACGCGGGTCTCGCTGCTTCGTTCCGAGTGTCCCGGCAGCACGAACCCGTCGATCTCGAGCGGGCTCGTCCCGAGCGAGGAGGCCGTCGTCACCTCCAGCAGCGGTACGTCGTCACGACCCGTCTCACGTTCGGCGATACCCGCGGATACGAAAAGGATCGGCTGACCGGTTGGGAAAAGTCCTGTTGTGCCCGCCGCCATCAGGTCGCGCTCCATCCATGAGATCGCCGCGCGGGCGATCGCGAACAGGTTCAGTCGTTGTTCGGCGTAGACTCTGGTCCCCGCCGTGCGGCTGAACGTGCCGTAAACAATCGAGGAGATAATGGCGAAAATGCCCAGCGCCACGAGCATCTCGAGCAGGCTCACGCCAGCCTTGTGCCGGCAGGCTTTGTTTGTTCGGGCGGTCATGGCGCGGACGCACCCGGCTGAAGGACGACCAGCACAGCGATCTCGGGATTGTCCTCGGTGCCGACACTTACGCGGATTCGCGGAACCCGCAGCGGCAGGCCCAGACGTGCCAGATCGATGTACTCGACCTCCCTTCGCCAGCGGAATCGAGCGGCGAGGGTACCTCCGTAGATCTCTTCACCCGCGAAACTCAGGCTCGCCTCGCGGTCGCTGAACTCCCCGGAGGTGATCCCCGCCGGAACCGGGGTCCTTGACGCCTGCGATTCCGCGGCCACGCGGGAAGCGAGCATTCCCGCGATGGTCAGATCCTGCGCTTGAGACGTGAGTCTGACATTGCGGGCGTGAAGTCCGAGCAGGCTGACCATCGCGACGCCCAGGACCGACACGGCGACCAGCAGCTCGAGCAGCGTGATCCCGGCTTTTCTGTTCGCGCTTGTCTTCAGCTGCCGCGCTCCCGGTCGCGCACGGCCACGTGTCCGGTGACACCGTCAACGTGCAGCTCAACCTCGCGTCCGCTCTCGCCCTGGAGCGCGATCCGAACATTCTCCATCGAACCTTCGGGCAGGAAATACAGGGCGCGTGCCCCGGTGTTTTCGACGGAATCGGCGGTCGCTACGTATTCGAAGATGACTCCGTCGGGCAGTGTGCCGGCGGCAGCGTACGGGTCCCACCCCGCGGTGAATCTCTCCTCGTTCTTCTCCCGCAGTGCCTCCTCGTCGAGCTTTACCGCTGCGGAAAAAAGCGCCGGCGTGTCGGCAGCCGTGTCTGTCCCGAAACCCGGTGAAGCCGAGGCAGCGAGCGGCGCCCAGCTGTGAACGGCCCAGCTCGCCTCGTCCAGGTCGAGAGTCAGGCGGTAGACCGTGCCGCGCAGCGCTGCCTCGTCATGGAGGTAGCGGATCAGCGTCGCCAGCCTTCGCGCGCCGGAGTCCAATCTCTCGCCGGCGAGGATCGTCAAGCGCGGCAGCGCGATCGTCATGAGGATTCCGACGATCAGCACGACGAGCGTCAGCTCGACGAGCGTGAAGCCCTCAGAAGTCGCGCGAGTCGATGTCCGCGTCGGCGTCCTCGCCACCTTCCTCTCCGTCGGCGCCGAGGCTTTGCAGTACGTATTCGCGGCCGTCGCTGACGTACAGGAACTCATTGTCCCACGGGTCTCCAGGTACGCGCTCGAGGTAGCCGCCGTCGCGCCAGCGGCGCGGACGCGGCTCGCTGTCGGGCTCCTCGACCAGAGCGAGCAGCCCCTGATCGGTTGTCGGGTATTTCCCCGAATCGAGTTTGTAGAGGTTCAGGGCCTCTTCGACGGCTTTCATGTCGGCGCGGGCCTTGGTGATGCGGGCGTCATCGGTTCTGCCGATGATGCGCGGCGCCGCAAGCGATACGAGCAGGCCAAGGATCATGACGACCACAAGGATCTCGATCAGTGTGAAGCCGTTCTGGCGACGTCCGAACATGGAGTGACCCTACCGAACCATCTGGTTCATCTCAAAGACGGGCAACAGCACCGCCAGCAGTACAAAAAGCACGACCGCAGCCATCAGCAATATCATGATCGGCTCGATAAGGCTGGTCATGGTTTCGACATTGCCGCGGACCTCTTCGTCGAGCGCCTCGGCTGCGCGTTCGAGCATGCGCTCGAGTTCGCCGCTGCGCTCGCCCACACCGATCATGTCGGTCACCATCGGATTGAAAAGTCCCGATGCGTCGAGATTGGGCGCGAGCTGACCGCCCTGACGCACTGCCTCGCCGGCCTCGAACAGCGCGTCATCGACAAGTGTGCTTCCGGTAACCCCGCGGCTCATGTCGAGCGCGCCGAGCAACGTCATGCCGCCTGACATCATGGTGGCGATTGTGTGGGAGAAACGAGCCATGGCGACATTGCGCACGACATCGCCCATCCACGGGAGCGCCATTACCAGGCGCTCGAGTCTCCGGCGCCCGACCGCAGTCCCCGCGTAGTACCGTGCGGACAGCGCCAGCACTGAGAGAGCGAGCAGCAGGTACAGCCCGTACGAGGCGAGAAAGGCTCCTGCGGCCATCAGCGCTCGTGTCGGCCAGGGCAGCAGCTGGCCGGACTCGGCGAAGACCCGGGTCACCTGCGGGACGACGTACGCCAGAAGAAACGAGACGATTCCGCCGCCGACCAGCATCATGATCGCCGGGTACGTCATCGCCGATCGCAGCTGCCCCTGGAGTTTGGCGTTCGATTCGGCGTGATCGGCGATGCGCACCAGTACGCGATCGAGAGCGCCGCTCGCCTCGCCTGCGCGGATCATGCCGTGGTAGATCGGCGGAAATACCTCCGGGTGCCGCGAGACGGCCCGCTCCAGGCTCTCACCGCCGATCAGCTCGGTCCGGATGGTCTCCAGCGCCGCGGCGACATTGGGCTTCAGCCCGCGAGCGATCAGCGAGCCCAGCGCATCGACAAGGGGGATCCCTGCCGACAGCAGCGTCGCGAGCTGCCGAAGCAGGCGGGACAGCTCACGCGGAGACACCCTCCGTCCGGCAGGCCGCCCTGCATGTGTCGCTCCGGCTGTTCCGGGCGCGGGGGATTCGGAGACGTCCGACGCGAAGATGCCGCGCTCCCGGAGGCGGGCTCGAGCCGTACGAGGACTGTCCGCGTCAACCGTTCCGGTTACGCTGCGGCCGACCGTGGACACCCCCTTGTATGCGAAGACCGTCACTTGTTGTTGTCCGGCAGCTTCCCAGACGCCTTCAGTCGGCGTCGGCTGCGGTTACGCGCAGTACCTCTGACACCGAGGTCTGTCCGCTGCGAACCTTCTGCGCGCCGTCGTCTCTGAGCGTCGCCATCCCGCGTGCCACGCAGATCTCGCGGATGCTCGCCGCGTCGCTGCTCTGCATGACATACGAGCGAACGGTGTCGTCCATCGGCAGCAGCTCATGCAGCGCGGTCCTGCCGCGGTAGCCGGTCGCGCGACAGCTCTCGCATCCGGGCCCCTCGGTCCGCAGCCGGGAATTGTCTCCGAGCATGTAGCCGAGCCCGAGCTCGGCAAGACCGCTCTCGGTCGCGTCGACCGGGCGACTGCACTGGGGGCACAGACGTCGTACGAGGCGCTGGGCAAGAATCCCGATCACCGATGACGAGACGAGGAACGGCTCGACGCCCATGTCGAGCAGCCGGGTCACCGCGCTGAACGAATCGTTGGTGTGCAGGGTGCTCAGCACGAGGTGCCCGGTGAGCGCGGCCTGGATCGCGATCCTCGCTGTCTCGCCGTCGCGGATCTCTCCAACCATGATCACGTCCGGGTCCTGCCGCAGTATCGAACGCAGGCCGGCGGCGAAGGTCAGGTCGATCTTCGGGTTGACCTGGATCTGACCCACGCCGGACAGCTGGTATTCGACCGGATCCTCGATCGTGATGATGTTCTTCTCGGTCGAGTTGATCTCCGACAGCGCGGCGTAGAGCGTCGTGGTCTTTCCGCTGCCGGTGGGCCCGGTAACAAGAAGGATGCCGTGGCTCTGATGAATCAGCCGTCTGAGGCTTTCGAGATTGCCGCCTGCGAAGCCGAGCTCCTCGAGCCCCAGCAGCGTCGAGCCGCGGTCGAGCAGTCGCATGACGACGCGCTCGCCGAACGATGTCGGCAGCGTCGAGACGCGCACGTCGAGATCCCGTCCGGCGACCCGTGTACGGATTCCGCCGTCCTGCGGCAGGCGCTTCTCGGCGATGTTGAGCGAGGCCATGACCTTGATGCGCGAGACCAGCGCTGCGTGGATGCGCCGCGGCGGAGTCAGGACGTCGACCAGCATGCCGTCGACACGAAAGCGCACGGTCGTATTCCGCTCGAACGGCTCGACATGGATATCGCTGGCCCCGTCTTTGGCGGCCTGAAAAATGATGTTGTTGACGAGGCGGATGATCGGCGCCTCGTCGTCGGCATCGAGAAGATCGGGAACTTCCAGCTCGCCGCCCTCGAGATCGATCGCCTGTTCGTCGCTGAACCCGTCCATCAGGTTCGAGGTCATCGCGGCTGCACGATCAAAAACGCGTGTGATCGTCTCCTGGAGAGCAGCAGCGGGAACGACTACCGGTTCGACCTCGCAACCGTAGATGACGCGGACGTCGTCAAGCGGTCCCACCACGGTCGGCGCGCTCGTGGCGACGCGAACGCGACCGGCGGCCTCGCGCAGCGGCAGGAGTCGGTTGCGGCGGCAGTACTGGACGCCGAGGCGCTGGGAAAGTTCGACGTCGGCTTCGGTGTCCTCGAGCTCGGGCAGGAACGGCAGGCCGAGCCTCTCTGCGACCAGCGCTGCGTAGCGGTTCTGGGACAGTCCCGTTATGCGCTCGAGCTCGACCGCGAAGTCGTTCTCCTCCCGGCTCTCGACGCGCGCCTGCTCGATCTGCTCGCGCGTGACGCCGGCGCGCAGCAGCAGGTTATCGATCGAGTCCTCGAAGGAGATCAGCGCCACAGCGGTTCAGAAGCCCGCCGGCTCGGCCTGACGCGGCGGCAACAGTCCGGCTCTGGGGTCGGCGTCCGGCTCTATCATCGGCGGGCCGAGGCCCGGGATCTTGTCCGCTTTGCTGCGCGCCGCGCCGCCTCCCGGCTCTCCGGGTTCGCTCGAGAGCGTCTCACGGAAAGCGCGGCCTGCGCGGTCGGAGACTACCGTGAGGTCGCCGGGGTCGCGGATGATGTGCGGGGTAAGAACGACGATCAGGTTGACCTTCTCGCCTCGCTCGGCGTCCGTCCGGAACAGTCGTCCCAGATACGGAATATCGCCCAGATAGGGGACTTTGCTGCTGGCGTTGGTAAGCGAGTTCGATATCAGGCCGCCGATTACCGCCGTCCTGCCGTCGCGCACGCTCACCGTCGTCTCGGCCGAACGGATTGTGTAGACGGGCCCGACCGAGTTGATCAGTTCCGCGCTGACTCGCTCTGCGACCGCCGACACCTCCTCCTGAATGTTCAGGATGACGACGTCTCCCTCCGAGACCTGCGGCGTGATGGTCAACTTGACGCCGACGTCGCGACGTTCGACCGTTCTGAAGACGTTGTCGAGGTTGGCAGCGTCGATGCCCTGGCCGGTAATGAAGGGGATGTTCTCTCCGACGACGATTCGAGCTTCCTGGTTGTCCAGCGTGAGCAGTGTCGGTGCGGACAGCACCTCGATGTCCTGATCGTTGGCGAGGGCGGTGAAGAGGACGGCCTGGGCAGGAACTTCGGTGCCGTCCGGTGTCTCGATGGTCTTATCGCTGGCGGCCGCGAGCAGCAGACCGGAAAGGGCCGCGGGATTGAAGAACGCTGCCCCGAGCGAACCGAGGCTCGAGCGGCCGAGCACCACACCGTTCGCGCCCTCGATGGCGCCCTGCCACTCCAGTCCCAGCGCCTCTGCACGATCGATCGAGACCTCGGCGACGATCGCTTCGACGAAAACCTGGGGCCTTTGGATGTCGAGGTCCTCGAGAAGCTGGCGGATCGACTTGTAGTCCGCGGCCGAGGCGTTGACGATCACGGAGTTCGTCGCCGGGTCGCCGGTGATCGAGATCTCGTCAGAAAGGCCTTCCGACTTTCCTGTCGCTGCTCGTGTCGCACCGGCGTTGGCGCCGGACGCCACCCGCCGGCGTCCGCTCAGCATCCCCGCGACGACATCGACGAGGTCGAGCGCGTTCGCGTACTTGACGTAGTAAACGTTGATGCGCTGATCGCTCGCCGACAGCGGCGTGTCGAGTCCGCGCGCGAGTTCATCGATCTTGCGCCGTTCATTTTCCGGCCCGATCACGACGAGCGAGTTCGTGCGCTCGTCGGGCACCAGCCTGAAGGACGGGGTGATCGGCGAGCCGGTCTTGTCTTTGGCCCTCCGCGGCGCACCGAGGATGCTTTCGATCTGTTCGGCCAGCGTGGATGCGTCGGCATGTTCGAGCGCGATGACCTGTACTGACTCTTCGTGCTTCGCGATGTCCAGGCTCGCCACGACCTCAGCCATCCGCGCGATGTTCGTGGTCGTGTCCGTCACGATGAGCGTGTTCGTGCCCTCGTATGCGACGAGGGATCCTTCCTTGGAGACAAGTGAATCGAGCGCCTGTGCGACATCGGCCGCGTCCACGTGTCTGAGCGGCAGCAGGCGGGTCGCGAAACCGGTCGCGGCGGGGGAGCCGTCCGAGAGCCTGCCGCCCGCCGTGCGGGCCTCTTTCAGGGGGATGATCCGCGTCACGAGTCCGTCATCGACCATGGTCAGCCCGCGCACAGCGAGGACCGACTGGAATACGGCGAGCGCTTCGTCTGCGGTTACCGGTTCGGGTGAAACAACCGTCACCGCGCCGCTGACTTTGTCCGAAAATACGAAGTTGCGGTTTGTCGCCTTGCCGATGAATTTGACGAAGACCGGCAGCTCGACGTCCTCGAAGTGAATGGTAAACTTTCCGTCGCTCGCGGCGTCCTGCTGTGCACGGACGGCCCGATCCTGGGCGTTTGCAACCTTGACGCCTGCAAGCCCGGCAAGCCGTCTCAGCTCGCTCACGCTT
Organism: Candidatus Nitrosopumilus sp.; assembly: GCA_964225545.1. Lineage (GTDB taxonomy): Bacteria > Desulfobacterota > Binatia > UBA1149 > SPBQ01 > SPBQ01. Next base: position 5,829 of record CAXQPB010000185.1, on the reverse strand, counting down.
TCCAGGGGATGCCGGCCTTGCGGGCCTTGCGGGCCTTGCGGGACTTGCGGGACTTGCGGGACTTGCGGGACTTGTCGGACTTGCTGAGCTTGTTGAAATTGCAGCCGCTCCGGTAACGGAGCCAGCGTCCAGAGGGCAAACGCCGCGACAGGCAGTATGCGCTTTCCTGAAATCACTTGATTGCGTAGGTGAGCGTGCGCGGCGCTCCGGCCCGGAGGAGATCGACAAGCAGCTCGTCGGAAGTCTGCATCTCTTCCAGCAAACCCACGGCCTTTGACGGAGAGTTCAACTCCACACCATTGATTTTCTGGACAACGTCGCCGTTCTGCAGCCCCATGCGTTCGAAAATCGACTGTGGCTTGATGTTGAACAGGCGGAAGCCCACGCTCTTGCCGTCGTTGAGATAGGGCACAGCCCGGACCTGCGTGATGACTGTATTCAGGTTCTCCACCGAGTGATCGACCTCGCGCCGATCAACAACATAGCTGTTCTCGCCGGTCTTGCGTATTCCGTTGCCAGGACCGGCTGCGGACGCTTTTCTGGAAGACCTGGATTTCCCGGAAACATCGCCTTCGGCGATCTCCAGCGTGGTCTTGCGACCGCGCAGCAGGATCGTGGCGCTGCGCGATCGAACCGCGACCAGCTTCGGTCCGCCGAAGACCCGTTCGCCAATTGCGAAAACATCCTGTTTTCCGGCCGATGCGTCTTCAAAGACGGCGAACGCGCGCCCGTCGAGCTCGGCCGTTCCACGCAGGAGAAGCTCGCCGGTCGACGAAACTGCAGGGGCCGCTGTTTCGCTCACGATGATCGGCTCCGAGCCGAACAGGTTTCTTTCGAAGATTGCCGAGTGATCCGGCGCGGTCCGGGCCAGCGTGGACGGGAGTTGGCTGTCCGGCACGTCGCGTTGCGTCGAGGCGATCGGCAGGCCGCGCTCGAGCCAGATAGCGATCCCGGAGTTGATGGCGAGTGCGGCACCGTAGGCGGTCAATGCGATCAGCAGCACTCTGAGAGCCCGCAGGTAACCGCCCGGCTGTTGCCCGTGGCGCCCCTGTCGCCTCTGGACATGACCCACTTGGCCTAGCCGGCTGTAACGGCGCAGGGCGAGGGAAGCGCGCACTCAGGCGAGGGTAGGTAAATCCTTGCCGTGATTCAAGTTTCCCGGTGGCGCCACTGCGCGCCGCAGTTGACCGCCTGCACAGGCCAAGTTACTGTTCCGCGCGCTCTGCAGGCGAACGCTCCGGCGTCGCCGTCACAGCGCATCAACGATCCGGTTACCGGCTCAGATCCGCGTGATGGCAGCAAGCTCTCCAGAAACAGGCAAAGGAGCCTCCGGGCATTCCGGCGGCGAGAAGCCGCGCGAGGATGGCGTCGAGCCGGTCGTTGACGAAGCCGAACAGGTCACGGTCCGACGCGGCAAACTCGAGCGACTGCGTGGGGATGGCTGGTCCTACCCGAACGATTTTCGACGCGATACCGACCTGGCCACGCTGAGCGCAGAGTTCGGCGCGCTCGACGGGGAAGCGGTCGAGGCGCAGAGCGGCACCTATACGGTCGCCGGCCGCGTCATGGCGATCCGCAGCTTCGGCAAGAGTATCTTCATCGGGCTGCGCGACGGCACCGGGGCGCTCCAGCTCTACGCGCAGAAACAGGTGCTTTCGGCCGAGGAGTTCGCGGTGGTCAAGGGACTCGATGTCGGCGACATCGTCGGCGCTCAGGGCACCGTGTTCCGCACCCGCACGGGCGAGCTGACGTTGCGCTGCGAGAGCCTGCGCTGCCTGGTCAAGTCGCTGCGACCGCTGCCTGAGAAGTGGCACGGGCTGACAGACGTCGAGCAGCGTTACCGCCGGCGCTATGTCGACCTGATCGTCAACGAGGACACGCGCTCGATCTTCGCACGCCGCGCGCGCATCGTCGCGCGAATCCGTGCGTTTCTCGAGGAGCGCAGCTTCGTCGAGGTCGAGACGCCGATGATGCATCAGATCGCGGGCGGTGCGGCGGCCAAGCCTTTCGTCACCCATCACAACGCGCTCTCGCAGGACATGTTTCTGCGGATCGCGCCGGAGCTGTATCTCAAGCGACTCGTTGTCGGCGGAATGGAGCGCGTGTTCGAGATCAACCGCTGCTTCCGTAACGATGGGTTGTCGACCGAGCACAACCCCGAATTCACCATGTGCGAGCTGTATCAGGCGTTTGCCGGTTACGAGGACCTCATGGCGATGACCGAGGAGCTCTTCGCGGACCTCGCGACCACGCTGCACGGTGGTACCCGCGTTCAGTTCGGCGACGCGGAGATCGACTTCAAGGCGCCTTTTGCTCGCATGACCATGGCGGAAGCGGTCGCTGCCAACTCCTCCCTGTCCGTCGAGGATGCGGAGTCTCCCGAGGCGCTCGAGCGCTTCGCAGACGAGCTCGGTCTCGACCCGCAGCATCGGAAGAACGGGCTCGGGCTGCTTGCGGACGTTTTCGACGAGGTGGCTGAACATCGCCTTGTACAACCGACGTTCATTACGAGTTTCCCGGTGGAAATCTCTCCGCTGGCCCGCTCGAGCGACGACAAACCGGGGTTCGTCGATCGGTTCGAGCTGTTCGTGGCCGGCCGGGAGATCGCGAACGGGTTCTCCGAACTCAACGACCCCGAGGATCAGCACGCGCGGTTCCTCGATCAGCTCGAACAACGAGCGGCCGGTGACGACGAGGCCCACATGATGGACGAGGACTATGTCCGTGCGCTGGAGTACGGGTTGCCGCCAACCGCGGGGGAGGGGATCGGGATCGATCGGCTGGTGATGTTGTTGACGGGCGCGACCTCGATCCGCGAGGTGATCCTGTTCCCGCACCTGAAGCCCGAGCGACCCGGGCGTTCCTGACAGAGGGATCGCTCTATCCATGGGCTGGGAGCTCTTCGTCGGCCTGCGTTACCTGCGGTCGCGCCGCAATGAGCGGTTCGTCTCCGTGATCACCGCGATCTCGACGGTCAGCGTCCTTCTGGGTGTGATGGTCCTGACCATCGTCCTGTCCGTCATGACCGGCTTCGAGGAGGATCTGCGTCGCCGGATCCTCGGTCTCAACCCTCATATTCGCGTCGTCGATCGCATCACCGGCGGCATGATCGCCGACCCGCAACGCTTCGTCGAGATCGTGGAATCGAACCCCGAGGTGCTGGCGGCCGCGCCGGTGGTGACAGCGCAGATGCTGGTATCGGCGAACGGACGGATGCTGGGTGTGGTCGGGCGTGGAGTCGAAACGTCCGATGGTCGCTCGGCGATCGGAATCCTCGATTTTGTCGTTGAAGGCGATGCCGAGACCCTTGGCCGACGGCACGCATTCGAGAACTCCGAGCTTCCGGGTGTGATGATCGGCCGTGAACTCTCCAGGCGCACCGGCGTGCGTCTCGGCGATGCGCTCACGCTGATGGTCCCGAGCATGAGCGCGACGCCGTTCGGGGCGATCCCGCGAAGCCGTCGCTTCGTGGTCGCCGCTGTTTACGACTCGGGAATGGTCGAGTACGACGCCGGGCTGGTCTACCTCGCCATCGATGACGCGCGCGCGCTGCTGAAACTTGATTCGGTGGCTACTGGAGTCGAGGCGGTACTCGCCGATCCGTATGACGCACCCGCCGTGGCAGCCGAACTCAATCAGCGGCTGGGGATCCCTTACTGGGCGCAAAGCTGGACCGAGGTCCACCGGAATGTATTCGAGGCGTTGCAGCTGGAGAAGACCGTCTACTTCCTTGTCCTGATGCTGATCATCCTGGTCGCGGCGTTCACGATCGTCGCCAGCCTGTACATGATCGTCATGGAGAAACGGCGGGATGTCGCCGTGCTGAAATCGATGGGCGCGACCGACCGCAGCGTGGCGTTGATCTTCGTGCTCAAAGGCCTGCTGATCGGCGCTCTGGGAACGTTCTCCGGCGTCACCCTCGGATACATCGCCTGTGTTCTTCTCGGGCGCTACGAGTTTATCGATCTGCCCGAAGGCGTGTTCTACGTCTCGACCGTCCCTGTGCGGATTGTGCCCGGAAATTTTGCTGTCGTCGCCGCTTGCTCCATCGTCATCTGCCTCGCTGCGACGCTCTTTCCCGCCTGGAAGGCGGCACGGGTCGTGCCCGTCGATGTGCTCCGATATGAGTGAGCCCGCGCTTCAGGCACATGGACTGACCCGCCGCTTTCACGACGGCGAGCGTCTGATCGAAGTTCTGAGCGGGCTGAATCTGCGCGTCGAGGAGGGCGAGAGTGTTGCCGTGGTGGGGGAGTCGGGGGTTGGAAAGAGCACGCTGCTGCACTTGCTCGGCGCCCTTGACCGGCCGGACGGCGGAAGCGTTACGGTCGGCGGGTCGAGCCTTTTCGAGATGCCCGCAGGCGACCTCTCGCGCGTCCTCAATGCCCAGATCGGCTTCGTTTTCCAGTTCCACCACCTGCTCGGGGACTTCGACGCCGAGGAGAACGTGATGATGCCGTTGCTGGTCGGCGGACAGGGCAGGGCAGGTGCCCGCAAGACAGCGCGAGCGGCTCTCGAGCGTGTCGGGTTGGCCGAGCGCCTCACGCACCGACCCGGAGAGCTTTCAGGCGGCGAACAGCAACGTGTGGCCGTGGCGCGGGCGGTCGTTACCAAGCCGCGTGTGATTCTGGCCGATGAGCCGACCGGCAACCTCGATCCTCTGACGGCTCAGGAAGTTCAGCACCTGCTGCTCGAGCTCCAGCGCGAGCATGCCTGCTCAATGGTCATTGCGACGCACTCAGCAGCGCTTGCCGGCGCGATGGACAGGACGATGCGGCTCAGTCAGGGGCGCCTGGGTGTGGAGGCGGGTTTTTGAGCGCGGTGACGCGACAGATCGGCCGTGTTCTGCGTCGGGCCGGCGCTCTGACGCGCATTTTCGCGGGCGCGGCGATGGTGCTGGCCTCGCTTGGAGCGTCGAACGCAGCCGCCGGAACGAACGTCGTGGAAGTTCGCATCGAGGGTAATGTCCGCGTGGAAACCAGCGCGATCGAAGCCCATCGCGGTCAGCGCGTCGGCGTCCCGATTGACGAGGAGGCGATCGACGAGGACATCAAGGCCATCTACGAGATGGGCTTCTTCGACAAGGTCTGGGTGACCGCGGGCGACGGCGACGACGGACTGGTCGTCGTCTATCATGTCCATGAAAGGCCTTACATCGACAAGATCGAGTTCAAAGGCGTAAAGAACGTCAAGCGCGAAGATCTCGAAGCGGTCATCAACGTGACCTCGCGAACGATCTTCGATCCGCAGCGGGCGTGGGCCGGCGTGCAGGCCGCGAAGAAGTTCTACACCAGCGAAGGCTACCCTGACGCCCGGATCGAGTTCGAGCTTGTAGAAGAGGGGCAGAACTCGGCACGGCTGGTCTACGAGGTTCACGAAGGGGACCTGATCCGCATCAGCGAGATCAATTTCGAGGGTGTGCGCGCCTTCAAGACGCAACAGCTCCGCAAGCTGATGACCACGCGCAAGAAGTGGATCGGTTCCTTCCTGACCGGCGCCGGGCTGCTGAATGAGGACGAGCTGAATACCGATGTCGAGCGCCTCACCGCCTTCTATTACGACAACGGCTACATCCACGCTCGTGTCGACGAGCCCCGCGTGGACCGCGTCGGCGACGGCCTGGTCGTCACCATCAAGATCGAGGAGGGGCCGTTGTTCCGCGTCGGCGAAGTGCAGTTCGCTGGCGACGTGCTGATGGAAGAGGACGAACTTCGCGAGATCGTCAACGTCAAGCGCGGGGACGTATTCAGGGCGAGCACGCTGCGTGAGGCGATCTTCGATCTGACCGAGGCTTATGGAGATCTCGGCTACGCGTTCGCAGAGATCGTCCCG
>CAXQPB010000184.1:0-3666 GCA_964225545.1 Candidatus Nitrosopumilus sp. | reverse complement strand
CGGATCGCCCGCGTGGGCATCGCACGCTCCGCCGCTGCACGTGTCGGCGCCGTTGCAGAACACCCCGTCGTCACACGCCGCGCTGTTGTTCGGGTGCGTGCACACCCCTGCCCCGTCGCACTCATCGTCCGTGCAGCCGTTGCCATCGTCGGTGCAGGCCGTACCCGAAGGGTCGGCCTGGCAGGTCGAGTCGCAGCAATCTCCGTCAAGAAGGTTGCCGTCGTCACAGCTCTCGCCCGCCTCGACGACCCCGTTGCCGCAATCGATAACGGTCGTCTCCTCGGTCGCCGATTCGTCACCCGGAGCGGTCTCGGTCGTACTCTGGGTGACGACGACGCCGTTCGTGATGACGCCGGTGGTTCCCGGGTCGACGTCAACGGTGACCGTGTATTGTCTGGATGAGACTCCGGATATAGCGCCGAGAGTGCAGGTCGGAACACCGCCCGGGTCTTCCGCGCACCCGCTCGTGGAAACGAATGTGACCCCGGCCGGCAGTGTCTCCGTGACTACGACATCGGCCGCCGCGCCCGCGCCGGAGTTCGTCACATCAATCGTATAGACGAGCGGATTACCGTTATCGATCGGGTCTTGAGAGTCCGTCTTGGTTACCGACAGGTCGACACCCGGGTTGACGATACAGACTTCGCATGTGCCTGTAATGGCGGGTGTAGCGAGCAGCTCCCAGTCGACGAGCGTACCGGTATCCTCGTTGGCGTTGTCTGACGCAGTAAGAGTCCACGTCCCGGCGGCAGACTCGCCGTTGAATGCGGCAAGGCTGCCGACCGGCGCAGCCGTACCGCCGTACCACGGCGAGGTGCCCGCGCAATGGTCCTCGAGTCCAAAGCTCGATGCGTCGTCGAAGGTGACGTCCATATTGTTGTCGGAGCACCCGAACGAGCTCGCCGGCACCCCGGGCCGGTCGAGCAGTACCACCTCGGTTCCTGCCGGACTGCGCAGTTTGAGATACACGTCCCCTGCATAGCTGTGGTTGATCTGTACGCGGACATTGACGTCGGTCAGCGTGAAATTGTTCGCTACAACAAGGTCGCTGCCGATGCCTGCAGGCGTTCCATCAGGAATCCCCAATGGAACCGCGGGCGTCAGATCAGACCCGACAGACTGCGTCATGCTCAGGTTGAACGGACCGCCCTCGTTCGATGTCAGTGCAAGATCGAACTCCACGTTGGACAGACACTCGATCGATTCGGCCAGTTGCACGGTGAACGGCGTGAGCTGAGCCGCGGACTGGCTCGCCACCATGTTCGGCCACGCGGCGACGGCGTTGGTGACGGTGACGCCCGGCGTCGTCGAGGTGAGCGTTCCGCTGATGCCCGTGAAGGAACCCGTCGACCGTATGGTCACGGAAAGATCGATCTCTTCACCCGGCTCCCACACCTGGTTCTCGTTCGATGGCGCGGTCAGGCACGAGTCCGCCGCGGCAATCGAGACCAGGGAGAGTATCGGCGACGGGTCCGAACCTGCCACCGAGGTGACGCCGGTCGCGTTCGGGTCGAGCCAGTCGCGCAAACGTTCGCTGGCGCTTGCGCCGTCCCATGCGAACGAGAACTTTCCATAGCAGTCGGACTCGAGGGGCTGATCACACGATGCGCCTCCTCCTGAGAGGAAACCGACAAGCAGCTTGCTCGAGGAGTCGAACAGCGCTGATCCCGAGGAACCGGGCTCGGTCGTTCCATCTTCCCAGTTATCGACCAGCCAGTGGGAGTTCACACCGCCGGTCCCGATGCAGCTGTTGACGGTCGTCAACGGATCGGTGTTGAAGCTGATCGCTTTTTCGTCGCCATTCGGATGGTGGATTCCGACAGAGCCTGAGGGTGCCGCACCGGAACGATCCCAACCGGCATAATAGACTCCGTACGCAGGGTCAGGGTCGTCATCGAGTTCGAGCAGGGACATATCGACCGGCGTGCTGCCGGCGCGCCACACGGCACCAGTCTGATTGTCTGCAAGTGATCCTCCGCTGAGGTCACCGCAGCTCGCGGATTCGAAGTTCCAGTACACGACCATCGACGGCGCATTGCCGGCATTCAGGCCGCAATGGTCGGCGGTAAGAAAAAAGTTGCGGAAGCTCGAGGCCGCATCCATCACCATCGTCCCGGTACAGAACGCCGAACCTCCCGTTGAATAGGCACCCACGCTGCGGATCTGATCGCGCCATGGATCGCCCTCCGGGCATACGACGTCGTTGTTGCAGGAGCCTGCGAGGCGCGAGAGCCCGGAAAACCCGAACTTCATGATGTCGCGGTAGCCTGTTCCTACATGCGTGAGCTCGAGCTCGACGAGATCCTCTGCTCCCGCCGGGATGACGACCTCGATGACCGCGCGATCACCGGGCACCATCGGCGTCCACAGCTCACCGTGCTTTTCATTGTCGGCCGCGGTGTACGGGCCTTCGTAATAATCGTAGTCCTCGCTCGCCACATGGAGGCTGGCCCCCTCCGGCAGCCGAAAGGTCGTGAATCCGAAGTTGAGATCGGTAGCGCCGGGGGCGTGAACACGCGTTCGCCACAACGTCGCCCCGTCAGGCAGGCGATCGAATCGACCTTTGGTCCACGGATCAATCTCGACAGCGACAGGCACCGCGAAACGCAGCGGACGTCCCTTCGGCTCGGCGGCGTCGGCCGCGATTCGCGCCCTGGCATCAACCGCCGGTAAAGCTTCGACCGGCACCGCGGACAGGGGCTCAACCGCGGCCACCCTGCTCAGGGGAGCCGCCCCGCGCCGCGCATCGGCGCCGTCCGGCATGGCGAGCAGAGCGACGACGACCGTCACGGTATGAAGGCATTTACAAACTCTCATTTGACTCCCCGCAGACGCGGTCAGTGTCCGCACCATGGCCGAGACCATAGTGCCTCCAGACTGCTCGTGTCCAGCGATTGGGTTCGAATCACTGCTCGCGACGCGTGCTATCGAGCATGCGTCCGGACTGTCATACTGGCGTGGAGGCGGATCGGGTGTGCCCTCACGCTCGGCCGGCAACCGCAGATACGGGTTTGTAAAGCCCCCCGTATGAGGCAATAAGGCCGCTTGGAGTTCCACCCGGACCCCATCGCTGACCCGCACGAATTACCCGATGCGATCCTCCGAGGCCGAGCATGACCGCAACGCAGGACGGCTGGCCGTCGCAATCCTGCTGATTGCCGGGACGCTTCTCAGCTTCGAACTGATTTCGACGCGACTGTTCTCCGTCATTCTCTGGAACCACTTCGCTTTTCTGGCAATTTCAATCGCGCTGTTCGGACTGGGCGGCGGCGGAATGGTCCTGTACGCGCTGCCGGGTCGCTTCACGCGCGAGCGCGCATGGGATCAGATTCGCTTCTGTGCACTCCTCCTGCCGGTCGTTCTCTGGATCGCGGTCGTTGTTCTGTGCGCGCTTCCGATCCGCATGGATTTCGGCTCTTCGATGGTGATCTATCTCGCGATCATCTTCGCAGTGACCGCTTTGCCGTTCGCCGTCGGAGGAGCCGCGATCGCGCTGGCGCTGACCCACTGGCCGGATCGAGTGAACCGAATTTATGCGTTCGACCTGATCGGCTCCGCGCTGGGATGCGCGCTGGTCATCGTTCTGCTCGGCACTCTTGACGGTCCGACCGCGGCGCTCGCGCTGGCGGTTCTCCCGCTGGGCGCGGCCTGGCTGATGAAACCGAG
>CAXQPB010000183.1:0-3657 GCA_964225545.1 Candidatus Nitrosopumilus sp. | reverse complement strand
CTGCGCCGAGCAGGAAAGCCCTGAGCTGCCATTGCAGGTCCGCAGCCGCGGGGACTGTGAAGATCCATCCGAGTGCGATGGCGATCAGCCCGAGGCTGCACTCGACGGCGAGCGCGGTGAATACTTGCCGCCGGCCACTCGCGGCCGGCTTGTCCCGGCCGGGTGCAGGGGGCTCGCTGTTGTCGGGCCCGGGGGCGAGGCCGCTCGACGAATCGGCAGAACGCTTTGCAGGAGGATCGGCGGAGGCCACGGCGATCAGACTAGCCGATTGCGCCTCCGGTTGCCCGGCTGCGCGCGCAGTGCTACTCCCGCACCCTGTGCGATCTCACCGCAAGACACTGACCTTCGAGATCCCCGCTCGGATGGATTTCCTGAACATCACGCCCGAGATCGAGCAGGCCGTTACCGAGAGCGGCGTGACCGAGGGGCTGTGTCTGGTCAACGCGATGCACATCACCGCCAGCGTCTTCATCAATGACGATGAGCCGGGGCTGCATGAAGACTACAAGCGCTGGCTCGAGCGCCTGGCTCCGTTCGACGCGAGTCCTGAGGCCTACCACCACAACCGGACCGGTGAGGACAACGGCGACGCCCACCACAAGCGTCAGGTGATGGGGCGCGAAGTGGTTGTCGCCGTAACGGACGGGCGACTCGATTTCGGTCCGTGGGAACAGATCTTTTACGGCGAATTCGACGGCCGGCGGCCCAAGCGCGTCCTCGTCAAGATCATCGGCGAATAGGGGAGGGCAGGAATCGATGGACAGCACGCTGCGCGCGCTTGCGACGGGTTGCAAGGGCTTCATGGACGAATCGGAGGGCCTGCGCCTGTACGAGCTCGCGCGCGAGAGCGCGTCGCTCGGGCCGGTTCTGGAGGTCGGCAGTTACTGTGGTAAATCCGCGGTGTATCTCGGAGCCGGAGTGCAGGAAGCCGGCGGTATGCTGGTGTGCGTGGATCATCACCGCGGCAGTGAGGAGAATCAGCCCGGCTGGGAGTACCATGATGCAGAGCTCTGGGATCACGAGGCCGACGCGATGGATACACTGCCGTGGCTGCGCAGGACGCTCAGGCAGGCTGGGCTCGAAGACTCCACGGTCGTCGTAGTAGCGCGAAGCGTACACCTCGCGTCGATGTGGTCACAGCCACTCGGGATGCTCTTCATTGACGGCGGCCATACCCACAACGCTGCCAACAACGACTACGAATCCTGGTCAGGAAAGGTCACGCCGGGCGGGATTCTCGCGATCCATGACCTGTTCCCGGACCCTGCCGAGGGCGGACAGGCGCCGATCGAGATTTACAGGCGCGCCGTGGCCTCCGGTGACTTCGACGAGCTCGAGACGACCGGCACTCTCGGAGTGCTGCGCCGCCGGGCGGGCTGAGCGCGCCCGGCCCGGGGCAGGGTCACGAGCCGACGGCGCTCCTGCTGGTCGCGAGGTCGTCTCCGGACAGGCTTCGGAACAGCTCGCTCGTCGCCGTCTTACGACCGAGCGCATCGTTCGCGATCAGCACCGCTGCGCTGGTCCACGAGTTGTCCTCCAGAGGCCAGTGGATGTTCTCGGGCCAGGTCTTGCCGGTCCAGTAGCCGCCGTGGTCCTTGCGGAACTGGCGACTCCAGCTGAAGACCTCCTGTGCGCGGCTCGTGAGCCCGGCGGCGTCCAGCGCGAGGACAAACTCGCAGCTCTCCGCGACCGTGTACCACGGCCGGTCATCGACGCATCGACATCCGATCCCCTCGGCAACGTAATGCTCGACAAGCTCGGTCTGCTGAAGATGATTGCGGGCTTGGTTGCCGCGGACCGCGCCGCCGAGAACGGGGTAGTACCAGTCCATTGAGAAACGGCCGACGCGGTCGGGCAGATCCTCGGCGAGAAAGGCGGTGCGGTCGTCGTTCAGGGCTCGGGCCAGGCGCTCGCGCGCGATGTACCACTCCGGGCGATCGTGCCCGAGGCTCTCCGCGATGCGGATTGCGCATACGATGCTGCCGTGGGTCGACGCGCAGCCGGTCAGCAAGGGAGCGTTCCAGGGGCGACCGTGCTTGTTGATCGCCCACGAGATGGTGCCGTCGGCAGCCTGCATGTCGACCACGAAGCGCATGGCGCGATCGAGAACCGGCCACATCTCGGCGAGAAAGTCGTCATCGCTGGTCGCGAGGTAGAGCTGCCAGAGTCCGGTGGCCGGATACGCGGCGTGGTTGGTCTCCTGGGTGCGATTGGTGACCTCGCCGCGCTCGCGCCACGAGTACCATCCACCTTCGGCGGTCTGCGTGGCTGCGAGGAAGCGGTAGGCGCGCCGCGCCTCGTCGACGCGGCCCGCGACCGTCAGACCCATGGCCGAGTGCACGTGATCCCACGGATCCATTTTGCCATCGCGCCACCAGGGCAGGCCGCCGTCGTCTTCCTGGTGGGTGACGATCCAGTTCGCGGTCTCGCGTATTTCCTCGGGCGTAAGCAGCATCTTCATCCTTTGTTCGTCGCGTACATGACCACGCTCTTGCCGATCAACGGGTTGAGCGCCTTCTCCAGGCTCCTCGTCAGGAACGGCGCCTTCATGAGGTCCCATACGAGCAGCTTGTGATAGAGGCGGACAGGCAACGGGTCCTGTTCGCGGTTCGGCCCGAACGCGCACTTCAGCCACCAGAACGGTGAGTGCAGGGCGTGCGCGAAGTGGGAATGCGTGACCTCGTAGCCGTGCGCGGTCAGCTTGGCTTTGAGCGCCGCGCGCCGGTAGATCCGCACGTGTCCGCCGGGAACGTTGTGGTAATCGCTGGAAAGCGCCCAGCAGACCGCCTCCGGTCCCTGTCGCGGTACGGAGATCGCGAATCGTCCGCCCGGCTTCAGAACGCGCGAGAGCTCGTGGAGGGCGGCGTCATCGTCGTGCAGATGCTCTAGGACCTCGGACAGGATCACGCAGTCGAAGGTGTTGTCGGGGAAGGGGAGATGGTAGCCGTCCGCGCGGAGGACTACCCACGGGCCTGCCGCCTCGTGCGGTCCTCCCTGCTCGGGCCCGATCGCGTCCATGAAGGAAAGCAGCCCGTGCGTCTTTTCGACTTCCTCGCGGCCGAGGTCGACGGCGACCGACGTGACCCCTTCGAGCTGCCGCAGGTAACGGGTATGGCGACCGTCCCCGCAACCGAGGTCCAGAACGCGGTCTCCCGGCCGCAGCCCGAGCCGCTCGATCTCTACGGTCAGCATGTTCCCAGCGACTGGTTTCCGGTCCGCGCCGCGATGCCGGTGGTACCGTCTTCGGTGGTGTCGGCGCCTTGCTCTGCGCCTGTGCCGACCTCGACCCACGTCCGTCGCGGGGCGTCGGGCTGTGATGATCGTCTCTCGTCGATGATCTCTCGATAGCAATCAACGGTGCGCTCGGCTGCGCGTCGCCACGTGAAGTTGCCGAGGACACGCTCGCGTCCGGCGCGGCCCATCTCGGCGCGACGTTCGGGCGTGGCCTCGAGGAGGTCTCGGATCGCAGCTGCAAGCGCTTCGGGCGAGCGTGGTTCGACGAGCGTCGCGGCTTTTCCGTCGGGTCCCACGACTTCAGGGAGTGCGCCGCCGGTTGTCGATACGACCGGGACTTCGCACGCCATCGCTTCGTCGGCAGGGACGCCGAAGCCCTCGTCGACCGAGGGGACGACGGCCACGATCGCCTCGGCGTATGCG
>CAXQPB010000182.1:0-50253 GCA_964225545.1 Candidatus Nitrosopumilus sp. | reverse complement strand
AGAGCTGGTGGCGCGAGGAATCCACCGCGCGGGCGCGAGGGCGGATCGACCGTTCGTGGCAATGAACTGCGCAGCGCTCCCGGCCGATCTTCTGGAGAGCCAGCTGTTCGGCCACAGGCGCGGTTCGTTTACCGGAGCGACGACAGATCACGAGGGGCTGTTTGCCGCGGCAGACGGGGGAACCGTGTTCCTCGATGAGGTCGGAGAGTTGCCCGTCGCGATGCAGGTCAAGCTTCTGCGCGTCCTGCAGGACGGAGAGATCACGCCGGTCGGCAGCAATGTGGCGACGCGTGTGCAGATCCGGGTGATCTCGGCCACCAATCGGGATCTGTCCGCGGGAGTTCGGGAGGGGACATTTCGAGAGGACCTGTACTACCGACTGGCGGCTTTCCCGATCCGGGTGCCACCGCTGCGCGATCGGGACGGCGACATTGAACTGTTGGCCAGGCATTTTCTTACCCTGTCTGCCGATCGGCACGGCAAGCGCATCGAGGGAATCTCGGCCGGGGCGCTCGATGCTCTGCGCAGCTGCAGCTGGCCGGGCAACGTGAGGCAGCTCCAGAACGAGATCGATCGAGCGGTGGCGCTCACGTCCGAGGGCGGTTCGGTCTCTCGCGATTCACTGCTCGTCGCAGCCGGCAGCGCGCAAAGCTCGGCTGTGATCTCTGCGGCATCGGCAAAGGCTGCAGACGGCGACACGCTCGAGCCGCTCCGCGAGGCTCGTGCTGCGTTCGAAGCCGGATACATCCGCCGCGCCCTCGAGGCCCACGATGGAAATGTCTCGAGAACCGCGGACGCGCTCGGGATCTCGCGAGTGATGCTTCAGCGCAAGATGAAGGGCTACGGCCTGCGCGACGTGTGACCGCCGGATCTCGCGATCTGCGGATCCTCCAACAGGTCACCGCCTCCGCCGTCCTCGACCAACCCTCCTCGACGGGTGCTTCGTGTGGTAAGCAGTATGCGCCTTCAAGCAAATAAAAGTTTGCACTTGCGGTCCTGCCTTCCTGCATAAACCCTGGATTGACCCCTGAAACAGGCCCTCGAAAAGCCTCGGCAGATGGCACAGCGGTTGCAACGCATTGCGGCAGAAAGGGAACTCGTAGCGGCGGGTCTTCCTTTCTTCCCGCTCGGCGGCGAGTGGAGGCGCGGAGAGCGATCGCGAGGTGACTGGTTGCTCAAAGCCCGCGTAAATCGGTGTGAGGCCGACGCCGTCCAAGCGAGATCCCTCGCGCCGACCGGTCCCCCCGGCGCGAGGGGCACCCCCCTCCCCCACCCCCTCCCTGCGGCGGCCCTTCCGAAGCCATTCTGAAGGGTCGCCGCACAACATCTCAAACCAGAGCGAATCCCGGAGAGTCCGGCAGGCCGGAGCGGCGTGGTCGCCCGGCGATTTCGTCTGGCCCCGCGATCTGGGTATTTAACGCGATCGACCGCGACGCATCCGGCTGTCGGTCGGCGCCCTCGTTCCCGTGAACCCTGAATTCAGCGCACAGTTCCTCGTTACGGCCCTTGGCTGGCTGACGCTCATCCCCGTTGTCTGCGGCGGCGTGTTCTCGGTTTTGTGCTGGGTCGCGGTTCGATTCGGACTGCGCCGGGTGCGCTTTGCCCGGCTCCCCGATGAGCGGCTGCCCGCAGTCACCGTGCTCAAGCCCGTATGCGGGCTGGAGAAGGGGCTCGAGGAAAACCTCCGCAGTATCTGTCAGCAGGACTATCCGAACTACCAGGTCGTCCTGTCGCTTCAGGATCCGGCCGACAGCGCCCGCGGATTGCTCGAGAACATTCAGGAGCGGTACGGGGCGGAGAAAGTCAGCCTGGTCGTCGCCGAGATTCAGGCCGGGCTGAACGGCAAGATCAACAACATGCTGGGCGGGATGCGCGCCGCCCGGCACGATGTCCTGGTGATCAGCGACAGCGACGTGAAGTTGCGAGCCGACTACCTGCGAACGCTGATCTCACCGCTCGATGACCCGGAGGTCGGTGCCGTCTGCACGCTGTTTCGTGCGACTCGTGCCGACACCTGGTTCGAGAAGCTCGAGCTGCTCAGTATCAACGCTGACTTCATCCCCAGCGTCGTCTTCGCCCATCTCACCGGCGCGTCGGGTTTCTGTCTCGGCCCGTCAGTCGCCTTTCGCAGGCAGACCCTCGAAGAGATCGGCGGCTTTGAGAGCCTGGCCGATTACCTGGTGGAGGACTACGAGATCGGTCGGCGGGTCTGGACCTCCGGCAAACGGATGGATCTGGTGCCGTACCTGATCGACAAGGTCGTCGACCTGGCCAACGTCAAGGACTGGTGGGATCACCAGGTCTACTGGGATCAGAATACCCGGTCTGCCAGACCGGCGGCGTTTTTCGCGACCATCGTCACGCGGGCGGTTCCGTTCTCGATTCTGTACGCCGCTCTTCGCGGATTCGACAGCACGGGTCTCGTTGTGCTGCTCGCCACGGTGGCTCTGCGAACAGTGACCGGCGCGGCGACGGTGTCCGGGCTCGGGGACCGGGAGGGAAGGGGAGCGATCTGGCTGCTCTCATTGCGCGATGTGCTCGGTCTGGTCTCTTTCATCCTGGCCTACACCCGCCGGACGGTGATCTGGCGCGGACGGAAATTCATCCTGACCCTTCATGGACGCCTCGAACCGGTCGACGGCTGCGATGCGCCGGGTGATCACTGCGCCGAGAAACAGGCGGTCGGCAATGATCCGACCCCAGCGACTGTCGCCGGCGAGTCTTTCGTCGCCGCTGCGGCCGGGCAGTCGGACAACACGCGCGTCGGCGCCGATGCGCAGGTCGACCGCAAGAACTGGAGCTCGATCGCGGCGTTGCTGGCTGCGGTTTTTCTGAGGTAGTCGGAATATGGAACCCATCAAGCCGTTTTTCTTCGATATGACTGAAGCGGAGATCGCCGAGTTCAATGAAGCCTCGGCACAGATCCTGCGGTCTGGAAACCTGATCCTCGCAGAGCATACCCGCCTGTTCGAGGAGGAGTTCGCCGAGTTCGTCGGCGCGCGGTACGCGGTGGCGGTGAACTCGGGGTCGACCGGGCTGGAATTTCTGCTGCGGCTCGAGCACGTCGAAGACAAGACCGTGCTCGTCCAGACCAACACGAACTTCGCCACGGTCGCCAGCGTTCTGCGCGTCGGGGGCAAGGTTCGTTATCTGGACATGGACCGGACTACCTTCGCGCCGAGCCTGGAGATGGTCAGGCAGGCGGTGGAACATCCGGTCGACGGGGACCCGCCGATCGCCGGAGTCCTGTGGGTTCACATCGGCGGCGTCATCTCGCCGGAGTTCGGTCATGTGGTCGATTACTGCAACTCTCGCGGGCTGTTCGTGCTCGAAGACTCGGCGCACGCCCACGGCAGCAAGGTCGGCGGCGTGTCCTCCGGCGCGCTCGCTGACGGAGCGTCGTTCTCATTCTTCCCGACCAAGGTTATGACGACCTGCGAGGGCGGGATGATGACGTTCGAGAACGAGGAGTGGGACATGCTCGCACGCTCGCTGCGCAATCAGGGAAAGCGCGGAGCGAACTTCGGTGGACTCCATCACGATTTCGGCAACAGCTGCCGCATCACGGAACTCGGGGCTGCCCTGGGGCGGATACAGCTGCGCAAGCTGCCCGAAATGATCAAGAGGCGTCAGGCGGTTTACGATGTCATCGCGCCGATGCTCGACGAGGCCGGGATCGAGTACGTCTCGACCGCCCACATGGATGTCGCGAGCCAGTACAAGATGATCGTCCTGGTCCCCGACGGAAAGTCGCTGAAGGAAGTTTCAGCCGTGATGAATGAGGACAACGTGTTCCCGGGCGGAACGGTCTACGAACTTCCCTGCCATCAGCAGCCGGTTTTCGACGGCGTCTCACCGGGCGGCAGCTACCCGATCTCCGACAAGTGGTGTCCGGCGCATCTGTGCCCACCGCTTACGTCTGGAATGGATGAAGAGCAGGCCAGGGCGGTTGGCGAGTCGCTCGTTCGGCGTCTTGTCTGATCGGAGGCCGCTTGACTCGACTCGATGCAACACGGATCGACTACCACGACGTCGCCGTCATCGGTGGCGGGGTCGCCGGTATCTCGATCGCTGAGCTGATCGCGCGTCGGACCGATCTGTCGGTCAAGCTCATTGATCGTGCGCCCGAGTTCGGAACCGGCGCGTCGGGTCGACTCGAGGGGTGGTTCCATACGGGGGCCCTGTATTCGGCGGTTGATGACGGCCAGACCTTCATCAACTGCGTCAACTCCCTCGAAGATCTGATCAATCTGTACTCCGACTACTTCGGCGATCGTTGCAATGTCGGCCTGGCGTCCGGACGGTCGGGCGTACACGTCCCCGCGTATGACCTCGACCCCGAAGCGGACTCATCCGGCGGATTCGACGGCAGGGCGGGCGCCTCCGGCGAGGGCTCGCAGTCATCGTTTGGCGACCGTTCCTGTCGATGGTTCCGTGGCTCGCCGATCTACTACGTGCAGCCGGGCCTCGATTCCCCTGAGATGCGATCGACCCGTCTGCAGAACGACCGAGTGCTGCTCGAGATTGAGCGCCAGCGTGTATTCAACCGACTCGAGGCGGCCTTCGGTCAGTCCCACGACTGGCGCGGCCCGGACGGCAGCTGTCGCGCCCCGCTGCTCGCCGACATCGAGTCGAGCGAGGCGCGCGACTGCTCGCTTCGTGCCGACGTGCCGGCGCTTCGCGAGCTTTGTGATCGCTACGATCGATCCTTCGATTGCGAGCCGTCGGCGTACGACATTCTGAAGTCGAGTGACATCACGATCGACACGGCCACCGTCATGCGGGACCTGCTCGCCAGCGCGCTCAGCCGAGGGGTCGATGTTCAGCCCTCGATGGCGATCGAGAGCCTCGTCCTCGATTCCTACGGTCCGCTGCGCGTGAAAAGTCTGCTCTGTCGCGATTCGAGCAACCGCAACGTGCATGTGAAGGCCGGAGTCTTCATCTTCGCCGTCGGTGCCGGGTTCGACGAGTTTCTCCAGCAGCTCAACGTCCGTGTACGGGTAAAGAAGCACAAGAGTTCCATGGTGGTCGCCTCTCCCGCGTTATCCGAGGTGAACTTCGCGAGAATGTCGATGAACCCGCAGCATCACTTCAACCACATGGTTCAGGCCGGCTGTGCAGGCGGCCGGGAGTACCGATACTCGATGATCGCGAACTCTTCTTATGCGGAAGCCGACAGCGATCGCGCGGATGAGGTGACGTCGATCGACCATCTCATGGACAGCGCCGAGCGCTACTTCGGCCGCGAAACCCTGTACGGTCGGGAGCTGTTCGGTTACAGCTGCATGAAGACCGAGTTCCTGAGCGACGTCGAGGAGAAGAGGCGTTACTCGTACTGGATCGAGTCCGACCCGGCCGCAAACTACATCTGCGTGCTTCCGGGGAAGTTCTCGTTTTTCCCGACGGTCGCGTACCAGACCCTGCTGCGCGTCAACGCCATGCTCGATCCGACCGAGTCCGTCGGCGCCGAGGTGTTCGAGCCGAATGCGGACGCGGTGCGCGATGCACGCGAATTTGTCGCCGACCACTACCCGCTGCGGGTCCTGTCGGCGACGGACGGATGATCGCGGCCGCATTGGAACCTGTTGCCCGGAGACCTGAGCATGAACCCACCTGAACCCGTTGAACGTTTTTCGGCCATCGGCCGCGGTCCTGTCGCGCGCAGCCGGCGCAGTGCGAGTCGGGCCCTTGCCGTGGTTCCGCCGGTTTGCGCGGTTACGGGCGCAATGATCAGCACCCTGATCTGCGCGGTCGGCCCGATGACGGTCGATATCGCGCGCGCGCAGAGCGCTTCCGCATTCGAAGCTCCGCCGGTCATGCTGGCGAGCGAGGCCCTGCCCGAGTCGATGGTTGTCGGACCGGACCATCGGGTCGAAAACTTCGTCTACAACGATGGGTCGATCAATACGTACCAGGTGACGAGCACATTCGGGCGAGCGGCGGTGCGAAGTACCCCGCTGCTGTCCTTGCGCATCGAAGAGGTCCGCGCGCTGCGCAGGCTCGAGCAGCTCGCGTCGACCGATGCCTATCAGTCCGCGCGCGAAGCGGCGATGCAGGGCCCGCTGCGCGAGCAGAAGCGCCTCATCGTCGGGGATCCTTCTACCGGCACCGGGCCTCCGAGCGGCGTCGGCACGTTCTTCGGTGGCGACGCGATGGTGTCCGGCGTGCCCGGCGGCGAAAGCGTTACGGCGACGGCGACTCGTTTCGACTCATACAAGCGTGCCTTCGCCTATACGGCGCAGCTCAATCCCTATTCGAGGTTCAACGCTGTCCAGCAGAACCTCCGGGAGTTTGCCTGGAACTGCTTTGCCGGCGAACTCTCGGTCGACGACGCGTTTGCGACGATCGCGACGGCGCCGATCAAGCCGCGCCGTGTCAGCTCGTTCGAGGATGCCGTCGACAGACGAATCCGCGATGAGTCGCCCGGGCGTTTGCGCGCGCGGAACATCGAGATGCTGGCCGGCATGGACGTGAATGAAGCGGTGGCACGCCTGCTCCAGAGCGAGAGCCGTTATACCCCGGTCGCGAAGACGGTGATCACCGAAGCGCTCGGGCGAATGAACGGCGTCGCTGACCGCCAGGTGTTCGTCGAGCGAGCGTCCCTCATCGGCGAAACCGAGATGGCCCATCTGATCCAGGGCTGGTCGACGTTACTCGCCGGATACCACGAGAATATCGAACCCGTCGCGCGGATGGTTCGCGTTGCGCAGGTTCCGTTCCTCCTGACCAGCAGCGGAAAGCTCGTCGGTGTGTTCGCGATGGACCTGCTTGTCTGGACGCCTGAAACAGCCCGGGCACTCGGACGAATCAGCGACTCGGTTGCCCGTATCGAAGGCGTAAAAGCTCGCGAGCTCTGGTTTTCCGGTCGCGTGACTCCGATCACGAAAGACAACCTCGAAGATCGAGGTTGGAAGGTCGTGGAGGAGGCGGGGCCGCGCCTGCAGCTGCGCTGACTCTGCCGCTGCCGTCGAAGCTCTCTCCAGGCTTCCTTCAAACTGCGCAGAGGCGTTGAGAGGCTTGCGCGCTCGCGATCCGGTCAGGTCGCGAGTTCGGCTGCAGAGCCGGTGGCTGAGCCCGGGGCCGATCCGGCAGAAGGGGCCGACTGCGGGGGGCCTGCGATGCGAGTGTGCTCGCGGACGACGAAGACCGCGATTCGGAGCCAGACAATCACCAGTCCAACGGTGAACGCGAAGAATGCCGATGTCGAGAGTGCGAGGCCGTGTACCCCGACCAGCACGGTCAGCGCCGCCAGGCCGTCGCCGAGGCGCGCGAAAAGCGAATCGATTGCAGGCTTCCCCTTGTACTTGTCGCGGGGCGATACCGGCAGCCAGAGTACGTGGCGGGCCGTGTTGTTGATCGAATAATCGGTCGACTTCTCGAGGATCTTCATCAGCTTGACTACGGCCAGGATCGGGACAACCGCCATGACCGAGTAGGACAGCAGGGCGACAACCGGAAGCAGCAGCAGGACTGCGCCGAACCCCCCGTATTTGAGCAGTCGCGACGCGACCAGTCCCTGAAGCGCAAGAGCGACGATGTTCACCCAGAAGAAAAAGTTTCCGTAGAACAGCGTTGTGCCGTCCTTGGTGAAGCGCAGGATCTGTTCAGGCGCAGTGATCCCTTGCGCGGTCGCGGAGTCGGCCAGTGAATCCTGCACGACACGGAAGAGCAGATTCTCCCCGTTGGTGTTGACCCAGTTCATCAGCAGCGTGATGACAGCGACGGCGAGCAGGTAGCGGCTGCTCAGGATCAGGCGCAGTGCACTGCGTCCCGAGTCCTCCTCGGCTCCGCTTTCCTGCGGGGCGGATGCGGATGGTAGCGCTTTCGCGGGGCTGCCGGCGGCGTCGTTGAGGTCCGCGGTTTCATCGCTCTCGCGAATGTCGACAGCCAGCGTCAGGGCGAGAGACAACGTAAGCGGAACGATGGCCGCGAGCAGAAGGAACTGCGATGAGACCAGACCGCTGTCGACCAGGTATGCGGTGATCGCCGAGCCGGAAGCCGCGCCGGCGGTCGCCCCGATCGCCACCATCGGAATCAATCGCTCACCGCGTTCCTTGTCGTAGATGTCGGCGGCAAATGCCCAGAACTGGGCGACGATGAAGACACCGAAGATCCCGACCCACAGATAGAAGGCGAAGCCGGTCCAGGGAAGGTTGAGGATGAAGAAGTTGGGCTGAAGCAGCCAGAATACGACAAGGTTGGAGACCGCGAACAGTGTCGAAATCATGATCAAGCGCGCACGTGCGACGCGATCGACCAGCGATGAGTAGACGGGGACGATTCCCAGAAGGAGCAAACCCTGGAAAAAGCTCGAATAGGCTTTGACCTCCATCTTGCTGAAAGAGGCGAACAGGTTCGTGTCCGAGACCGAGATCCAGCCCTCGCGAACCGGCTTGATCAGATAGTAGGCGCACAGAATGAGGAAGACGTTGGCGAACATCATCACGGCGGTCTTGCCCTCACCGGCGCGAACATCTGTGAAGATGCGGAGAAAGCGATCGAGCGGAGAGCTCTGCACCGGGTGCTTATAGGAAGGGCCGT
This sequence comes from Candidatus Nitrosopumilus sp., assembly GCA_964225545.1. GTDB lineage: Bacteria > Desulfobacterota > Binatia > UBA1149 > SPBQ01 > SPBQ01. The sequence goes on along the minus strand of CAXQPB010000182.1, from coordinate 41,712 downwards.
CGGGCGACACAAAAAAGCCCCCGGCGGAAGTGCCGCCGGGGGCTCAATCTCTGCGATCCATGCCGGTCTTCGCCGGTCTTCGATGACCGACCGGGCCCGGACTCAGCGCAGTTGAATGGTCAGGGCGCCCGGGCCGATGCCCAGACGGGCGCCGATCTCGTAGTTGTGAATGCCGATCAACACGCCACGGTCATTCTCCATGCTCCATCCACCCGCGCCGCCGATGACCGCGAAGCCCGGATTGACGATGGAATACGTTCCCTCGATCTGCTCGATGCTCTCGAGGTTCTGCACGACTCCGGTTCCGATGGATTTGGCGAAACCGGCGTCAATCAGGTCGAATCCGCCGACTTTGATGTTGTAGTTGCGGCCATTGTAGTTGACCGTGCCCGTTCCCCAGACCGCGCCGACGCCAAGGGCGACCGACCAGTTCTCGAGTTCAATCGTCCCTGTCGTGGAGCGAGGTGCCGGCGGCGGGGGCGGAGGGGTCGGTTCGTCCGGCGGAACGACGATCGGGCCGGTCGTGCCGGGAGCGTCTGCCATGGCTGCACTGGCGAAGCCGAGAAGCGCCGCCACACTGAAAGCGATAACACGTGCGATCATTCGAAAAGTTCTCCCTGTTGTCTTTTGGGGTCCTGAACCGTTTTTCGGCGCGGTTTTCAAGGCGCCGGATGCCTGGAGCCGGGCTTTTCAGGCGGCACGGCATGCTCACGGGAAGCCTGAATCTAGCGGTCAAAACACCGAGGTGCAAAAAGAAAGCCTTGAATTTTAATGATTTTTTCGGGTTTTTACCCCCCGGATGGGTCTGTCTCGGGCGGGGGTCGAGAACCGCTTTCGCTTCCGTGTTACACTCCATGGCTGTATACAGACCCCTCTTGAGGAAAAACGTGCGCATGAGAAGACGATTCGTGGTGGTGAAGGTGGTGGGATGCGTGCTGGGCACGCTGTTGGTGGCCGGGACGGCTGCGAATTCAGTGGCGAGCGAACTCGACCCCGTCACTGCTCAGATCCGAAAGCTGGAACTTCTCGGAGCGGAGTCCTGCCCGGCGCCGTTGTGGCGCTACAAAGATCCGACCATGCAGGGCGCTCTCGAGACGGCGATCGCCGAGCTCGGACTTTCCTCCCAGATCGACAAGAAGCGTCTGAGCGTCGTGCTCGTGGACGTGACCGATCAGCGCGATGTGCGCGTCGCCGAGCTCAACGGCGACGTCATGATGTACGCGGCGAGCCTGCCGAAGATCGCGGTCATGCTGGCGGTGTTCGAGAAGATTCGCGCCGGCGAGCTTCGACTGACTGCCCAGCTCGAACACGAACTCGAGCTCATGATCCGTTACTCCTCCAATTCAGCGGCTACCAGTCTGATCGGCAAAGTCGGAAAAGACTACATTGCGAGTGTCATGATGTCGCCGCAGTACCGACTGTACGATCCGAGTCGCAACGGTGGGCTGTGGGTCGGGAAGGACTACGCGAGCTCAGGACTCTGGCGGCGTGATCCGCTTCACAACCTCTCTCACGGTGCGACCGCGATGCAGGCTGCACGCTTCTACTACCTGCTCGAGACCGGACGTCTGGTGACGCCGGAGCTGAGTCGGAAGATGAAGCAGATCATGGCCGAGACCAAGGTTCGCTCGAAGTTCGCGAAGGGACTCGCGGAGAGCGTTCCTACGGCGCGGCTGTACCGCAAGTCCGGGACGTGGCGGACCTACCATTCGGACAGCGCGATCATCGAGCACGACGGGCGGCGTTATATCGCGGTCTCCCTGTCGAACTCCGAGAAGGGCGCGGAGTGGCTGAGTCGACTTATCGTCTCCATGGACTCCGTCGTGTTCGCGACGGCGGGCGTGAGTCGTTCGGCTGCGAATCCGCGAAATCCGATTCCTCTCCCTTCGGCGGCGACGCGCTATCAGTACCTGAACCGCTGATATCGGCCGCGGGTGCCGGCGCTTCGGTTGCCGGATGCGCGCCCCCCAACAGCTCGTGCAGATCGGTTCCGAACTGCTGGTGAATCACAGCCGAGTTCTTGCGCAGCACGTTCGATAAAAGCGCGGTGATGTAGTCGAGCTGCGGCCATCGATCGTGCGTCTCGATGATCGCCAGGGAATTGAGGTAGTTCTTCACGTTCCCCATATACTTTCCGCAGACGAACCCCGTCTCCTGTTTACAGCTGTACAGGGACCCCGACTTGTAGAAGACGGCCGCGTCGTTGAGCGCCTGGCTGGACGCGTAGCGGATTCTCCGGTCCGTCAGGTAGAGCAGCCGCTTGATCTCCAGACTCGAGAACGGATCGACCAGCTTGCCTTTCTCCATCTGCACGGTGTAGCGGACCAGCTCCCGCGCGTTCGCGTAGCTGTAGGTCTGGCCCGGGATACGGTTCTTTCCCTCGCGTGTGAAGAAACTGCCCTGACGCAGAGACTTGAGGTCGAGCCCGTTGCGGGTGACCGACCCCTGGATCGCTGCCGTATAGACGCGAGTCAGCTCCGAGCGCGGGGCTTCCTTGAACCACTGATCGGCCTGCGCCTTGGTCACCGGATATTCGGTTCCGAAGTGGGCGAGCAGCATGGTCTGCCACATCATCAGGCCCGCCGCGGAGTTGTTGCTCGCAGAGAGCATCCAGTCGAGCCACGTGTAGATGTTGCCCGAATCGCCCTCGACGATCGGGCGAACCTCGACCATGGCGTCGCCGGGTTTCCAGAACGGGACCTCGTGGTGGTCGGTCCGTGTCCACTCGTCAGCGACAATGATTGTGTCGGTCATGACACGCTTCCGCGCCTCGATGTCGTCCGGATATACGTCGGCCAGCGCCTGGAACCAGGCGAGTGCGACCAGGATTTTGCCCACGCTGCCCGGGTTCTGCGGCTTGGTGCCGTTGTGCTCGGCATACCGGGGAGCGTCCGGGTCGGTAATGTCGAGCACGGCAACGCCGTAGTAGGGGGCGTCTTCGCCGAGCAGCTCGACGACCTCCGCCCCGAAAGCCGGGTCGGGTGCCGGGATCGTGAAGTCGGGTCGATCGATGAGCCTGAGCTTGATGTCCTTGATGGGGAGCAGGGCGCCGGAGGACAGGATGGTCGGTCTCGTGAGCCGGTACGTCGCGCGGTAGTAAGCCTCGAGGCGTGAGATTCCCGTCTGGTCGGCCGCGTCGAGCGGGTACGCGCGCGCGGCCTGCGGAGCCGCGAACAGCAGCGTCATGACCGCGAGCAGCGCAGCCCGCCCGGCCGCTCGCGCGTGCCGCCGCACGGTCGCGGGCACGGGCACGGCCGTTCGGTTGGTCATTCCTGCATCCGATCTCGTCGTCCGCGTTGTACCGATCATCGGGCTGCTCATCGGACTGCTCATCGGACTGCTCCTCGGGCCGGTCCTCGGGCTGCTCCTGAGGCTGGTCCCGGCGCTTCTCCCGGCGCTGCTCCTGCGGTCGGCTCGGCCAGGTCGACGGTGCTGTTTTCGTTCTTCCTGAAGTTGCTGTCGAGCGAGATCAGGTACTGGTTGGCGTTGGCGCTCTTGCTCTCGACGAAAGGCCGGATCTGCAGCAGCTTCATTCGCCCGTCGCGGAAAGCGAACTCGATATCGGCGGGGATCGGCCGGCCTTTCCTGTCGCGCAGCTCCTCGATCTTTCGCGGAACCTCTGCCGCCAGCGACACCAGCTGTACGATCTCCGCGTCGCGCAGAACCGCATCGGTTCCGCTGGCAGGCACGGTCACGATGCCGCCGTCGGGCGATAGCACCCGCATCGTCGGCGACGTTGCTTGCGCAAGCAGCCGGGCCGGCCTGCCATCGGCGGGGATCCGCAGGCTCTCGGCGGCCTGACCGTCGACAGCTCCGCCGACCCCTTCGCTCGCCGCTACCGAGAGCCAGTCATTGCCGCCGCCGAGGAGATCGGTTGTCACCATCACGCCGGATTTCTGTGCCGGAAAGCTGTACTGAACGACGACCGCGGGGAAGACGTACTCCGGCTGCGTCATGTTCTGCTGTCGCCAGCCGTATGCGCGTTCGGTGAAAGGAGACGCCCAGACTTCCTGCACGGCTGCTGCGATGCGGTCGAAGCCGACCACGTTCGGGATCGTCTCGTTCAGCCCGGCACCGGTGAAGCCGGGCAGATCCTCGACGTTGGTATCGCTGCGGACAAAAACGCCGTAGCCGTCGCCCGGCCCGAAACGTGCATCGAGCGCCGCTCTGAGCTTCGAACGGAAAGCGTCGCCGGGGTCCACATTCGCGATCCAGGTCTGGAGGCGGCCAAGGAAGGCTCGTACGCGTTTGCGCTCGGCGGCCGGATTGCCGGCCGGGTCGCCGGCCAGTGCGTCAATCGCGTCGTATTCGCTCTTCATCCAGTCGTAAACCGATGGGCCGCCTTTCTCCAGTGGTCGATTGAGCAGCTGACGGAAGACGCCGAACGGGATCACGAAGCCATCCGGCACTCGGTCACCGAAGTGATGTTTCAGCTCTCCGAGATTCGCGCCTTTGGGCCCCGATACACGGCCGGAGTCGGCGGCCCGCAGCTGCCCGAGTGGAATGAATTCGGTTACGGAGAGGTCGAGCTTGTCGAGATCGGGCTTGATCACCACCGCGTGGTCGGTGCTCACGCTGGCGCCGAAGACGCTGTCCCAGTCGCTGTTGTCATCCTCGAGCTGTACGACCCCATTCGGGCTGACTGCCATGACGACCCGGCGTCCGAGGCGATCGCGCACCTGACCGAGGATCGAGTTGCCGACAACGACGTTGGGGATGCCGAGGTTGCGTGCAAGGAGCTGTACGTGCGAGAGCGAGTTTCCCTCGCCCTGGGTCAGGATCCCGCCGACGCGTGGCAGATCGGAGGTCGTCTCGGGAAGCAGATAGACGCCGTCGGAGTCGACCGCGTCCGGTTGCTGCCCGGCTTGCGGGGTGTACAGCGGACCTCGTGCCAGCCCGGGGTTCAGCGCCCGGAGCCCGGTCCCGACGCGCTTGCCGAACAGGCTGTGTTCGATGCCCGCCAGAGTGTTGGCATCACGTTCGAGGCTGTCGGCGACAGCGGTGCAGATCAGCAAAGAGCTCGCCCGCAGACGGTCCTGCGCGTACATGTGCGCGAGCGGTTCGATGGCAGCCAGGCGGTTCTCGGCGAGCGAGAAGTTGAAGCGCATCTGTCCGGCGGCCCACTCCGGGATGCGGCCGAGATAGCGAAGCTGGTCGCGATAGGCTTTCAGTGTGAGCGGCTGCGCGTAGTCGAGTTGTTGCAGCGCGCCGAGCGCGCTGTCGAGCTCGCGTTTGCTGATCAGCCCGGCGCCGTAGACTCCCAGGAGTCCGTTCGCCATCCATGTCAGCTGGCCGCGCCGGGTGGTCGCGCCGAGCTGTGACATCAGCGAAGCTCCGGCCGTATACGTCTCCCTCTCCAGCGCCAGGCTCGCGCTCAGAATTACCAGACCGTCTGCCGGAGTGGAGCCGGCCTGAAAGTGTTTGCGCAGCAGATACATATTGGCCGCGCCGGCTCTGAGACGGCCCGAGTCGTCCGTCGCGGCGTCGAGTTGTCCGGCGTACGCCCTGAGTTCGGCGGCCAGTTTCGCGTCCTCGGTATTCTCTGCAAGACGCTCGAGGCTGTCGGCAGCGGCTCCCTCGGAGTAGAGTTCATCGATCATGTCGGCGAGGTGCGCGTACTCCGGGGCGAGCTCACTCTTGCCTTGCGTGCTCGCGTACTCACGGACCGCTGCGGCGTCGGCTGCATCCGGCGATCCGGGACTCTTGATCCGCATCTTGTTGAACGCGGGGTCTTTCTCGGCGACGTCGAGCGCTTCCTGGCGCACGGCGGTGGCGCTGATGTCATCGGTTTGAAGCGGTAACGCCCGTACTGCCTCGCGCAACAGCAGAAAGCGTGAAGGATCGCGCCAGGCGGGATCGGTGAGCATGGCCATGACCAGCGCCTGCGCGCCGGCCTCCTCGTCCTCGGCCTGGAGTGCGCCGCGATACCCGTACGCACCTCGAAACACCCAGCCCTCGGCGGCCTGCATGAGAAACCGTTCGATGACGATCTGGGAGAGCTGTTCGCGATCCGCTGCCGGCCCGGTGAACGTGCGCGGGTCGATGTCGGCCAGAACGTTGGCAATGTAGTAGCCGTTGTCGCGCATGACCTTGACCTGATCGGTCCACTCGCCGTGCTGTTTTCCGCCACCGCGGTTGGTGCACGGGTAGGGGCTCGGCGGGTGGACGGTCCCGTCGTTACAGAACCAGCGCAGCCTGGTGAACGGCCCGCGTGGAGCCTGCTTGATCTGCTCGACCCATGCCCTGTATCCGGCAGCTTTCGGGTCACCGCCTGCGGTCTGTCCGGCGGTGGACTGTACTGCGGTTGCCGGCAGAAAGGCGATCGACAGGGCGATGAGCGCGGGTGGGATGAACCGGTAATTTTTCATGGTCCGGCAGGTTTAGCCGCGCGGGGTGGCGAAGGGAACCCGCGGACCACCCGGTCGGGGGCGTTGCCGTCCCTGCGCCGTATCTGTAACTTCAAGGATCGAGCGTCGGTCTCCGACGCCCAGCGCGCTGCGTTCCCGGGAGACACCAACCTCTATGCAATCGCGAGTACGTTTAACCCCCACTGTTTCCCCGCGCGGGAGATCATCGACCCTGCGGGCGTCCACGGCGATCGCCGTGTTTCTGGTCGCGATCATCTCGCAGGGGTGCCGCGTCGGCCCCAACTACACTCCACCGGCGGAGCCGCTCCCGGACGCGTGGCATGCGGAGATCTCCGAAGGGCTCGTGGAGGGGCAGAGCAACCTTCACACCTGGTGGCGAACGCTCGACGATCCGGCACTGGAGGGCCTGATCGTACGCGCCGTCGAGGGGAACCGCGATCTGCGCGTTGCCGTCGGTCGCGTACGAGAGGCGCGCGCTCGTTACGGGTTCTCCAGCGGTAACCGCTTTCCCGACGTGGATGGTGTGGGGTCGTACGAACGAAGATCCGACAAAGTCGGCGATTTCAGCAACCAGCAGGAACGCAGGCTGACCGAAAACTATTACGGCAGCGGTTTCGATGCGACGTGGGAGATCGATGTCTTCGGCCGTGTTTCCCGTTCGATCGAGTCGGCCGAGGCCGATTACCAGGCCACGATCGAGGACTACAGGGATGTTCTCGTTTCGCTGCTCGCCGACGTTGCCTTGAATTACGTCCAGCTCCGGACGCTTCAGCGTCGACTCGAGGTCGTATCGAACAACGTAGGGACGCAGAAGGGGACGCTGCGTCTTACGATCAATCGTTTCGAGGCCGAGCTCGTCGGCCAACTCGACGTCAGACAGGCGGAGCAGAACCTCGCGAGTACAGAATCTTTCATTCCCGCCCTTCGTCGCGGTGTCATCGCGGCGGTCAATCGCCTCAGCGTGCTGATCGGCGTTCCGCCCGGAGAGCTTGCTACGGAGCTCGACGTGGTCGCGCCGATCCCGTCAGGGCAGGGGCCGCTCAGCGTCGGCGTACCGGCCGATCTGCTGCGCCAGCGCCCCGATGTGCGAAGCGCGGAACGCACGCTGGCGGCCCGTACGGCACAGATCGGTGTGGCGACTGCGGATCTGTATCCCCGGTTCACGCTGAGCGGCGTGTTCGCCTTCGAGGGGTCGTCGGCCGGTATTTTCAAGCCCGACGGGATTACCTGGGGTTTCGGTCCGCAGTTCCGGTGGAACATCTTCGATGGCGGACGGATACGCAGCCTCGTCAAGGTCGAGGACGCGCGTACCGAGCAGGCGTTGTCCGCGTATGAGCAGACCGTTCTGCTGGCGCTGGAAGACGTGGAGAATTCCATGGTCGCCTATGAGCAGGAGAAGCTCCGGCGCGATGCCCTGCGGCGCTCGGTGACAGCGGCACAGCAGTCCGTCTCGCTTGTGGATACGCTGTACCGCACGGGGCTGGTCGACTTTCAGAACGTTCTCGATACGCAGCGGACACAATTCAACGAGGAAGACCGCCTCGCGCAGAGCGACGGCTTCGTCACACAGAATCTCATCCGCATCTATCGTGCGCTCGGCGGCGGCTGGTCCGGCGAGAAACAGCCGGCAGCGGCGCAGGTCGTGACGGCGCCCGGCGAGGCCGCCGTGGACCGAGGGCAAGCCCGTACGTCCGGCACAGGCACGGATGCAAAGCCTGCCGCGGCCACCCCGATGGCGCGGGACACCGGGCAGGAGACTGCGCCGAAAACCGTGTCCGACTCCGCCGGAGAGGCTCCCACGCAGCAACCCTCGAACGACAGCTGAGGGGCGGGCCCGGACGGCTGGTCCTCGTCTGTCCCCGCGGGTATACCCGTCTCCGGGATCGCGCTGGCCTGAGGCCGCATGCTCTGCGCGTCCTCAAGGAGTACCCGATGAAAATCGACCTGCCGACTGCTTTTGTTTCCCGTTTTGCCTCGCTCGCCGGCGTTGCCGCGATGGTCCTCGCGACCTCCGCTACCGCCGGCGCCGAGGTCTACATCTACCCGGAGAAGGGCCAGAGTCAGGAACAGCAGGACAAAGACAAGTACGAATGCAACCGCTGGGCGATCGAGCAGAGCGGTTTTGATCCCGCGCGCCAGAGTTCAGCTCCGAAAACATCGGGAGCCGTCGGCGGCGCGGCTCGTGGCGCAGCGCTGGGTGCGATCGGGGGAGCCATCGCCGGCGACGCCGGCAAAGGAGCGGCGATCGGTGCCGCTACCGGAGGAGCCATGGGTGGCATGCGCCGGCGCCGCGTCGAGAACGAACACGATCGTTCGCAGGATGCCGGCCGCGCCGAATACGGCAAGGCCTTCGGCGCATGCATGTCCGGGCGCGGTTACAGCGTCAAGTAAAGCTGCGCGCCCGATCGGCGCGCGGACTCAGAGCTCTTCGTGGCTTCCGGCGGCTGCACCTCGGTGCAAGCGGCCGCGAAGCCAGCGTCCCCAGTTCTCGAATTCCCGGTGGACGTCCGACCAGGTCTCGACCGGGCCGTGCGGCCCGGTATCCGCCCAGCGATCAACCGCCGCGGCCAGCACTTCGCGTGTCTGGTCGTCGAACAACTCGACCTCGACGGTAATATGCTCGCCAATGCCGCGCAGCGACTCGGGGATCGGCGTGTCCGAATTGGCTGTCTCTTCGGCGGCAACGGTCGTGTAGACGTCGAGGTGATCCTCGGGGTGATCGACCGCGATCAGGCCGATCCGCAGTCGCATGACGCCGGGCCCTGACTCGGTGACCAGCTGCCATTCCTTCCGCAGTTCAAGCGCGACGGCGTAGTACAGGCCGTTCGCGATCCTCTGCAGGTCGTCGCTGTGCATCTGCGAGCTTTGCGTCTCGTCGATCCAGATTGTCAGCGGCTCGAAGAGAATCTTGTGATAGGTCGAGAAGTCCGCGTTCGGGTTGCGGTAGACCATCGCCAGCTGACCGGGCTCGCCGGGATGGAGCATCGCGTACTCGGTCAGGAACCCGGACTCGATGAACAGCGGCTTGTGTTTCGGCGCACAAGCGCCGACGGAGACCACCGTTGCTGCAATCGCCGTCATGGCGAGCGTGGTCGTGGCTTTACGGAAAAACCGGTTCATCGTGATTCGTGCTCCTCGTTTGCTTTCAGACCGACGGGTCGCGTCGCCGCCGCTCACCGGCACAGGACCGTCGCTACGCCCGAGCAGCTGTAGACCCAGCGGCCCTGCTTGTCACGGCGCCGATCCCACTTGCACTTGCCGCGAGAGGTGTTGCGCTTGTAGTCCGCGAAGCCGCCGGCTCGTTTGCACGCTCGCGCGCTGTCGTCCTGTGCTTCGACGACTGCGCTCTCACAGCACTGACGTTTGCCGTAATGGCGGAAGCCGGTGTTCGAGTAACCGTTGTAGGAGGTCGCCGATGCAACGATCGGCAGACCGAATGTCAGAGCGAGGGTTATCGCGAGTGTGATTCTCATCTGTGTTGCTCCGCTGCCGGACGAAGGCCCGCCCGGGCGCGTAAGGTAGCCGTGTCAGCGGTTCCTTGCCAGATCCGCCCGCCGGCTGCGCAGCCGTGCTGCCGAGGCCGTCGCAAAGGCCGGCATTCCACGACCCGGTCGGTCACCGTGCTTCGAAGGCCGGCGCTCTCCAGTCGGACTCGTCCGTCGACACCGACTTCTTGCCGTCACGACGGAACAGATCCGGCACATCGCCGGCCGCATAGTAGCTCCAGACCACCGGTGAGGCGGCGATCCTGGCCGCATCGTAGGTTGCCAGCGGTGGCGTGAGAGCGAGGCCGTAAAACATCCGATAGACCTGCGGCCTGTGTTCGGCGCCCGAATCGAGCCGGTAAACGTCGATATCGCCTACCGCCCATTGGCTGAACGAGTCGTAGGTCGCGGGGTTCGTCGCGGCGCAGCCGGTGAGCACGGTGGCAGTCGCCAGCGCGAGCGCCGCGACCGATGCTCTGAGCTCTTGCCTTGACGGGGCGGAGGTCGAGGGAGTTCCCGGTGGATTTTTCATGTGTTGGTTCTCCGGCCCGCTGGATCGCGAGCGGCCTGAATAGACCACGCCGGCAGGCTCCTGTCCATGTCCTCGCGGTGTCCCCCTTCGTCTTTCAACTCGAATCCGGCCGCGCCCTCGATGAGGGGGGCGGTGCGTACGGAGGTCGTGGCGCGGTGATGGATCGGGTAGAAACACAGGCCGTGCCGCGCCCGACCGAACTGGACCGATTGCTGCTTCGCAAGCTCCTCGATCGCGAGCTCGACGATTTCCGCGAGGCGTTGGAGAACGAGGACCCCGGGCTGTCGGATACGGAGATCGAGCGCTATATGCGTGCTGCCGCCAAGTTCGCAGCACGCCTGGCCGGAGACACGCCACGGACCCGGGGGCGCAGCTCGCGCGGCGCTCGCGACGGCCAGGCCGATCGTCCCGTCGAAGAGTAGTCGGCGGCGGCGAAATCGGTCTCCGACGACCGACGTGCTCAGACCTTCGCGATGATCTCCTCGGCGTACCAGTTGAGTGCGGCGATCTTCTGCTCGAGCGTCTGGGAGTCCTCTTTCTCGTTGTAGACGTCGCGGAAGCCGACGATGCAGTCGGTAACACCCATGTCTTCGAGCTTCTTGACGCCGTCGACGCTGTAGGCATCGAAGCTGATGACGTGAACTTCGAACGGCGTGTTCTCGCGTCCGTACTCCCTGCGCAGCTCGTTCAGCCGTCCGATCATTTTCTTCAGCTCCTCTGCGTCACCGCCCGCGTGCATCCAGCCATCGCTCAGTCGGGCAGCGCGGCGCAGGGCCGCGTCGGAATGACCGCCGATCAGGATCGGGATCGGCTCGGTCGAGACCGGACAGATCTTGATGCTCTCCATGTCGTAGAACTCGCCGCGGAAATCGTGAAAGCCGCCCGAGGTCAAACGTTTGATTATCTCGATCATCTCGTCCATGCGCTTGCCGCGACGGGCCCAGGGCTGGTCGCAGATGCGGTAGTCATCCGGCCACGGGCTCACGCCGACGCCGAACCAGAAGCGATTGTTCGACATCACCGCGACCGATGACGCCTGCTTCGCCACGAGAACCGGGTGACGGATCGGCAGCTTGACGACGAATGTACTGAAGCGAAGTTTCTCGGTTACCGCGGCCATCGCGGGGATCAGTGTAAACGGTTCGATGAACGGCTTGTCCTCGAGGAACTCGCGGTTGCCGTCGGGCGTATACGGGTACTTGCTGTCGGAAACTTCGGGGTAGCAGATGCTGTCGGGTACCACGAAGGAGTCATAGCCTGCCTGCTCAACCGCACGGGCCAGAGGCAGATACTGTGCGGGGTCGATCATCGATTCGGCGTAGGAAAATCGCATGCCGGGAGTGTTCCAACTTTGTGGAGCTAATCCCAACGATTCGACCCGATAGGGGGGGGCCTGAGTCTGCCGTCAGCTCCGGGCGCAGACTACCATTGCGCCATCATGGCTATCTGGAAAATGCTGAAGTCGAATGAACCCGCCCCCCGGGAAGCGGCATCGAGCGATCGGCCACGCAGGCGACAACGGAAGCGCCGGACATGCCGTTTCCTGGCGTCGTTGGCGATCTGTTCGATCGTGATGCCGATGCTGGCGACGAGCGCCTCCGCTCAGGCTCGCCATCGGATGTTCCTCGGGACCGGTGAATACGACCGCTACATTCCGTGGGATGCGATCGATGTATTCGATCGTGCGGAACTGATCAACGGCAACAAGCCTCCCGACCGGCGACTCGCCGGTACGACGTCGACATTCAACTTCCCCCACATGCTCTATTACCGCAAGTCGACGGACGAGCTGTACGTCACAAGCCTGTTCACAGACGAAATTCAGATCTTCGCCGGCGCGCGAACGATGAACGCGGGCGCAATCCCGGCGCGGGTGATCGGCGGCGCCTCGACACTACTCGATGAGCCGCATGGCCTGTGGATCGACGAACAGCGAGACATGATCTACGTTGCTTGCAGGCTCGGCGACACCACCGCGCCGACAACCCGAGGGCAGGTCTTGGTCTGGCACAGTGCCTCGACAGCGAACGGCAACATCGCTCCCAACCGAACGATCGGCGGCGCTGCAACGAATCTCGACCAGCCGTTCAATACCTTCATCGACCCGGCTCGTGATTATCTGTACGTCGCGAACGCCAACGGCGCGTCGGCCAATCGCGGTGTCGTCATCTTCCACTCGGCATCGACGGCCACCGGCTCCCCGGTCCCGAATCGCCAAATCGCGGGACCCACATTCTCCCCGTTCGCCGCTGCGCACCCGACCGTTCACAACGTGCAGGTGGACCTGATTCGCGATCATCTCTACGTCGCCAGCCACGATCAGGATGTGTTCGTGTTTCACAACGCGTCGACCGCAACCGGGGATATCGCTGCCGACCGGACATTGACCGGTTTCAAGCACGCGCTCGGGCTCTATTATGTCGAAGCCGATGACGTGCTCTACGTCTCCGATGCGGACGAGAGCGGGCCGGGGCCGATCCCGGGCGCACCCCCTCAGGCTGTCCGCGTTTTCAATGCCGCGTCTACACTGAACGGGTCGGTGGCGAGCAGCGCGAGTCGGGTCATTTACTGGGATCCGGAGGCACTTACGGACTATCCGCCGCAGCCGATCGCTATCCACCGATACAATTGCTCGCTCGGCGTCAAAGCGAAGATGAAAGTACGCCTCTCTTCGCTGCCTTTCTCCGACTCCCTGACGATGGTCGGGCTTGTGAACGCCGGGTCGGCTCCGAATCCGGCCGCGACCGGGCTGGTGATCACTGCTCCGCTGAACAACGGCAGTATTTTGAGCTACACACTGCCGCCGGGGGATCCGCGCTGGACCAGTTCAGGCACGACGGACACCTGGTCGGACCGCGGCGGATTGCAGGACGGCGTCGTGTTTTTCCAGGTGCGCCCCAGCGGTACCGGGTACAAGGTCACGCTGAAGGTCCGTTACCGGAATTATGCGTCGAAGGTTGCCGGCGTGTCCGCTGCGGGCTTCGATTTTGATTTCGGCGGCGCGGCTGGCTGCTCGGCGACACCGGCGATGGCCTGTGCGAGCAGCGCCAGTGGACTGGCCTGCAAGTAGCGCCCCGCAGATGCCCCGAAGTATGTCCTATTCGCTGGGTGTATCGGCCGGGCCGGGCGTGTTCTGCTCGCGCAGTGCCTCGAGGTTGTGACGATACAGAGCGTTGTCGGGTTCGAGTGCCAGGGCCTTTTCGAGTGCCGCGATCCCCGCCGCGCGTTCGCCCATCAGGAACGCGACGTTCGCACGGTACTGGTAGACCCGCGAGTAGGCGGGCGCGACGCGCGTAGCCTCATCGAGCGCGGCCAGTGCCTTCGGGTAATCGCCGCGCCGAGCGGCGTCGGCCGCTCGCTCACACATCGCCGCGGCGAGGCGCTCTGCCGCGGTGCCCGGCCCCTGCGCATCGGCGGAGCCCGTCAGCCTCTTGAGGGCGTCGCGCGAGGGTTTGAAATCGGGCGCATAGCGAACCGCCTCGCGATACTGCGCGACAGCCTCGTCCGGTTTGCCCTGACGCTCGAAGACGACGCCGCGGTTGTGGTAGATCTCGGGGTTCAAAGGCGAGAGCCGTTCGGCCTCCGCGAGCTGTTCGAGGGCCTCATCGTAACGCCCCAGGAAGCCGAGCGTCGCTGCGAGGCTGGTTCGAATCGCGCCATCGTCGGGCTTGTCTTCGATCAGCTTGCGGTACGCGGCCTCGGCTTCGGCGTAGCGTCCGGCTTCGACGTGCAGTGACGCCAGATTGCGGTCTCCGGTCGGTGAGGCTGTGTCGAGGTATCCCAGACTTCGCAGGTGCTCGAGAATCGCCGGATCGATGGACGCGGCATCGCCGTGTGCGGCGGCGCTGCCTGCCGAGTCTGCGCGCGGGGCGCCGGTCTCGTACGAGGCCACACTGCGTTGCGGCGGTTCGAAGTCGAGCCCCTCGTCCAGTACGCGTCCCGGCATATCGGCGGCCGGGGACAGACCTGCGAGCGCCAGTACGGTCGGAGCGACATCGACCAGCACCGGTCGATTGAGGCGTGAGGCGCTCTTCACGCCGCGGCCGTACAGGTAAACGATGCCCTCGATTTTGTGGAAACGCTCGCTGACGCGGCGCATGTCCCGGGTCTTGCTCGGGTCGGAGTGCAAGGCGCCGAGCTCGAAGCCGTGATCAGAGACCACCACCAGCGTGGTGTTGTCATCCATCGCATCGAGGTAACGACCGACCAGTTCGTCGGCGAAGATATACATCTCTTCGACAACTCTCCCGAACTGCCTCTGCTGCTGCGCGAGTTCGCCGCTCAGACCTTCGGATCGAAACAGATGGCCGAACAGGTGCGAGCTCGAATCGACCCCCTCGATGTAGACCATCGTGATATCGGGTCGGTCATCGACATACAGGTCCAGTCCGATCTCCGAATACGACTGGCCGGTCGCGAGCGCCCAGCGGAAGTGGCTCAGGTCATCTTCGAACGAGAACGGCCGCGCTGCCTGCTCGGCGGAGATGTCGACGAAGCGCGCAAGCTCGGCAGCTTCGAGATCGGCCGGTCGCCGGACCTTCTCGAGTACCGCTCCGGTGCGTTGGGGCGGGTGCACGATGCCGGTGGGGTCGGATGAACCGCTCGCTCCCTCGTCGAAAAGGAAGTGGTAGCACGTGTGATCGCTGACGATTACGCCGTTGACGGTTTCTGCCGGCCACGTTGCCCACCAGCCGACGACCGCCACCGACCGGCCGGCCTCGCTCGCGATATTCCACAGTGCTTTGACGCCGCGCCTCCGGCTGGTGACTGGAAGCTCCTCGCCGGTCTTCTCGTTGATCGCCACAAAGTGTCCGATGTGGTGGTCGGACGGGTTGCGACCGGTCGCGATCGTCGTCCAGATGATCGGGCTCAGCAGCGGGCGACTGCTTGTCAGCCTTCCGTACGCACCACCGGTTCGCAGCCGTGCGAAGTTGGGCATCTTCCCCTCGGACAGGAGCAGGTCGATGATGCCGGGGTCAAGGCTGTCGAGCCCGAGCACGATGACTCGCGGTTCGCTCGACGGCGGCCGGCAACCGGGCGCTGCGGCGATGGTAGCGATCGCAAGAGCCATGGCGATGAGCGATGCCGAACGGTGGCCAGGGCCCCGGCGCGGGCCTCGGCGGACGTGCTTGCAGACGTGCTCTCGAAGACGAGTCATTTCGGGTCGGCCTCTGTCTGTTTCTCGAGAGCCCGCAGATTGCGCTGATTAAGCGGGTTGTCCGGCGCACGTTCAACCGCCGCGCGCTGGTGAACCAGCGCTCGCTCGCGTTCTCCCGACAGGTAGTAAACGTTGGCGAGATATCGGTGCGGCAGGTCCGAACCTTCGTCGAGCCACGCGGCAGCGTTGAGGACCGCGATCGCCTTGCCGGTCTCGCCGGCCTCGGCCAGCTTTCTGCCACGCTCGGCGAGTCCCCGCGTGTTCCGGTTGCTCGTGTCGTTACCGGCTGTGTCTCCCGCGCTGCCGGCTGACGCCGCTTGCGGCGCCGGCGGCCGTTCCCCGGCCTGAATCTGTTCTCGCAGAGCGCGCGCCGCCCGGTCTTCAGGGGCAGCGGTCAGTACCTGGTCGATCGCTCGGAGCGCATTCGCTGGCTGCCCCTGCTCGAAAGCGATCACGGCGAGATTGTACCACGCGCGGGTGTCGGTAGGCGCTGCTGCAACCGCTCGGAAGTATGCGATGGTCGCTTCTGCGCGGTGCCCGTTGCGGCTTTGAGCGTAACCCAGGTTGAGCCATGTCGGCCCGTAGGTCGGCTCGATCTCGGCAGCGCGGGTGAATGCGCCGACCGCGGCGCTGTCGTCGCCGTCGGCCAGGTAGAGCAAGCCGAGGTTGTGCCAGGCGCGAGCAAAGTCAGGCGACATCGCGACCAGTTCCCTCTGAATCGCGATCCCGTCGCGCGGCCGGTCCAGTGCGAGATAGCGCAGGGCGAGATTGTTGCGGATGAGCTCGGCGCGCGGGGACTGCTCGAGCGTGCGGGTATACAGAGTGACCTCGTCCTTCCAGTCGGGCACGCGCGCGCGCACCGTGGTCACGTACACGGCCAGCAGGACCAGCGCGGCCGCGGCCGGCATGATGCGCGAGGCGAGCGATCGTCCGTTCGACTGAGCGGTGTCCTTCGTCATCGCCAGCCATCCGCCGATCGCCGCAACCACGCCGATTGTCGGCATATACAGATAGCGTTCCGCGAAGACGTTGATCTCCGGCCAGCGGACCAGCAGAAACGGCGACACCGCGATCATGGTCCACGCGATGCCGAACGCGACAACCGGCCTCGAGCGCCAGGTCGTGAGCAGCAGGCTCACCGCGCCAATCGCCAGCGCGAGGCCGGCGGCGACGCGCGTGTCGGTCATCCCGACGACCGGTTCGAAGTCGTGGTCCATATTGAGCTCGAACGGCCATGCCAGCGTCATCGCATACGAGGGCAGCAAAGCGATGGCGTTGAGGATCAGCTCGGCCGGGCCGAGGGCGAGATCGCCCGCGCCGGGCAGCAATCCGCCCAGGGCGTGATACCGGCAGGCCAGATAGATACCGACGCCGAGGAGCGACGCGGCGTGGTGAGACAGGCACCCGCGTTCGCGGCGGCCGGAAAGGGCGTCGTAGATCAGCAGGAACAGTGGTACCAGAGCGCCGGACTCTTTGAACCAGGCAGCAGACAGGCTGAGCGCGCCCACGGCGAGTGCGAGTGCGAGGGCAGGGCGCAGACGGCCATGCCGAGCAACGCCACGGCGGGCAAAGCCCGGCAGGGACACGTCGGAGCGACGGAACCGGGCGTGGAGCAGTACGCAACCGAGAGTGCACGCGGCCGACCCGAGCCCGGCCGAATCGGCGACCCACAGCACGGCTTCCGAAGATGCGGGATGAGCTGCGAACAACGCTGAGAGCAACGCCGCTGCGCCCGGTCCGACTCCGAGAGTCAGCAGCAAGCTCAGGACGAGGATCGCGTTCAGCGCATGCAGGAGGAGATCGATCAGATGTGCCGCGAACGGGTCTCCACCGAATCCGACATTCGCTACGACCAGCGGCAGCTGCTGCAGCGGCCGATAGTACTGGTGGAGTCCGGTGGTTCCGGGATCGTCGGCGAAGCTCCAGAGCGGTTCGGAGAACAGACGCACGGCGCCGCTGATCGACTGCACTCTGGAGTCGCGCTCCGCGAAGATTGCATCGTCGAATACGAATTCGTTTTCCAGCGAGCCGCCGTAGCACAGCCAGACGATCCCGCACAGCGCCGCACACGACGTAAGGAAGCGTCGCCGCGCTCCGCTCATGGCCGTTCGGATCGCTTCTCGAGTGCAAGCAGCCGGTGTCCTCGTGCAGCGACGCTCTCGCCCTTCGAATCCAGCAGCGTGGCGATCGTTTCGTGCGTCGATGGGCTCCAGCCGCCGACGGTGTCCGGCCGTGGCGCGAGGCCGGAGTCCGCGGTTACTCGGGCCAGACGCGCGATCTCCTCGCGCATGCGGCTGATCTTTTCGGCCGCATGCGGACGCGATGAGCTGGCGAGATGACGCGGGTTGATCTGATCGGAGCGCTCAAAGAACTCCAGCGCCTCCTCGAACAGTCCGTTGCGCGCGTAAATGAGCCCGAGGTTGTAGAACATGACATCGTTGTCCGGCGCTGCGGCCGCGGCTTCGGCGAAAGCGGCTCGAGCCTGCAACCAGTCTCGCCGCTCGAACGCGAAGCCGCGCGTGTAGTGAAAGTGGCCAATCAGGTTTCGGGTCAGATAGTCTTTGGGGACCTTTTCGTCGAGCTCACCATCGAGTCGCATTCGTGAAACCTGCGCGTCGGGGAGTGGTCCGCCGCGCCTGCGTGCCTGGTAGACGACACCCATCGGAACGATCTCCAGCGCCGGCAGATCCCAGTTCGGGTGGTGGGTGAAGTACAGCGGCTCGCTATCCGGGTCGAAGCGCAAGGGAGGCAGATCGGCGTTGCCGACTCCCTGCATGACGAGGTTTACGTCGGGACGCTCCCGCTCGACCAGGTGCAGATACATCAGCGCGAACAGGACATTGTCATCGGTCGCGATGAGGTGCGCGCCGGGAGGGATCGCATCGAGGACGGTGCGGGCGAAGTCTTCGGCGATACGGTAGCGGCTTCGATCAAAGTCGCGATGGCCGGAGATCAGCAGCGCAAGAGGCAATGCGATCACGGCCGCGCAGGCGCGGGCCGGAAGACGTTGCGAAACGAGGTCCCAGCCCGCGGCCGCGAGCATCGTCGCGCAGATGTACGACGGGATGTAGTAGCGGTGCCAGATGAAGATGTCGCTGCGCGATCCGTGCAGCCCGATCGCGAGGACATTGGCGAGCATGATCGACAGCAGGAGAAACACCGGGACCCCCCGCCGCATCCCCACTGCTGCGCCGACCAGCGCCAGAGCGGCCCCGACCCACGCCAGCTCGGTCGCCAGGCTCCCGGCGTAGTCGGTCAGGATCGGCCACCAGTCGGATGCAGACTCCATCCACGCGCGCTCCCAGAAGTCGTCGCGCAGAACGACATCGCGGAACCCTGCAAACGTCTCCGGGTCGCCCCAGTCCAGGCGTGGGTTCATCCGCGAGCGAAGCGGCAGGTATGCGTAGGGGAGGAGGCCGACAAAGAACGGCCCGAACACTGTCAGCGCGCGTCGTGCGAAGCTTGCGGGCTCGACCAGTACGCGAAGATCGACCGCCGTCACGTAGACTCCCAGCGCGACAGCGTACAGCGCCATGAAGGTATGATTGGCTGCGCCGAGCCCGCACAGCAGAAAAGCGACCGCAAGCTGCGAGTCGCGCCTGCCGCGCAGCCATCGTGTTGCAGCGAGCGTGGCCGTGACGACGAAGAGCGCGTTCAGCGAGTAGACACGCTGGATGTTCGCCTGCGACCAGAAGCTCGGCGAGAAGGCGAGCAGGCCGGCGGCGAGAAAGGCCGCGTCGCGCCGAAGGCTCCACGCCCGCGCGAGCGCGTAGGCCACCGCGCACGAAAGCGCGGCGCATACCGCGCTGAAAAGGCTCATCCGGAACGCGATCGATCCGAAAGGGATTGCCAGCGTGAAGGCCTTTCCCAGCAGAACGTAAAGCGGGTAGCCGCTGGGGTGGGGGATGCCGAGCGTGGCGACCGCGGTGACGAGCTCGCCGCTGTCCCCGACGTAGATCGTTCGAGCCGCCCCGGCCACATAGATGGCGAATGTCGTGAGGGCTACAGCGGGGGCTGCGAGAGAATCCTGCCGAACCCATGCTCCAGGGGATCCCCCGAATTGCCTGGCCCCGCTGGCCCCGCCGGAGTCCGTCATTACCGTGCGCGGGGCATCGCCCGCCTGTGTCGCTCTGCCCGCGCTGCCCACCGCTTCAGCTCGCGCATCATTATGGGTGCAGCCGGCGGCCGAGGTCGAGCGTCCTGTACCGCATGTGAACGGCTTCGGCCCCGGCACGCTACGCATTGGCGCAGCCGACGCGCCTGTCCGTGGCGGCTTTCCCTCACATGGGGGCGTGGGGCGTCGACGCAAAGCCGCAAATCCGATCGTGAAACTGCGATCTCGCAGAATATGGGGTACACTTGAGGGTCAAGGCCGCACCGACCCTCACTTATGAGATCCCCCCTCAGTACAGGCCGCAGGCTTCCGGAGATCGTGACCCGGGCCGAGGTCCCTCGCGACATCGATTCGGTTGCCACAATCGGCCGGGGCGAATGTGACCCCGTCGAGGTCGGCGCCGATCCGGACGGGATCGGTCGAGTGTGGCGGGCCGTTCGCCGGCTCTACCGTAGCGGAATTCACCCGGCCGTTCAGTTGCACGTCCGCTGTCAGGGCGAGACCTTGCTCGATCGAGCGATCGGCTACTCTCATGGGGCCGGGCCGGGAGAGTCGCAGGCGCTCACGCCGGTTCCGGTAACGCCATCGACTCCATTCAACGTTTTTTCCGCGGCCAAAGCTGTCACGGCGATGCTGATTCACTTACTCGATCAGCGTCACCAGATTCACCTCGACGATCCTGTTTGCGAATACATCCCGGAGTTCGGTATCCACGGGAAGCAGTGGATCACCATCCGTCACGTTCTGACCCATCGCTCCGGTATCCCGAACGTCCCGCCCGAGTGCATGGATCTGGAACTGCTGTCCGACCGCGAGGCGATCAGCGACATCCTGTGTGAGGCGAAGCC
This sequence comes from Candidatus Nitrosopumilus sp., assembly GCA_964225545.1. Taxonomy (GTDB): domain Bacteria; phylum Desulfobacterota; class Binatia; order UBA1149; family SPBQ01; genus SPBQ01. The sequence continues at coordinate 21,207 of CAXQPB010000182.1, read as the reverse complement.
GGCCTGGAGGGCAGGGCAGCGCGTCGGCTATCACGCCATCAGCGGCGGTTTTCTGCTCGGCGAGATCATTCACCGCGTAACCGGAGCGAGTATCCGTACGCTGCTCGAGCGCGAGATTCGTCGGCCCCTGGGGATGCGGTGGTTCGGCTACGGGGTCGATGAGAGCGACGCAGACCGGGTCGCGACGAACTACTTCACCGGCCCGCCGGTTCTTCCGCCGGTCTCGACCATGCTGCGACGGGCGCTCGGCGTCGACTTTCACGATGTCATCGAGCTGACCAACGACCCGCGTTACCTTACGGCGGTGGTCCCTGCCGGCAACCTCATCTGCACCGCCGCGGAGATGAGCCGTTTTTACGAACTGCTGCTGTGCGACGGCGCGCTCGGCAATACTGAAATCTTCGAACCTCGGACCGTCCGTCGCGCGACCTCCGAGCAGTCCTACCTCGAGTTCGACCTCACGCTCGGGCTGCCGCTTCGTTACGGGATGGGCTTCATGCTCGGAGGCGAGTGGTTCAGTCTTTATGGCCCGGACACCAAGCACGCCTTCGGACACCTCGGCTTCACCAACGTGATCTGCTGGGCCGACCCCGAGCGGCGGATCGCCGCCGCCCTCATGACCAGCGGCAAACCGGTTCTGTACCCGGAGGTCTTTCACCTCTACGAGGTTGTTCGGCAGCTCGGTCAGGCCTGCCCGAAAGTGCAGCAGGTCACCTGGCCGCGCGAGCTCGAAGAGGCGCGACGCGGCTTCGGAACCCGCTGAAAGAGCCTGTTTCGGCTTTCCGGCGGCGATTCCCCCCCTTTCGGGAGGCGTTTTCGTTGAAGCGCCCCCCCCTGACGGTTTAGAATCACAGAGCGCTTTGCGCGAATCCATGGCACTCCCTCCGGTTCAGATAGGCTCGAGCAGCCCGGCACGCACCCCGCGGAGCACTCCCAGCGCGGGCGGACAGTCCAGCCCGCTGCTTTACGTGGTCGGCGGTATCGTGGTGATGCTGACCGCGCTGCAGGTCTCGCTCACCGGAAGCGGGCTGTGGATTCTGGCGCTGATGATCTTCGCGGTCGGCGGCAGCGTGGTGTTCCGCCGTCCCGCGATCGGCATTCTCATCTACCTGACCACGTTCCTGTTCACGTATCCGGCCTGGATGCGCGGCGCGGGTAATTTCACGGTCAACAACATGATGGGCCTCATCCTGCTGCCGATGATGCTCTACGGCCTGCTGCGGGAGGGCGACCTCTGGTTGCTGAGATACAGGCCTCTCGTGTTGCTCGGCCTGATCGTGGCGGTGCTGCTGACTTCTGCGGCATTTTATATTCCGACTGCCGAATACGTCGATCTTTCGGAAGCGGTCAGGCTCGAGACAAGCCGCCGTGCCCAGGGGCCGGCGCTGATCGCGACTCGTGACGCGGGAACCAAATTCCTCACGCGTTTCGCTTTCCTCCTGTTCTTTGTCTTCTTCATACGATCGCCACGAGACGTGAAGTTCGTCTGCGCAATCATCATCGGCTGCCTGCTGCTGACGTACTTCAACGTGAGCACCGAGGCGGGCGCATTCGGATGGGGCACCGGCCGTCTGCGCGTGCTCGGTGAGAGCGGGCCTGCGGTTTACGCCGGTCGTAACCCGAACAAGCTCGCCTATTTCGCGCTCTTCGGCCTGACGCTGCTGTGGTATGCGCGGCGCGCCATCAAGTCGCCGTGGATGTACCCGCTGTGGTTTATCGCGACGACGATCGCCTTCGTGATGATTCCGATGACCGGCTCACGAAGTGGAATCCTGAACCTGCTGTTCTTCGTGATCATTGTTCTGCTCGAAGGCCGGTTCAGTCTGAAGAAGGTCGCGGGTGTGGCGACACTCGGCCTGGTTGCGATCATCCAGTTCGTCTACAACGTGAATGTTCTGAGCGTGGTCTTGCCGGAAGACCTCGCCCGTCGGCTGACCAGTTTCAATGTCCGTACGGAAGTCCTGACCGAAGGCGTCGAAGCCAGCGGATCGGCGGAAGGCCGACTCCAGACGGCCCAATCCGCGCTGAGGGTCTGGCGACTGCACCCTCTGTTCGGTGTCGGGATCGGAAACTTCACCACCGAGCGTGCGGCTACAGATCCCACGGGAACGGTCGGGCCGCCGCATAACTCGTATCTCTGGGCCCTTTCGACCGGCGGCCTCGTCACATTCGTGATGTACCTGTTGCTGTTCGTCTGGACGTTCCGGCGGATTCGCGAGATCGGCTGGGAATACGAGGCCCGCTACGGCCCGGTCGGTCTGGGCTGGCTCGTCAACGCGCTCAGAACGGCATTGATCGGTTTCATGATCTTCTCGTTCTTCGCCGATATGTGGCACCACATCCTGTTCTACATCCTGATGGGGACATGCCTGTCAGTAATCCGTCTGCACGACGTGTACGCCGAGACCGGCGAGGTGCCGGTCCCGTTCCGCCTCGGTCGCCAGCCCCGTCTCGCTGACGCGTGATCGGCCGGTTGCCTTCCTGACGCCGCCCCGGCGTCCGCAAAACAACGATTGCCCGCAACCGAGCTTGGGCATGCAGTGAAATTCGGAGAGACTGTTGTCGCACTGACGGGAAGGTGACCCGGCGATGCCTTACGTGGTTCGCGCGGGCTTGCCGGCGTCGGGCAGGGGTTTTCCCTCGACGGGACTCGACGAGGCCGGTGGGTCGAGGCAGTACCCGAGCGGTGGGGCGCGGCGCGACGCGCTGACAAGCGTGGCAGCCCGATTGCACGCCGTCGCGGCCGGCCGCGAACCCATCCGCCCGGTGCGCGCGGACGGAGGACACGTAGTCGAGCGAACCGCCCGCGCACAGATGGAGCTTAAGGCGCCACCGTGAGAATAGTCCACATGAAAAGATTGATGAGTCTCACAGAAGACCGGCGCGGCTGAATCGCATGACTGAATCGTATGAGTGACCGGCACGACCCGGGAGGCGGCGAACACGACGACGGCACGCGACCGGAGACCGGAGGCGTCGAGGTCGTCGGCTCGCTCGACGCGATCGATGAGGCTTCATGGAACGCACTTGTCGATGACAACGATCCGTTCATGGAGTACGGGTTTCTCCGCGCGCTCGAAGTCTCCGGTGCGGTCGGCGACAGCACGGGTTGGCTGCCTCGATACTTTCTGCTGCGCTCCGGCGGGGCGCTCGCCGGAGCCATCGCGGCGTATGTAAAGCTCGACTCGTATGGTGAGTTCGTTTTCGACTGGCAGTGGGCCGATGCCTACCACCGCGCCGGTATCGATTACTATCCGAAGCTGGTCAGCGCGGCGCCCTTCACGCCCGCGGGTGGAACACGACTGCTGCTGGGCGCAGGAGACGATAACGGGCGATCGGAGGTGCTCGCCGCCGCTGCGCGCAGCTACGCGGCGCGCCGCGGCTGCTCGGGGGTGCACTTTCTCTTCGTCACCCGGCGCGAGCTCGACTGTCTCTCCAGCTGCGACTACCTGCCGCGGGTGACCTACCAGTTTCACTGGCACAACGAGGGGTACCGGGACTTCGACGGTTTTCTCGATGACCTGCGCGCGAGCAAGCGGAAACAGATTCGCAAAGAACGCCGAAAGGTCGCCGAGTACGGCCTCGAGATCGAGACGCTGACCGGCGCGGATATCCGGGACGAACACCTCGACGCGATGTGGCATTTCTACTGCAACACGACGGCGCGCAAATGGGGCGAAGCGTATCTGAAGCGAAGAACCTTCGACGAGCTCGCCGATCGATGTCGCGACCGCCTGCTGATGGTCATGGCGCGAGACGGCGAACGTTGGGTGGCGGGGACTTTCAATCTGTTCAAAGGGGAAAAAGTCTTCGGCCGCTATTGGGGCGCCGCGGCAGATTACCCCGGGCTTCACTTTGAATGCTGCTACTACCGGCTGATCGACTACGCGATCGCGGGCGGTATAAACGTCGTCGAGGCCGGCGCGCAGGGGGAGCACAAGTTTCTGCGCGGTTTCGTCGCACGGCCGACCTACAGCGCCCACTGGCTCGCGCACCCTTCGGGGCGGGCGGCGATCGAGCGATACCTCGATGGGGAGCGTGAGCAGATGCAGGCCGCAATCGAGGGGTACAACGGTGTTTCGCCGGTAAAAGAGGTGCGCAGCCGGGGTAGTACCGACTGAGCGCGCCGCCTCATGTGGCGCGCAAAGATCACGCTTCTTCAGTCAGGCTTTTATGCTAATAAAATAGGATCGTGTCCGACGGCAAGACTGATCGAAGAACCGGGCGGGACCAGCTGGTTACCGAGGAGCGTGTACGCCCCAAAAAGCCCCGGATGTACGGCGTTCTGCTGCTGAACGATGATTACACACCGATGGAGTTTGTCGTCTGGGTTCTGCGGGTGGTCTTCAATAAAGAGCAGTCCGAGGCCACGCGCCTGATGCTCGATGTCCACACCACCGGAAAAGGCCTTTGCGGCGTGTTCACCCATGACGTGGCCAGGAGCAAGGCTGCGCAGGTCGAGACGCTGGCGGCGAAGCACGAATATCCACTGAAATGCCGCCTCGAGGCGGTCGAGACGGAGTGATCTGATGCTGCTCTCCGATGAACTCGAAGGAACCATCAAGCGTGCTTATGAGCGCGCCAGAACGAGCCGGCACGAGTTCGTCTCCGCCGAGCACCTTCTCTTCGCGTTGACCTATGACTCGGTCGGGCGCGAGGTGCTCGCCGGCTGTGGAGTCGAGATTGAAACGCTGCGTACCGAGCTCGACACCTTCCTCGACGAGACGATGCCGTCGTTTCCCGACGATGTCGGCGCCGAGGCGGGCGAGATACCCGATCCCCCCGAGCCTCAGCCCACGATCGGGATGCAGGCTGTGCTCCAGTTGGCGGCGATGCACGTTCAGTCGGCCGGAAAAGAGCATATGGATGCGGGCAACGTCCTGGCAGCGATGTTCAGGGACCGGGAGTCGCATGCGGTTTACTTCCTCAACAAATGCAATGTCACGCGGCTCGACGTCCTGAGGTACATCTCGCACGGCCTGTCGAAGTCTGACGACGAGGCCGAAGGCTTCGAGTTCGACGAGGATTTAGGCGACGAAGAGGAAGAGGTCCGTGCGCGGCCCAAAGATCCGCTCGGCCAGTTCTGCGTCGATCTCAGCGAGAAGGCTGCGGCCGGACGAATCGATCCGCTGATCGGTCGCGACAAAGAGATCGACAGGGCCGTTCACATTCTGGCCAGGCGCCGTAAGAACAACCCGGTCTTCGTCGGCGACGCGGGGGTCGGCAAAACAGCGATTGTCGAGGGGCTCGCGCTGCGGATTCATCAGGGCAAAGTCCCGGAGTGCCTCGCGGAGACCAAAATCTACGCGCTGGAAATGGGCGGGTTGCTCGCGGGAACCAAGTACCGCGGTGACTTCGAGGAGCGAATGAACGCCGTGATCCGCGCGATCATGACCGATCGTGATCGCCGCGTTCTTTTTATCGACGAGATTCACAACGTGATCGGAGCCGGCGCCGCGTCCGGCGGCGCGCTGGATGCGTCGAATATGCTCAAGCCGGCGCTGGCGGCCGGCGACATCAAGTGCATCGGAACGACGACATACAAGGAATACCGGCATGTATTCGAGAAAGATCACGCGCTGTCGCGGCGGTTCCAGAAGGTCGAGGTAGACGAGCCGGATGTCGTGCAGAGCGTGTCGATCCTCAAAGGGTTGCAGAAGCGCTACGAGCAGTTTCACGGCGTGACGTACACGCCGGCGGCGATCAAGGCCGCGGCAGAGCTCTCCAGCCGCTTCATCAACGACCGCTTCCTGCCGGACAAGGCGATCGACGTCATGGATGAGACCGGCGCCGAGGTGAAGCTGCGCAAGCGATCACAGTCGGATGCTGCCGCGGGTAAGACCCCGCGTGTCACGCCGCGTGACGTTGAAGTGATGATCTCGCGGATCGCGAAGATCCCGACCAAGACCGTCCATCAGGACGACCGCAAGCGTCTCGAGCTGCTCGAGCGCGATCTCAAGTTGCTGATCTACGGTCAGGACGATGCGGTTGAAGGGGTGGTTCGTGCGATCCGCATGTCGCGAGCCGGCCTGGGCGAGCCGGACAAGCCGATCGGTTCGTTCCTGTTCGCCGGCCCGACCGGAGTCGGAAAAACCGAACTGGCCCGTCAGCTCGCACAGGTCCTCGGAATCGAGTTCATCCGTTTCGACATGAGCGAGTACATGGAGAAACACACCGTCTCGCGGCTGATTGGCTCGCCGCCGGGATACGTCGGCTTCGACCAGGGCGGACAGCTCACCGAGGCCGTCCACCGGACACCGCATGCGGTCGTCCTGCTCGACGAGCTCGAGAAGGCGCACGAAGACATCTTCAACATCCTTCTCCAGGTGATGGACTACGCCACGCTGACCGACAACAACGGTCGCAAGACCGACTTCCGTCAGACGATCCTGATCATGACGACCAACACCGGGGCGCGAGAGAGCGCTGCGCGCCCGATCGGTTTCGAGCAGAAGTCGAACTACCAGGACCGCTCCGAGAAGGCTGTCGAGACGGCGTTCACGCCGGAGTTCCGCAATCGCCTCACGCGCATCGTCCAGTTCCGTTCACTGGGGATCGAGGTGGCCGAGCGGGTTGTCGAGAAGATGATCGCCGAGCTCGAAGCGCGCTTGAAGACCCAGAATATCACCCTGGTGCTCGAGCCCGCCGCGCGGCGATATCTTGCCGGCAAAGGCTTTGACGATCGTTACGGCGCACGGCCGATCCGCAGATTGATCGAAACCGAGATCTCGCATGCGCTGAGCGATGAGATACTGTTCGGTCGCCTGGCCAAAGGCGGACAGATCACGATCGGCGCCCGCAAAGACAAACTCACGTTCAAGTACTGAACAAAAAAAGGCCCGGGCTCTGCTTGCAGAGCCCGGGCCTCGTTTTTCGTTCCGCCGTCGCTCGATCGCGACGGCGCCGCGATCAGCGCGCTGCCGCGCTGATGTTACTCAGGGAGAAGTACTCGGCGGTGGTGCCTTCTTCGTCGCCCACGTTCAGGTACCAACCCTGCTCGTTCTCGAACTTGTTGCTCGGGAGCGAGCAGTGCGTGGCGTGCACCAGCTGCATATCGACCATGCTGATCGACGGGTTGTAGCTGACGTCGTAATCGAAGCCGTACTTCGCGTTCGGAATCGGGCGTCCGGCGTACTTGTAGTTGTTGACCCAGATCTTCCAGAGCTCTCCTGCCGTATCGTAGATGTCCGTATACGGAATTCTGTAGCTCTCCTTATCGAGGAAGATCACGCGCTTGCCGTATGCGTACTGCGGGAGCTTGGAGACGCCTTCGACGACGTAAACATCGCGCGGCTCCCAGCGGTCGGCGTGCAGGAAGTTGGCCGAGCCCTCGCCCCACTTGACGGGGAGGTTCTGCGCGTGGAAGCCTCCAAGCATCGTCTTCTCGCCGAGGAACTTCCACTCCATCCACGCCACGTTGCCTGCGTAACCGGCGTAGCTGTCCTGATCGGTATCCTGGCCGAACAAAGCGTCGGAGCGCTGGGCGGAAGACAGACGGCGTACGCGCCGCAGCTGCGGCAGGTACAGCCACGAGTCGTCCTGACGTGTGTGGTCGAGATAGCGGTTGAAGGTGAAGCCGGTGCCCTTGAGATCGAAAGGCTCACGGATCGGGTAGAGCGCTTCTTTGTAGCGGACCTCATCGGGGTTGTCCGGATTGGCCGGCTTGGGATCGATCTCCGTTCTCTCCACCCAGTAGAGACGACGGATGTGGTCGATGAGGAAGTGTCGCTCGACGCGCAGCGGCTGTCCGCCTTCACCGATCGCTCCCGTATCGCAATCGAAGTTGCGCAGGTCAAGATCGTCGACCGCGATCGATGCGTCGAAGTTGAACATGTGTTTGACGGCTGCCCACTTTTCGTTCGGATCGACATTGGGGAAGGGTAGTCCTGCCACGTGATTGAGCTTGTGCGAGCCGTCCTCGGCCAGCTCGACCTGCGCGGAGTACCGCTCGGTGGCTTCCTTGAAGGGCGGGGGGAAGTCGACCTTCTCGTATTCCTTGATCGGAAGCTTCACACCGCGCTTGACGATCCAGATCATCGCGGGGCTGAGGTATTCGGCGTACTGGTCGATGTTACTTTTGTCGATCACGGTGCCGACGGGCACGACCTGCTCGGCAGCTTCAGCCGCCGGCGGCGCTGCCGTCGTGATCACACCTGCGAAGGCTGCGATGGCAGCGATAAACGCTGCTGTGCATCGAAAAGAGTTGGCGGTTTCTCTGATCATTATTCTGACGTCTCCTGGTGACGGGGAATGTCCCACTTCGGCGCGGCTTTGTCGATTGAGTCCACCGTGTTGCCTGTCGGTCAAGATAGCCCGGGAGTGTACCTGTTTCTCCGGATCGCGCGAATATTCGAGGACTGCTCGAGGAATGTGCGGCGAATGTTCAGCGATTTTTCGGGCGCTGGAGTGGAACCGGGTTTCGCCAGTCGCGAGGCGCTACGCCGCGGTGCGCCATGCCGCCGGCTGATCGGCGGCTGGAGCGGGTCTGCGCTACCCGCGGCCGGGCTCGGGCCCGAGGGCGTCGGTCCGGGGACTTCGGTCCTTGCACTTTGCTCTCGGCGTTTTGCTCCCGGCGCTTTGGTCTCGGAATAGTAAAGCAGTATTGTCTGCGCTCGGCACAGCTCCGCACACCCATCTGCGCCGGCGGATACGTGAGCGGTTCGTTTCCGAAACCTCGAACTCATGCAGACTTCTGGCTCTGATCCCTCCGGTCCGGCTGTGTCGGCTCCGATCGTGGTCGTCACCGGCCTTCCGCGCTCGGGGACGTCGATGATGATGCGGATGCTCGAAGCGGCGGGGATCTCGCCGATGACGGACAACATCCGCCGGGCTGACGAGGACAACCCTCGAGGTTACTACGAGTTCGAGCGGGTCAAGGAGCTTCCGAGCGACAGTTCCTGGGTGCCCGAGGCGCGCGGCAAGGCCGTCAAGGTCATCTCGGCGTTACTCCGGCATCTTCCCGCCGGTGAGAGCTACAAGGTCCTGTTCATGCGTCGACGGATCGGTGACGTCCTGGCATCGCAGAAACAGATGCTCGTGCGCAGGGGCAAAGCGGACGACGGCAGCGACGATGAGCGCATGGCCGCGCTGTTCGCCAAGCACGTCTCCGAGGTCGAGGCCGCGATCGCGCAGACGCCGGGCTTCGAAGTGCTTTACGTCGCTTATGAAGACGTGATCGCAGATCCGGCCGGCAAGGCCGCCGAGATCGCGGCTTTTCTGGATTCCGGCAGCGGGATCGCGGCTGATGCGGATGCGATGGTCGGGATTGTCGAGCCCGCGCTGCACCGCCAGCAAGGCGGCTCCTGATATCACCCGTGCCCGCTCGCATGCGGGAACAACTCGATCTGCTGCCACTGCTCTTCCCGCGCTGACGAGGTGGCGTAGCTGACCGAAGAGTTCGGCCGGCCTGCGCGGCTCTGCTGTCCCGGCCGCTCGCCCGTAGCGGCTGCCTCGGGACGCGGCGGCATGAGCGCGACCGGCGCTACCGGCTCAGGCGGCCCCTGCCAGCGCTGAAATTCGTTCAGCCATAGAAATCCGTTGCAGTTCGCCCGCGTCTCATGATCCCGCGTACGCTGGCCGGTGTGACACAGGAAGTGCCAGAACTCATGGCCGGCTGCGAAGACCAGAAGGTCGTCGGCGGACTCGAACGTTCCCGGATGCCAAACCAGTTTCCACGGCCGACGCGCGACACGGCTTCGGGTCGGCGTGGTCGCGATGCCGTATTCTCCGACCCGCGGATAGCGAAGCCTTCGCTTCACGGCGATGACGATGCGGCGGTCGTCAAGGCGGTAGTAGCCGTCGAAGTCGCGTCCTTTCGCGCGCGTGAACTTGATGTGGAGCGACAGCCCCTCGGTCCTCACATGATGACACTTGGCGCGGATGAAGGCCTCGGCTCGTTCGTGTGCGTCGGTGAAATTTCGGATCTCGACGAACGTCGTGACTTTGCAGGCCGCCGGATCGGGGGCCGGCTCGGTCGTGGTCGGAGTGACGTCACGCGCGGCGGCCGGTCGAATCGCTTCAGTGGGTTTCATTGTCAGAAGTCGGCATCGCCACCGCCCGGGATGGTCTGCGTCCCTTCATCATAGCAAGCAGCGCTGCGCGGCCCGATTGCGTTGCGCCCGGCACGAAGTGCGGTGCGGATCGGAGTCGGCCACGTTCTGCAGTCTGATGGCGGAGGCAGTTTTCATTTTTTGTTGTTGGTTACGGATCGGGTTCGAGTTACCGTCCTCGGCTGCGTGACTTCCGAGCCCCCCGAGAGTGAAGACCGTCGAGCTGCGATCGACCCCATTGACGACCCCGAGGTTGCCCCTCAGACGCCGTCCGGGGCGCTGGCCAAAGGAGCGGTGTCGTCACCGGAGCCCGGCCCGCCCGGCCGCGGTGCGGCGGCAGGGGAGATCTGGCGACTGTCCTGGCCGATCATGCTCTCGCAGATCCTGGTCACCGCTGTCGGCTTGATCGACATCGCGATGGTCGGCCGGCTCGGGCCGGACTCCGTCGCTGCGGTCGGCTACGCGACCCAGTTCTTTTTCATGACGCAGTCGGCGCTTTTCGCGGTCGGTTTCGCCTGCGTGGCGCTGATGGCGAGGGCGATCGGTGCGGGACAGCTTACCGTGGCCCGCCGGTCGATGGCGGCGTCTCTGATCCTCGCCGTCAGCACCGCCGCGGTCGTCGCGACCGTGGTTCTGGCGCGACCACGCGCCTTGCTCGGCCTGCTCAACGCCGAGACGCACGTGATCGAGCTCTGCATCCCGTACATGGAGCTGGTTCTCGGCGCGACGCTGCTGCTGGCTGTGTCGCTCGTTGTCGAGAGCGCGCTGCGGGCCGACCGCGACACCGTCACGCCGATGCGGGTGGCGGCCATCGTTGCGGTCGTGAAGACCATCCTGAATGCGCTGCTGATTTTCGGAATGTTCGGGTTCCCGCGCCTCGAGCTTGTCGGCGCGGGCGTGGCGACGGTCCTTTCGCAGGTTGTCGGTGTCGTGATGCTCTGGCGCGCGGCGCTGCGCGTGCGGCCGGACTCGCCGGTGCGACTGTCATGGGCCGATGCGCGTTCGTGTCACCGACTGTTTCGCAGGGCAGGGGCGCTCGCTGCTCCCGGCGTTGCCGAACGTGTCATCCTCAACCTCGCGCTTCTCAGCTACTTCGCCATCCTCGGCACCTACGGCACCGCAGCTGTCGCGGCGTACACGGTCGGAGTCAGAGCGCTGTCGTTCTCGTGGATTCCGGGCATCGGATTCCAGGGCGCTGTCGCGACGCTCGTCGGTCAGTCCCTCGGAGCCGGGGAACGTGAGCAGGCTATCCGTACCGGCAATATAGCCGTCTTGATGGCGCTCGGCGTCGCGATCGTGCTCGGCTTCGTCGCTGCCGGTGCGCATCGACCGATCGCCGGCGCGTTCACCACCGACCCTGCGACGATCGCTGCGCTCGGGCCGTTCCTGCTCGTTCTCGCGATTGCCCAGCCGATGCTGCAGGCGCACTTCACGCTTGCCGGGGTTCATCGCGGCGCAGGAGACACCTGGACGCCGCTGCTGGCTGCGGCGGTCGGTAACTGGGGGTTCCGGGTTCCGATGGCTTTCGTGCTCGCGCGAGTCTTCCACGTCGAGCTGGCCTGGCTTTGGTTTCCGCTGGTCTTCGACCATACGGCGAGGGCCGCCTGGCTCGGATGGTCGTACCGTCGCGGCGGCTGGAGCGAGCGAGTCGGCGCGTAAAGCCCGCCTCCGGCCGGTCTACATGTGGATCTGCCGGCCGTCGACCGCGAGCGCGGCCTCTTTCATCGCCTCCGACAGCGTCGGGTGAGCGTGTACGGATCGCGCGAGATCCTCGGCCGTTGCCGAGAACTCGACCGCGACCGCCGCTTCGGCGATCAGCTCCGAGGCGCTCGCCCCGAGGACGTGGACCCCGAGGACGCGGTCGGTGGTCGCGTCGGCTACGATCTTGATCATGCCCTCGGTGTGGCCCGCGCAGCGCGCGCGGCCGTTGGCCATGAACGGGAACTTGCCGACCTTCACCTCGTGTCCGGCGCTGCGCGCCCCGTCCTCGCTCATTCCGACCGACGCCAGCTCCGGGAACGTGTATACGATCGAAGCGACCGCGTCGTAATTCACGTGTCCTGCCACACCGGCCATCTTCTCCACCGCTGCGACGCCCTCTTCCTCGGCCTTGTGTGCGAGCATCGGCCCAGCGATCACATCGCCGATTGCATGAATGCCCTCGGCGCTGGTCCGGTAGTCGGAGTCGACCGGGATACGTCCTCTCTCGTCCGTGGTGATGCCGACGGTGTCCAGTCCGAGACCGTCGGTGTAGGCCTTGCGTCCGACCGCCACGAGCACGACGTCGTAGTCCTCGTGGGACTCGGTGTCCGGTCCCTTGATCGAGACCCGAACCCCCGACGTGCCGGCCTCCGCGCTCTGCGCTGAGGTCTGCAGGCGGAACCGCAGCCCCTGCTTGTGGAGGGAACGCTCGAGAAGCTCGGCCAACTCGCGGTCGGCGCCCGGTACAATCTGATCGGCGAGCTCGACGACCGAGACCTTGCTGCCGAGCCGCGCCCACACCGACCCGAGCTCGAGTCCGATGGCGCCGGCTCCGACGACCAGCATGTTCTCGGGGACGTTCTCGAAACACAGCGCCTCGGTCGACGAGACGACACGCTCTCCGTCGAAAGCAACGCCCGGCAGCTCGATCGGCGCGCTGCCGGTCGCGATCAGAATCCGCTTCGCCTCGAGGGTCTGTGACTCCTCGCCTTCGAGCTCGACCTTCCCCGGGCCGGCCAGTCGCGCCTTGCCGACCAGGTGGTCGACGCCGTTCTTCTTGAACAGTCCTGCGACCCCTTTGGTCAGCGCGTTCACAACGCGGCCCTTGCGCTTCATCATTTTGTCGAGGTCGAGTTCTACGCCGCTGACACGAATCCCGTGGGCAGCGAGCCCGCCGCTCGCCTCGGCGAACAGCTCACTGGACTCGAGCAACGCCTTGCTCGGAATACAGCCGACGTTCAGGCAGGTGCCGCCGAGCGAGTGGTCCTTTTCGATGCAGGCAACCCGCATTCCGAGCTGCGCCGCGCGGATAGCGGCGACATAACCGCCGGGACCGGCGCCGATGACGACGAGATCATAGGGAGACTGACTCATGGATGCGTTCTCGCGGCTGCTGTTTCAGATCGAAAGCAGAAGTCGTTCAGGGTCTTCGATCCGTTCCTTGACCTTGACCAGAAACGTTACCGCTTCGCGGCCGTCGACGATGCGGTGATCGTAGGACAGCGCCAGGTACATCATCGGGCGGATGACGATCTGGTCATCGACGACGACCGGCCGCTTTTCGATCTTGTGCATGCCGAGGATTCCGCTCTGCGGTGGGTTCAATATCGGTGTCGAGAGCAGGGAGCCGAAGACCCCGCCGTTCGAGATGGTGAACGTCCCGCCGGTCAGGTCTGTCACGGCGAGCTTGTTGTCGCGCGCGAGCGTCGCGAGGCGTGCGACCTCGCGCTCGATCTCCGGCAGGTCCAGGAGGTCGGCGTTGCGAACGACCGGTACGACGAGGCCGCGAGGCGTCGAGGCCGCGATCCCGAGATGAACGCGGTTGTTGTAGACGATCGAGTCGTCGTCGATGCGGGCGTTGATCTGCGGCACGTCTTCGAGTGCCTCGATGCAGGCGCGCGCAAAGAAACCCATGAACCCGAGCGAGGTGCCGTGGCGCTCGGAGAACGAATCTTTGTGGCGCGCACGAAGCTCCATCACGCGGCTCATGTCGACTTCGTTGAAGGTCGTCAGGATGGCCGCCGTCTGCTGCGCCTGCACGAGCCGGTCGGCGATACGCCGCCGGATCGGTGTCATCGGGACACGCTCTTCATCAGCCGAGGTCGCCGGGTCCGTTGCAGACGGCGCGGGCGAAGCGGTGGGCGCGGGCTCGGGCGAGGAATCGACCAGTGACAGGTGCGCTGCGGAATCCGCGCTCTGGCTCGCGCGCAGCAGATCCTGCTTGGTGACGCGATTGCCTGCGCCGCTGGGCACGGCCGTAGCAGGGTCGATGCCGCTCTCTCTGGCAAGTCGGCGCGCGGCCGGACCCATGCGCGGCGACTCTGCGCCGGAAGCGCCTGCGCTCGGGGCCGGGGCTGCCGGTTGCCGCGCAGGCGCGGCCGGTGCCGGCGTGGCCGCGGGCGCCTCGCGGGCCGGCTCTTTGGTCTTCGCCCTGGCGCCCTTGCGCTTCTTCGGTTTCTCGGCCGCTGCGGCGTCAGCCGGTTCGATGCGCGCGATTACTTCGCCGACATGAACGGTCGCCCCCTGTGCCTGGACGACGCGAAGGACGCCCGAGGCCGGCGAGGGCATCTCGGTGTTCGCCTTGTCCGTCTCGAGCTCGCAGATCGGCTCGTCTTCACGGACGAGGTCTCCGTCCGATTTGAGCCAGACTGCGATCACGGCCTCGGTGATCGATTCACCGAGCTGGGGGATGACAACTTCAACTGACATTGGCCTGTTTCTCCGCCGACGGTGCCGGCTGTCTCAACGCTTTGTTGAGAATTTCATCGCGCTCCTGTCGGTGGATGGAGTACGACCCGGTGGCCGGGCTCGCCGCGGCTCCGCGGCCGACGTACTCGACGGTTCGCTGCGGGCCGATGATCTCGCGCAGCAAAGGTTCCATGTAACTCCAGGCGCCGCAGTTGCGGGACTCTTCCTGAACCCACAGAACCTCGGCGTCCGCCGGGTAGCGCTCGATCGCCGCCCGTATCTCTTCTTCGGGGAACGGGTAGAGCTGTTCGACTCGGACGATCGCGATGCCGTCCACGACCCGCTCGGTGCGCCCCACGACCAGGTCGTAGTAGGTCTTGCCGGTGCACAGCACGACCCTGCGGACCGATGCCGGGTCGAGCTGCGCGGGCTCGTCGATCACATTGCGGAAGCCGAGATCGGTGAACTCGCTCAACGCGGAGACGACCAGCTTGTGGCGCAGCATGCTCTTCGGCGTCATGACGATCAGCGGTTTGCGGAAGCTGCGATGCTGCTGGCGGCGCAGCAGGTGGAAGTATTGCGCAGGCGTGGTCGGGTAACAGACCTGCATGTTGTTCTCGGCGCACAGCTGGAGGTAACGCTCGAGTCGCGCGCTGGAGTGCTCGGGGCCCTGGCCCTCGTAGCCGTGCGGCAGGAGCATCACGAGGCCGTTCTGGCGCTGCCATTTCGATTCGGCCGTCGCGATGAACTGGTCGATGATGACCTGCGCGTTGTTGGCGAAATCGCCGTACTGCGCCTCCCACATCACCAGGTTGCGCGGGTCCGCGCTCGCAAAACCGTACTCGAAGCCGAGCACGCCTTCTTCGGACAGCATGGAGTTGATGACCGTGAACCGTCCCTGCTGCGGTGAGACTTTGTTGAGCGGGACGATGCGCGCGTCGGTCTCCATGTCGTGGAGAACGGCGTGGCGCTGGCTGAACGTCCCCCGCTCGCTGTCCTGTCCGCTGAGCCGGATGTTGGTCCCCTCGGCGAGCAACGTGCCGAGAGCGAGAGTCTCTGCGCAGGCCCAGTCGATCGCACCTTCGCCATCGAGCATGGCCCGCCGCGAGTCGAGCAGCTTCTTGACCTTCGGGTGAACGCTGAAGGTCGGCGAAAGTTTCGTCGCCGCCTCCATCACCGACCGGAGCGTGTGCGCCGGAACCTGGGTATGGGCGCTCCAGTCCCGCCCCGCCCAGTGCATGCCTTCCCACAGCCCGCCGAAGGCGAAGACTTTCTGGCGCGGCATGACGTCACGCGCGTAATCGAGCGCGGAATCGAACTGCTGCCGGGCATCGAGGTGGACCTGCTCGAACTCCGACGGCGTCAGGATCTGCTCCATCTCGAGCCGCTCGCCGTACAGTTCGTGTGCGGGGCGCTTGGACTTGATGCGCCGGTACATTGCCGGCTGCGTGAACGTCGGGTCGTCGAGCTCGTTGTGACCGTGGCGCCGGTAGCACACCAGGTCGATGATCACGTCTTCCTTGAACTCGCTGCGGAACCCGACCGCCAGGCGTGCGGCCTGGACTGCGGACTCGGGGTCGTCGGCGTTGACGTGGAATACCGGCGCGTTGAAGACTTTGCCGAGATCGCTCGGGTAACGCGTAAAGCGGCTCTCGCTCGGTGTCGCCGTGAAGCCGACCTGGTTGTCGATGATGATGTGGATCGTCCCGCCGTTGTGGTACGCACGCAGCTCGGACAGCGACATCGTCTCCATCACGACACCCTGTCCGCAGAACGCTGCGTCGCCGTGCAACAGCAGCGGCATCACGCGGCGGCGCTCCGAGTCGCGCAGGTACTGCTGCTTGGCATGGACGATGCCCTCGACCACCGGGTCGATGGCCTCGAGGTGGCTCGGGTTCGGCATCAGCACCGCGTGGAGCTTCTTGCCGGTATGCGTGACGTGGTCGCGGGCGTAGCCGAGGTGATACTTCACATCGCCGTCGCCCTGGACCGTTGCCGGCAGGAAGCTGCCTTCGAACTCGGCGAACAGCTGGTCGTACGGTTTGCCGAGGACGTTCGCCATCACGTTCAGGCGGCCGCGATGCGGCATCCCCATCACGATCTCTTCGACGCCGAGATTGCCGGCCTCTTCGACCAGTGTGTTGAGCAGCGGCACAATCGACTCGCCGCCCTCGAGGGAGAAGCGCTTCTGCCCGAGGAACTTTGTGTGGAGGAATTGCTCGAAGTCGTGTGCGCGCGTCAGCTCGGTAAGCAGCCTTCGCCGCTCGGAGGCCGAGAGCACCGGCACGTTGAGGTTCGGTTCGATGCGCTCCTGCAGCCAGCTGCGCTGGCCCTTGTCGGAGATGTGCATGTACTCGATGCCGAGCGTGCCGCAGTAGGTAGCGCGCAGCATGACGATCAGGTCGCGCAGCGAAGCCTGATTGCAGCCGCCGAAAGATGGACACGCGACGGTGCGGTCGAGGTCTTCCTCGTTGAATCCGAACTCCTCGAGCTCGAGCAGCGGGTGGCTGGTCGGGTTGCCGCCGAGCGGGTTCAGGTTCGCGATCAGGTGTCCGAGCTCGCGATAGGAGTGGATGAGATCGAAAACGCCGATCGTCGGTTCGACCGTCGGCTCGGCCTGCGAGGCTGTGGAAGGCAGCGGCACCGACCCCGACCCCGACCCCGTCGAAGGTCTGACAAAAGCGGTCTGAGGCTGGCCGGCCGAAAGAGCCGACGCAGGTCCGGTGCCGTCCGGTCCCATGGTGGGCACCCCGCCGTCGGCCATCGACGCAAACGCGTCTCGCCAGTCAGCTGGAACGGAGGCCGGGTCTTGCAGGTAGCGACGGTAGAGATCGTCAACGTACGCGGCGTTGGCCTGTAGAAGAAGGTCCTTGGACATAGGATCAGGCGCGCCTCAGGAACGCTTGAATAGCAGGTACGCCCGGGTATCGCCAAGTGATACCGGCGAGGTCGGGTCAGTTATTTCCGTGCAACGATGTACGAGACCCACGTCGCGTCGCTTTCAGCCTTTTTTCGCTCGCGGTAGACCCCGTTTCCCTCGCCCGACTCGCGATCGGTGCCTTCCCAGTAGACCTTGCTCTCGCTGAAGCCGGCCTCGGCGAGCAGCTCGCGAACCTCGGGGATGGTCCACAGCCTCCAGGTGTAGCCGAACGCGCGCTTCAGCTCGCTGCCGTCGGGGAAACGGAAGTGGATCCAGAACTGGCAGTGGTGGGAGATCGGATCGAACCACTGCTGCTCGAAGACGTAGGTGAAGCCCTTCTGCCGCTTGGTCTCTTCGTTGTCCTCTTCCATGGTCTCGGGGCCGCCGAGCATGTCGAGGATCAGGACGCCTTCACGGGCGAGGTTCCGACGCGCGGCCTTGAAGTAGCCGCGCAGATCCTCGCGCGTCATGAACAGGTAGAAGGAAAAGTTCTGCGCGGCGATGACGTCGGCTTTGGGACCGTTCACCTCGCGGACATCGGACTCGACCAGCGAGACGCGCGCCCGCGCCTCGTCTTTGAGCTCGGTCAGCAGGTGATCGGTTCCCCACGCCAGCGGTTCGGGGTCGAGGTCGACGCCGACCGCGACCCGGTCCTTGCGGCTCTTCACCCACTCGCAGCACACGGCTGCCGTCCCGCAGAAGTCCTCTCGCAGAACCTGGGGCTTGCGACCGAACTCTTTGCGGAAGGCCCGGTCGAAGAATTCGACCTCATGATCGGGGGATTGCACCGAGTCGAGGTAGAGCTGGTACTTGTCGGCCAGGCGGGCCATCGGGATGCCTGTAGATTTTTTGCGCGCCATCTCCCCTACATAGCGATTGCATCTCGCGGCGTGAAACGGCGGCCGCGCTCCGTGCACGAGCGCGCTTCGCTCGGCCGGACCGGGATCCGCCGCGGCCGACACCCGATCGAGGCGCTGCGACCTGGGGACGTGGGTCAGTAAAGCTCGGCGAGCCGGGCGCGCTGATAGATCCCGTCGCCGAGGAGGAACTGGTTGTGTTTCTGGCGCTTGAACCAGATGTGGACGTCGCACTCCCAGGTGAACCCGATCCCGCCGTGCAGCTGCACAGAGCGTCCCGAGCAGAACGCCGCCGCATCCGACGCCGCCGACTTCGCCATCCGCGCTGAGCGCAGCGCGCCTGCCGGGTCGTGGTCGATGGCGCAGGCTGCGTTGTAGACGAGCGAGCGCGCGCGGTCGACCTCGATCATCATATTGACGATCGGGTGCTTGACGGCCTGGAAGAAGCCGATCGGTCGCTCGAACTGCGTGCGCACGCGCGCGTATTCGGCGGTGGTCTGCAGTTGCCACTCCGCCGCGCCGCAAAGATCCGCCGCGACGACAACCAGGTGTGCCGGCAGCGCTGCCGTCATCGCAGCGACCCCGGCGCCGGTCGTGATGACACCCTCGGCAGGTACCTCGACCTGGCTCAGCTCGACATGCGCCTGGTCGCGAGTGAGGTCGACAATGCGGTCGGGATGAACCGTGACTCCGGGCGCGTCCGCCGGGACGCAATACAGGCCGATGCCGCCGTCCGCACCGGCTGCGCCCGAGGCGTCTCGCGCTGCGACCACGAAGAACCCCGCCTTGCGCGCGTCCTGTACGAAGCAGGCGGTGCCATCGAGCACCACGGACTGCGTCGTACCCGCGCCGGCGTCGAGCCGGGCAACGACGTCGGTGTCGTTCGCGTCCCATGAGCCGTGGCTGTTGGTGACCGCCGGTGTCGCAGCTTCACCACCAACGATGCGCGCGAGCCAGGCGTGCGCTGCCGGACCGGCTTCGCGCAGGATGAAAGTCGCCTGCAGGGTCGAGATCAGCGGGGAGGGCAGGGCAGCCCGACCGGCCTCCTCGGCGACCGCGGCGACTGCGACCGTCGCGATGCCGGCGCCGCCGGCCGCTTCGGGAACAGCGAGGGCTGTCACGCCGAGCTCGACCAGCTCTCGCCAGAGCTTCTCGTCGTGTGCGAGCGGTGCTACGTCCGCCTCGTAGGCCTCGCGGTGGTCTCCCGCGACAAGGCTGCGAAGCCGCTCGATGCCGAGGCGCTCCTTGAGCAACCGGGCGAACGAGTCGCGGATCATCTGTTCTTCCTCGCCGAAACCGAAATTCTTTGGCTGTGCCACTGCCCTCGACCTCCTGTTCGCTCGTTCCCTTTTTACTTGGACTTGGCCAGGCCGAGGATGCGTTCACCGAGGATATTGCGCTGAATCTCGCTGCTGCCCGCGGCGATGGTGATCCCGTAGGAGTTCATGTAGGCCAGCGGCCATGCGGCCTCATCGGGGGCGGCTTCGTCGCCCAGATAGAGCGAGGCCTGCGCGCCCTCGACCTCCATCGCCACGGCTGCAAGGTCCTGCATCAGCTCGCTGGTCAGCACCTTGCCCTGCAGCATCACCCGCGTCGGGTCCTCTGCAAGCGAGGGCACGCGCGCGCGACGGAACGTCTGCGCGACTCCCTCGGCGCGGATCGCGATCTGCATGATGCGATCGCGCAGGACGCCGTCATCCCACGCGGTGCCCGAACCTCGCGGCGTGCGTCTGGCGAGCGCGATCAACGCGGCAACACGCTCCTCGATGCTGATTCCGCCGCCGCCGCCCGCCGACTCGGCCGCTCCACGCTCGTGGGTGAGCGTTGTCATGGCTACGGTCCAGCCTTTGCCGACCTCGTCGACCCGCTGCGTGTCGGAGATCGTCAGCTCCTCGAACAGGACCTCGTTGAACCCGGTCTCGCCGGTGATCTTGATCAGCGGTCGAACCGTGACACCTTCGGTGTCCTTGATGGGCGCGATGAAGTAGCTCAGCCCCCGGTGCTTGTGGCCTTTGTCGGTGCGCGCGAGGAGGATCATCCAGCTCGCGAAGTGGGCAAAGCTGGTCCAGACCTTGTGACCGCTGATGACCCAGTTGTCACCGTCGCGTACGGCCGAAGTCTGAACATTCGCCAGGTCGCTGCCGGCGTTGGGTTCGGAGAACCCCTGACACCAGATCTCCTCGCCCGACAGCAGCGGTGGGAGATAACGACGCTTCTGGTCTTCTGAGCCGTGATGAAGGATCGTCGGCGCCGCCATATCGAGACCGACGAGGTTGACCATGTATGGTACCCCGGCGCGTGAGAGCTCCTGGCTTGCGATCCGCTGGAAACCGCTGTGCCCGCCGCCGCCGTATTCCGTCGGATAGTCCGCGCCGACCAGTCCGGCCTCGTAGCACTTGTTCTGCCAGGCGCACAGGTAGTCGCGCTGTTCGATGGTCTTGAGCTCGATCGCGTACTCGGGGAGCCGGAAGCCTGGAGGCTCGGGGCGATTTTCGGCGAGCCAGGCCTGACAGTAGGCGCGAAACTCGGATTGCTCGGGCGTGTCTTTGCGTGTGGACATGATGGCTCCTGTTTGCCGGCGGCATCATTCACACCGACTGTCATTCCCGCAAGCGCGCCCCACGGCCAGACAACGCGCGGCCATCCAGCCCGGCCTGCCAGCCTGCCCACCCCGCTGTCCGGCGTCACGAAACAGTCGCCGGAGCCCCCCCGATCGGGTTCTACGGCCCGTTTTTTTTCGCGGAATTGCTGTTGCACGGACAGGTCTGAGTCGACGTAAAAGACAGCAATATCAAGCGCTTGGAGGGGGTGCTCCTTGGATTCCCCCACGTAAACTCCGAAGTACAGCCTCGTGGAAGTACGGATTGTCCGAATCCCCGAGTTGGATTACACGCATCGTCAGGGGAGACCGCTCCAGTCGGATGTTCACGGTCTCCTCGGCGGCCCAAACAGCCCGTGTCCGGCCAAGCCGGAGGAGACGGCAGCCGCATCA
>CAXQPB010000181.1:0-2774 GCA_964225545.1 Candidatus Nitrosopumilus sp. | reverse complement strand
GGGTCGGTGCCGTCGCATTCCTCGCCGGTCTCGATGATATCGTTGCCGCAGACGGCTGCCGGGCACTCGCAGTTGACTCCGCATGTGCCGGTGGGACAGGTGCCGGGGTCGGTGCCGTCGCATTCCTCGCCGGTCTCGATGACATTGTTTCCGCATACAGCAGGCGGGCACTCGCAGTTGACGTTGCACTGGCCGGGGCAGGCTGAATCGTCGGTACCGTCGCACTCTTCGGCGCCCTCGCGCGTGTCGTCGCCGCAAACCGCTGCGCTCACCACGGAATAGAGCTGGGTTCTGTAATGGATCAGGCTGCAACGCATCCGGTGCGACTGTTCGTCGGTGAACTGATTCATGCAGGTGTCGTCCGTGTAGTCCATGTAGTTGGTCTTTGGATCGGGCGAGCTGCACGACGTCGGGTTGGAAGGGCATCCGTAGTTCGGGTTCGATTCTGAATTCGTATCGCAGATCAGATCACCGGATGTGTAGCAGTTGGGTGGGCTTGCTGCGGCGCAGCCACCATTGAACGTGTGCTCGAGCCCGAGGTAGTGGCCTACCTCGTGGGTCAAGGTGCGCCCCTGATCGTAGGGTGGGCCACCCGAAGCGTTGCGGCCGAATGCGCTCCACAGGACCACGACGCGGTCGGCATTCGAGCCTGCGATGCCCCCTTGAGGGAGGTTCGGAACGTATCCGAGATTGCCCCCGGCTTCGTTCGTGTAGACGTTCATGTAGCGGTTGGTGTCCCAGGCCAGACTGTCCCAGTAGGTCCCGCCGTCGTTGAACCACGTATTGTTGGTGCTGCGCGTGATGCCAGTCGTCGGATCGCCGTTCGGATCCGTGGTCGCGAGCTGGAACTGGATCTTCGTGTCGTATCCCGGCGCGCCCGGCGTTGCGGCGAGAGCCAGGAAGTCTTCGTTCAGGATGTCGATAGATGCATCGACCTGGCTGTCGGGAATGTTCCCGTCGCCGCTGGTGTTCTGGATGATGTGCACGACGACGTTGATGAGATAGGTATCAACGGAGTCGTACTCGCTCGCCGGGGTGGTGTTGGTGAACGAGCAATCGCTCGGCGGCAGCACACGGCTGGTGTCGAACCGTGACGGCGCCGTGCCGCAGCGGCGACCCCCGGTCTGAAACTCGGATGAGAGATAGTAGTCCGTCCAGGTCGAGTAACTTCTCCCCTGCACCTCGACGGCGGACGCCGTGCGGGGCACGAGA
The DNA here is from genome assembly GCA_964225545.1 of Candidatus Nitrosopumilus sp. GTDB lineage: Bacteria > Desulfobacterota > Binatia > UBA1149 > SPBQ01 > SPBQ01. Next base: position 1,562 of record CAXQPB010000181.1, on the reverse strand, counting down.
ATCGCCACCAGAGACACGACTGTGGCAGCGGTGAGAATCGTTGTCAGGAGCGGTTTTCGGCGACACGCGTTCATAGGGTAACGAAGTACGTGTTTCGGACTGTTGCAAGCAAGTGCTTTTCTTCTCTTTTGGGGGGGGGCGCCGATTCCTTCGCTGAATATGGCGAAACTCGGGCAGACTGCGCGGGCAATCGCCCCGAAACAGAGCACCGTTTGTCGTTTGGCCTCCGCCATTGCGTACTACGACGACGCTGCAGAAATTTGCCGTAAGCCGCCGAAAGTGTGACATGTTCCATCGCTCTGTACGACACGTTCCAACGCCGGGGAGACGCAGATGCCTCGAAAACCGTCTGAAAAATCCGAGTTGCGCCAGGGGCGGCGAGAGTTTCTGAAGTCCGCCGGCGCAGGTCTGACGGCCTCAGCGGCCGGAATGCTCGGCCTGAACGGCATTGACCCCGCCAATGCTGAAGCCGGGGCGCCGCCACGGAAGGATCCGATTTCCCCGCCACCCTCGACTCAGGGCGACACCGCGCGTGCGGATCTGGGCGGCAGGCCGATCGCGGACCATCCCGAAGGGGGGGAGCAGATCCTCGCTCCGCTCTCCGCCCGCGTCGAAGCCCTCGTCCACCTGCTCGAAGACAAGGGAGTCGTCAATCCGGCTCTCGTCGATCAATTTGTCGAGACGTACAACAAGCAGGTAGGTCCGTATATCGGCAAGGCTGTCGTTGCCCACGCCTGGGTCGACCAGAAGTTTCGCGACGCGCTGCTCAACCCCGCGGCGCCCCGTTATGAGCCCTATCGTTCGCATCCGCAGCGAGGGCCCCTCGCGGCAACGATTTACATCCGCGAGTGGCTCGATGAGGCTGCCCGAAATCCGGGCTTTCTCGGTTTTCAGTGGCCGCCGGCCAACGGTCTTTTTCTGACGACACTCGGGCCGGAGGGTGAACAGCTCCGCATTGTCGCGAACGGCTGGGATCATGAGTCGAAGATTCGAGTCCACAATCTTGTCAGCTGCACACTCTGCTCCTGTTACCCGCAGGCGCTGCTCGGGCCGCAACCGGTCTGGTACAAGTCCCGCCAGTACCGTGCGCGCAGTCAGTCGGCGCCTCGTGGGGTGATGCTCGAGTTTGCGGAGACCAACAACGAACTTGCCGCCGTCGAGGAGTACCTGCACGGCATTGACGAGCTTCGCGTCTGGGATTCGAATTCTGAAGTTCGCTTCCTCGTTCTGCCCGAGCAGCCGGCGGGCACCGAGCACCTTGAAGAGATAGAGCTGCGTGGTCTGATCACGCGCGACGGCATGATCGGTGCACGCACCGTCTGAGGGGAGGCTTTATGGACGGCGCACACAATCAACACGGTTGGAACGGCTACGATGAAATTCCGATGAAGGACCAGCCCGAGCCGGTGTACAACGGCGATGTGTCTCCCTGGCCCGAAGAGTGGGAAGGGCCGTTCGCCGCTTGCTATTCGCTGACGTCGGCTCTGTTCGAGCGAAACCCGTTCCCGCTCAACAACAATCTCGACATGGCCCGGTGGGGGCGCGAGGCGATGCATCCGCGC
>CAXQPB010000180.1:0-45360 GCA_964225545.1 Candidatus Nitrosopumilus sp. | reverse complement strand
CGTTCGTGGGGCGACCGCAATCGCGGGGATCGCAACGGCGGTGACCGTTCGTGGGGCGACCGCAATCGCGGGGATCGCAACGGCGGTGACCGTTCGTGGGGCGACCGCGACCGCGGTGATCGCTCAGGAGGAGATCGCAGGCAGTGGTCGGATCGCGGGCGCGGCCGGGACGACCGACCGGACTTCCGACGAGGTGGCCACGGCGACCGTCCTGACCGCTCGCGCGGCGGACGCAACGATCGCCCTGACTGGCAGGGCCGGGGTCGTGAGGATCGCCAGAACTGGCAGAGCGGAGGCAGGCGCGACCGCTCGGACTGGCAGGGCGGCGGCCGCGGAGATCAGCCCGGTCGGGGTCGCGGTAACCGTGAGGAGCGATCCTACGAGCGTGGCGGCTCATGGAAAGGACCCCGTGACCGCAGAGAGGAGATGCTGCAGCGCGATCGCGGAGACTCCCGCGTCCGTGATCGCGACATGGACCAGCCCGGTCGCGATGAGCCGCCTGCGCGCTCGAGACCGAGCACGGCGGAGCGCAAATCGCGCGGGGTCGATGTGGATTCGGCGCTGGCGAGCGATGCTTCGTCCACAACGAGCCGGAAGACAGGCGGTAACAAGGGGTGAGTAAGACGACCGCTCCCGGATTCCCCACGACCGAGTACTCGATCGTCGAGCGGATCGTCGTCGATTTCATACGACGTGAGGTCACGCGTATCGGGCTCGAGCGTGTTGTGCTGGGACTCTCCGGTGGGATCGACTCCGCCGTCTCCGCGGCTCTCGCGGCCAGAGCCCTCGGGCCCGAGGCCGTGCTCGGCGTCATGATGCCGTACCGGACCTCGAGCCCGGAGAGCCTTGCCGACGCGTTGGCGGTGGCCGGGAACTGCGGAATCCGCACCGAGACCGTCGAGATCACCAAACAGATCGATGCCTACTTCGCAGCGTTTCCGGATGCCGGAAACCTGCGGCGTGGCAACAAGATGGCGCGAGAGCGCATGACCATTCTTTACGATTTCTCGGCCGAGCAGGGAGCCCTGGTGCTGGGGACCTCGAACAAGACCGAGTTGCTGCTCGGATACGGCACCCTGTTCGGCGATATGGCCTCTGCGGTCAATCCGATCGGGGACCTGTACAAGACCCAGGTCTGGGGGCTGGCCGAGCATCTGCAGCTGCCCGACTCGGTGGTTTCCAAGGCGCCGTCGGCGGACCTGTGGGAGGGGCAGACCGACGAGCAGGAGCTTGGCTTCGGTTATCATCAGGTCGACGCGCTTCTTTACCGGATGGTCGACGAACGCTGCACGGACGAAGCGCTGGCCGAGATGGGTTTCGACTCCGAGTTCGTCACGCGTGTCCGCGGCATGATCCGCGGCTCTCAGTTCAAGCGCCGCCTCCCGGTGATCGCCAAGATCTCGGAGCGGACAATCGACACCGATTTCCGCTACTCGCGGGACTGGGGCAGCTGAGCATGGCGGAGCGCGGCAGACTCTATGTCGTCGCGACGCCGATCGGCAACCTCGACGATCTCTCTCCACGCGCGCGCTCAATACTCGACTCGGTCGATGTGATCGCGGCCGAGGACACCCGTGTCACCCGCCGGCTCTTCGATGTCACATCCACAAGGGCGCGTCTGGTCAGCTACCGCGATGAGAACGAACGCCGCATGGCTGAGCGTCTGGTTGAATCGCTGTGCGAGGGGAAATCCATCGCGCTCGTCTCCGATGCGGGGACACCGGCGATCTCCGATCCCGGGTATCGGCTGGTGCGCGAGGCCGCCGGCGCCGGGATCGAAGTCGTCGCAATCCCCGGGCCGTCCGCGCTCACCGCGTTGCTCTCCGTGAGCGGTCTGCCGACCGATCGTGTCGCGTTCGACGGCTTTCTGCCGTCAACCGGAGCGGCTCGGCGCAAAGCGATCGAATCGATGATCGGCAGCGGACGCACCCATGTGCTCTACGAGTCGCCGCGTCGGATCGAGCGACTGCTCGGCGAGCTCGCCGAGGTTCTCGACGATCCGCAGGTAGCGGTCGGACGTGAACTGACCAAAGTTCATGAGGAAGTTCTGCGCGGAACGGCCACCGAGGTGGGCGCCCGGCTCGCCGACAAGGGCCCACGCGGCGAATTCGCCGTCGCTGTGCATGTGGCCGAGAGCGAGGCCGACCTCGATGATGCGCGGGTCGAGCGCGAGATCGCGATGCTCCTCGACAAGGGCCTGACGGTTCGAGACGTCGCCGAGTTCCTCAAGGGGCGCGGTGTCAGCCGGCGGGTGGTCTACGATACCGCCCGCCGCCTCGAGTCCCGGAGTTAGCTGGCGGTCAGGCCGCCGGCGGCTCCGCAGGCAGCGGCTCTCCGGCGAAGAAGCGGCGCGGGTTCTCTTCGAGCATCATCGTGATCTGCTCCTGCGTGGCCCCGCCGTCGAGCAGTCGCGGGACGATGCGTTCGAAGAAATGGGACGGGTTCCAGACATCGAGCATTGGCGCGACCAGCTCGGGTTCCGGAATCGGCTGTCCCTTCCAGCACCAGACCGAGTCGTGCGAGACGACAATCTGCGAGGCCCGGTCGGCTTCGAGCAGAAGCAGCAGCGATGCGATCCTCTCCTCGTCGGGCCTGAGGACCTCGATCCCGAAGCGGTCGAAACCGATATACGACCCGCCCTGGAGGATTCGCGTGTGGTACTGGAAGTCCGCGCTTCCGCACGAGTGCCCGATGATGATCCTGTGGGGCGGGACGCCGAGGTTGACGAGAAGTTTCTGCTGCTCGTCGCCGCACAGCCCCTTGTCGGTGTGAGTGGTGATCGGCGCGCCCGTATCATTCGATGCGAGCGCCGCGGCATGCAGCAACAGCTTCTCGTACTCGGTGATCGTCGGGGAACCGGTCGCGACCTTGATAATGCCGGCACGGACGCCGGTATCGCCGATCCCCTCGGTGAGCTCGCGGATGTACATCTCCGCGATTGTCTCGACGGCAGCACCGAACTCGGAGCGGAACTTCCAGTAGGCGCCGCCGCCCTGATCTTCTTTGTACAGCCCCGTCGCACAGATCACCTGCAGGCCGGTTCGCGCCGAAACTTCGGCCATGAGTTCGACGTCACGACCCAGGTCATTGGGGCAGGGATCGACCATGGAGCGGACTCCGTGGGCCTTCATCTCCTCGACGCGATCAACGCAGATCGCCAGCGCCTCGTCGCGGGTAGGGCCACGTCGCAATGTGTCCGATTGCCAGCCGGGCCAGCCGATCAACATATGCTCGTGGGCGAGCGTGCGGCCGAGCTCGTCGGCATCGATGCGGCCGGTTACGGTTTGGATTTCAGTCTTGCTCGGCGTGCTCATGAATCCCCTCGTCCGCTATCCGGCGGCTTCCCCCGGGCATCGGCAGCGCGCACTGCGCGGTGGGAATCGTGCCTGCTGCCTGGCTGTGACTCCGCCGCCGTTCAGCGCACGATCTCGAAACCCGCCGGCGCTTCACCGTCTGCCGCAGCGCCGGTTTCGTCGAAACGCTCGACCCGGTCGACGCGGGCGCCGCTTGGTCCGACGCCGGCCCACTCAACCAGCGCCTCGACCTCTTTCGCCGGTCCGACGATCAGCGCCTCGACGCGGCCGTCGCGCAGGTTTCGAACCCAGCCGCCGAGGCCGAGCGTTTCAGCCTGCTGCTGCATCGAGCCGCGAAACCATACACCCTGCACGCGCCCCGAAAACAGAAGGCGGACACGCAGGCGGAGACCGCGGCCCGCCTCGCTCATGACCGGACAAGTTCGAGCAGCTGCTCTTCTTCCAGGACGGTGACGCCGAGATCCTGGGCCTTCTTGAGTTTGCTGCCCGGCTTCTCGCCGGCGACCAGATAGTCGGTCTTGCTGCTGATCGCCGAGGAGACGGTTCCTCCACCGGCCTGGATCAGGTCCTTCACTCGATTGCGCGGCATCGACAATGTCCCGGTCAGTACGAAGCTCTTGCCGCTGAGGGTGCCCTCGACAGCGGCCGCTTCGGCAGACGGCGCGAGCCCGGCGTCGAGCAGGTTCTCGATCAGTGCGGCATTGACTGGATCTTCGAAGAAAGCGCGGACCGCTGAAGCCATCTCCGGTCCGATGCCGTCGAGTGCGACCAGCTCATCCTCACCGGCGTGTGCCACTGCTGCGAGGTTGCCGAAAGCCCGTGCGAGGATGCGTCCCGCATGCTCACCGATATGGCGGATTCCAAGCGCGTAGATCAGGCGGCCGAGCGGCCGGGTTTTGCTCTGGTCGATCGCGGCGATGACGTTCGCGGCCGAGCGCGGCCCCATACGCTCCAGGCCCTCGAGCTGCTCGGCCGAGAGCCGGTACAGATCGGCGACACGGGTCACCAGTCCGGCCGAGGTGAGGTTCGCCACCAGCTTCTCGCCGAGGCCGTCGATGTCCATCGCGTTCTTGCCGGCGAAATGCTTGATACGCTCGTCGAGCTGCGCCGGGCAGCTGCTTCCTGTGCAGCGGTAGGCGACCTCGCCTTCGAGGCGCACGACATGGGCTCCGCACGCCGGGCAGGCATCGGGCATCTCGAACTCGCGCTCTGAGCCGTCGCGGCGATCAATGACGGGTCCGACCACGTAGGGGATGACATCGCCGGCACGTTCGATGGTTACATGATCGCCGATGCGGATGTCTTTTCGCTCGACCTCGTCCATGTTGTGGAGCGACGCGTTCGCGATGGTGACGCCGCCGACGCTCACCGGTTCGAGTTCGGCCACGGGCGTGATGGTGCCGAGCCTGCCGACCGACGGAGTGATGTTGCGAATGCGTGTGACGGCCTGGCGGGGCTTGAACTTGTAGGCCGTCGCCCAGCGCGGTGAACGCGAAAGCTCACCGAGTCGTTCCTGGTCTTCGCGTGCATCGACCTTGATCACGGCGCCGTCGATGTCGACATCGAGGTCGTCACGCCGGGTCTCGAGCCGGGTGCAGTACTCGACGATCTCATCGCGGCTGCGTGCCAGCCGGATCTCCGGATGGGTTCGGAAGCCCCAGTCGCCGGCGCGCGCGAGAAACTCGGCGTGAAACGGCAGTGGCTCAGGGTCGATGAGACCGTGACCGTGGGCAAAGAAGTCCAGGGGACGACCGGCGGTGACCGCGCTGTCGAGCTGTCGCAGGGAACCGGCAGCGGCGTTTCTGGGATTGGCGAAGGCCTGAAGGCCCTCTTCATCGCGTTGTTCATTGAGCGACGCGAAGTCCGCGCGCGCGATCACGACCTCTCCGCGAATCTCGATCCGCGCAGGGATGTTCGCCGATGAGCCCGGCAACTCGAGCGGAATCGTACGCACCGTACGCGCATTCGGTGTGATGTCCTCGCCGACGGTGCCGTCGCCGCGGGTCGCGGCTCGTACCAGCTTCCCGTTCTCGTAAAGAAGGTTGACCGCCACGCCGTCGAGTTTGGGCTCGCATACATATCGGACATCCCCGCGGCCGAGGCCTTTCTCGACCCTGGCGAGAAACTCGTCGAGCTCTTCGACATCGAGCGCGTTGGCCAGCGACAGCATCGGTCGCAGGTGCTCGAACTGTTCGAAGACATCGAGCGGTGCGGTGCCGGCTCGTTGGGTCGGGGAGTCCGCGCTCGCGAGTTCGGGGTATTGTTTCTCGAGCTTCTCGAGTTCACGCAGGAGCTTGTCGTACTCCGCGTCGGTGATGACGGGGCTGTCGCGAAGATAGTAGTGTCGATTGTGCTCTTCGATCTCGCCTCGCAGCTTCGCGACTCGTCGTGCTGCCTCGGCTGCCTTTGATCTCGCGGCCACGGGGGCTGAGTAGCACGGGATCGCACGACATTACAGCCGGAGGATTGAGGGGGCCGACGCGGTCGGGCTAGGTCATTCGCAACTGGCGGAAACGGCCCGTCGGTGAGGAGAAAAAAGACAATGAACAACGAAAAACGCCCGCACTTCCTGCAGCGGGCACGTGGCCTGGCACAGGCCGGCTCGATACTGGCGATGACAGTAGCGATCTCGCTGGCGCTCAATGCGCTGCCTGCGTCGGCGGCTCAGCGTATCGACGTCAACAGCGCGACGGTTGAGCAGCTGACGGATCTCCCCGGCATTGGCGAGGCCAAGGCAGAGGCGATTGTGGCGGAGCGGTCCGAGCGCCCGTTCTCGTCGGTCGAGGACCTCGAACGCGTACGTGGCATCGGGCCCTCACTCGTCGCAGATCTGCGCGACCGGGTGACGGCAGGGAAGACAGGCGGGAGGGGCACGGCGAAGTAAACGGACGGCGGGTTCGGTAGTGCGGACCCGCCGTTCATCCTTTCACCGGCTCATCCGGCGAACAGCATCCGGCGACCCGCGACGCTTCGGAAGAGTCAGGACAGCAGCTGCTTGAGGCGAGTGAGGTTCTGCACCTCCGCGTTCAGCTCGAGCAGGCTGCTGATCAGCTCACCGAGTTCCTCGCGTGTGACGTCGAGATCTTTCGACCGGACCCCGGCAACGATCTCCTCGACCTCGGAAAGCCATTCGGCGATCCACTCCGGGTCGCCGTCGCTTCCGGCTTTGTCATGAAGGTCCTGAAGAGCGGCGCGCAGCCGTGCGGCAGGTTCGTCTTCGCCCGATGGCCTTCGGCCCGTCGTGTTCTCGTCATCTGTCATCTGTCATCTGTCATCGGCGACCGGCGACCGGCGACCGGCGACCGATCGTTGGAATCCCGGCCGGAGTGTCGGGACCCTGTCTTTCGACTGTAGATAGACCGGGCGGCGCCAGCCAGACCCCGAGCCTGATGGCGCTCGCCGAAGGGCATCTTCGCGGCAGACGGATTCGATGTTCCGCCGATCAGCCCTGTCGGTCATGCTCGCGCCGCAACCGATGGCGCGCAAGCCCGGCGGCAGGGCCGCCGTCACTCGGTCGCAGGCGGGGGTGCGCCCCGATCAGGGTGGGTACACGCCGAACGTGATGGCATTGGGATAGCTGCCTGAGATCGCGTTCGTGCTGCTCGATGGGAAGCTCGAGGGCACGCCATCGACACCGAGGATATAGGTATCGACACGATCGCGCCCGGATTGGGTCACGTAAAGGATGCCGTCGCGGAGTCCCATTCCGTTGGGGTAGGCTGCGACGTCCTGGAACGTGGAGAAGAAAGGACGCTCCGAGACGATCCCGCCCGAGATCGAATCCACCCCGTAAAGATCGATCTGGCCGATGTTGAAACCGCTCGCGTAGATGATTCCACCTTCGACGATCAGCTGCGCGTAGAAGTCCTCGTCCTTCGTCTCGGTGGTCGGATCCTCCGGCAGCAGCCCCGTATTGAGGAACTCGAACTGGTAGATTCTTCGGCGGTTGCCGTCGACGATGTACAGATTGTCGTCGACGACGACCATGTCCTGCGGTAGACCGACGAGGGTCTGTGGAACCTGGGGGATCGGTTCTTCGTCCAGGCTCCCATCCTCATTGATGATGTAGGTATCGACGCGCTGGCTGGAGGCGGCAGCCGCGTAAATGAACGGGCCGCGGTTGGCGATTGATCGATAGTCAGACAGGTTGGTTCCGCTGAAGGACAGCGACTCGGAGGTGAGCTGTCCGTTCTGGAGCGGGTAGGCCCCGACAACGCGGAGGCCCTCGAGAGCGACGTAGAGCACGTCTCCGACCTTGACCATGTCGATCGCATCGATGCCGGCGATCGGCGGGGTGATGGATGTCGGCAGGTCCGGCAGCGAGCCGTCCGGTTCAATCTCGATCGAAACCACACTGTCGATCAGGCAGACGTACAGAACATCATCGACGAGCAGCAGTCGGCGCGGATTGATCAGAGGGATCGAGCTGAAGGGCTCGGCCGGAGGGAGACCGTCAGTACCGAGGCGGTAAGCAGCGACCCGGTTTCCCTGACCCTCGCTCACATACATGACAACGTTGCCCGGAGGCGCAGTCGTGGCAGGCCCGGGCGGAACCTCCCGTTCCTTCCCTCCGCCCGACCCGCAGCCGAGGGCAGTGAGCGCGGCGATCAGGAACGCGCAGGCACGCGGGAGCAGGGCAAAAGACGCTTTCACGCGAGCACGCTTAACCGACGCGGCCCGGGCTGTCCAGTCGGGTCGCGGACGGGGGATCCAGCCCCACGCAATCGCGTGACAGCCTGCGGCCAGATGGCCAGATGGCCAGATGGCCAGATGGCGGGATGGCGGGATGGCGGGATGGCGGGATGGATTGTATGTCGCGATCACTGCAAACTGTCTCGCCGAAAGACTGCCGGGCTCGAGGCGGCTTCCGCCCCGCTGCGCCCGACGACTCCGGACCCCGGACGCCGATGAACTCACGTACCCATCCCCTGCAGCGTCGTTTCTACGACCCGGGCAATTGCGAGTGTGTCCTGGTTGTTCGCGACATCTCCGAGGGCAGGGCGGCCTCATTGCTGTCGGCGGTCGGGGATTTCCGCAGGACACCCTACCCGGGTGTTCTCGTCGGGAATTTTCGGACGTCATTGCCGGCCGCGCCCGGTGATCACGCCGCTGAGCCGGCGGCCGATCCGCGTCATCCGTTTCACGGGCAATCGCAAAACGCTCTTCTGCGCGCCGTGCACGCAGAGCCGGGCGTCTTCGCCAACGTGGAGAAGGCCGTGCCGATCGACGTCCTGCTGCCGTTCGAGCGCGATGACGTGACCGAGACCCTGTGCGACGCCCTCGCGGGTCTTTCGGGCCTGGTGGCGGGGAGATCCTTCCACGTGCGCGCACGCTTGCGAGGAATGAAAGGTCGCGTCGAGGGAAATGCGGTCGAGCGCGCTCTGGGAGCCTATCTGTATGACCGCGCGAGCGCCGACGGCGACCCGCCGACGGTCAGCTTCGAGGACCCCGACATCATCGTGGTCGTTCAGGTTCTCGGATGCCGGGTCGGTTATTCGTTCCTCGAGCGCGAGGTCCGGAGCCTTGAAATCGTCCGGCCGCGTTGAGGTCCTGATTCAGGCGGTCGGGTCGAGCAGGACTTTCACCGTTCCTGTCGTCTTGTCATTCGCTGCCGCGAACCCCTGTGCAGCGTCACGCAGAGCCACGGTACGAGTAACCAGGCTGCGCAGTCCTTCGCTGGAGCTCTCGAGAATCTCCAGCGCGATCGCGAAGTCGGACTTCTCGCCTTGCGGATGGTTGTAGACGTTCGAGCCGACAAGGCGGACTTCCTTGCGCAGCATCTGCATCGGATCGAACTCCGGCGGTCCGTCGAACAGGCCGACCATCGCGACCGTCCCGCCAAAGTCGACAGCCTGGACTCCATCCGCGACGGTCGTTGCGCTGCCTCCCACCGTTTCGATGACGATCGACGGGCGCTGCTCGAGGGTACGCAGTTCATCCGGGCAGACCGCCTGATCTGCGCCGACGGCGGTTGCCAGGCTGCGCTGGTGAGCGTGACGACCGGTCACGCCGACGAAACCCGCGCCCAGATAACGGGCAGCGATTACGGTCGTCAGGCCGATCGTGCCGGAGCCGAGCACTGCCACCGTATCTCCGCGGCGCATCCCGGCCACGCGCAGGGCATGAACGCCGACCGCAACCGGTTCGGCGAGCGCTCCGAGTTCGAAGTCCACTGAATCGGGGAGGCGGTGCAGGGTCTCTGCACGGACGAGCAGCTGCTCGGCCATTCCGCCCGGGTGGGTTACACCGTGCACGCCCATGGATCGGCACAGGTTGTACTGGCCGGCGCGGCAGCGATCGCAGCTTCCACAGCGAACCAGGGGCTCGACGACAACGCGATCACCTTCGCGCCACGACAGGGCATCGGCGCCGACCGCCTCGACCTCCGCACTGATCTCGTGTCCGGGACACACGGTGGGCGCGGACTGATGGCCGGTGTACCAGTGCAGGTCGCTGCCGCAGATTCCGCAGCGACGGATCGCGATTCGGACTTCGCCTTTGCCGGGGGAGGGGAGAGCGACGTCGACAACGTCGATGCCCCGCGGGCCGACGATGGAAAGCGCCAGGCTCACGGAGTGGTTATGTGCCTCCGGACGATGCGACGCAACCGGCGCGATCTCCGTCGCCGGTTGCGTCCCACGAAACGGGGCTGCGCTGAACTCTAGTTCAGCTCAGTGCTCGAGTATCCGAGGATGCTGCGAGCGATGATCATCTGGTTGATCTGCTGGGTGCCCTCGTAGATGTCCGCGATCTTGGCATCACGCATCCACTTCTCGACAAGCAGCTTGCGCGAGTACCCCAGAGGGCCGAGCAGCTCGACACACTTCTGTGTCAGCTTCGTCGCCACCAGCCCGGCCTTTGCCTTGCACATCGATGCCTCGCAGCTGTTGCGCTCTCCGCGGTCCATCATGTTACAGGCTCGCCAGGTCAGCAGACGTGCTGCCTGAAGCTGAGTCTCCATGTCGATCACTTCGCTCTCCAGGACCGTCATCTCGTTGCGAGAGGCCTCGTAGCGAATCTCGATCCCGTTCTCAGCGAGAGTGTCCTTCACGAAGTCGAGAGCCGCCCTTGCGACTCCGATCCCGCTTGCGGCGACGATCGGACGGGTGGCATCGAATGTCGCCATGACGCCCTTGAATCCGGCGCGCCCTTTCTCGACGATCTCTTCGGTTCCGAGGATATTGTCCGCAGGGATTCTTGCGTCCTCGAAGACAATCTGGGCGGTGTCCGAAGCACGAATTCCCATCTTGTCTTCCAGCTTCGACACCGTTACCCCGGGCGTACCCGCCGGCACCACGAACGACTTGATCGCAGGACGTCCGCGCGACTTGTCGAGCGTTGCCCAGACGATCACGAAGCCTTCGGAGAGCTCGAGCGCGCGGTAGCCGGAGGTGCAGAAGATCTTGGTTCCGTTCAGGACCCACTCGTCGCCGTCGCGACGCGCGGTGGTAGCGACCTGCTTGGAGTCCGAACCGAAGTGCGGCTCCGTGATCGCCATCGCGCCCCAGCGCGGTTTGCCCTCGTGGAAGTCGCCGAGGAACCGTTTCTTCTGTTCTGCGGTTCCGGCCGCGCTCACCGCAGCTCCGCCAAGCCCCGGATTGGGGATCGCCAGATAAAGGCCCGCATCGCCCCATGCCAGCTCCTCGATCTGCACGGCTGCGATGAGTGTGCCCTCGGAGGCTTTCGCCGCGGACTTCGGCTTCTCCTCCTGCGTCGGGTTGTCCCCGGTAATGGAGGTCGATTCGCGGCTGCCCTTCGAGGCTTCCCACATCGTGTTGAAGAAGTCCCACGGCTCGGTGTGTTCTTCCTCGTCGAACTGCCTGGAGATCGGGCGCATCAGCTCCTGCGCCGCGTAGCTCATGAGTTCCTTACGCTTGGTTGCTGCTTCTGAGAGATTGAAATTCATATCCTGTTCTCCTCCGGCTCAACGCCGGTTTCAGACCGAGGCGAGGCCTTCGAAGGTCGCGAACCCGCGACCGTTACGTGCCCACATTTCGACGGGATGATCCCGGATGAAGCCGTGTCCACCGAGTACCTGAATGCCGTTGTCGGTTACCGACATTACGGTGTCGGATGCGTAACGGTGCGCCATCGCGACCTCACGCGCGGCGTCGTTGCTCTGATCGAGGTTCCAGGCGGCTTCCCAGTTCACGAGTCGACATGCGTCGATCTCGGTTGCCATGTCGGCGAGCATGAAGGCGATGGCCTGCTTCTGCGCGACCTTCACTCCAAAGACCTCGCGATCCTTCGCGTAGTCGAGGGAGTAATCCAGCGCGGCCTTCGCGACGCCGACTGCCATCGCCGATTGTGCCACTCGCGCGCGACGCAGCAGCGGCCGGGCGTCGGATCCAAGCCGCGCGCCGCCGTCCACGCGGCAATCGTTGAAGGCGACCTCGTAGGTCTCCAGACCGCGCACGCCCATGTTCTTCTCACGCTCGCCGATCTCCACGCCGGGGGTGTCGGGTTGCACGACGAATGCTCCTGTGACGCCGTTGTCGTCACTTGCGTAGACTATGATGTCCTGGGCCTCGCGGGCCAGCGGCACGAAACACTTGTGACCGGAAATCACGAAGCCGTCACCGTCGGTTTTCGCGGTGGTGTCGAGCTTGTCGAGCGCGAAGTCCCAGCGCGGCTCGAGAACCGCAGCCGAACCCGCTGCGAATTTTTCTCCGCAGTAGCGCGGCAGGATGCTCTTTTTCTGTTGCTCGTTTCCGAGGTGGAGGACCGCGTCGACAACCAGCCGCGGCGAGAGCGCGTGCAGCGCGATCGCCAGGTCGCCCTCGGCCAGACCCTCGGCCACGATCGTGCCGGTCACCGCGGATTGGCTCTGCCCGTAGCCGCCGTATTCCTCCGGAATCGACGCCTGGATCAGGCCGAGCTCCCAGGCCTTGTCGATGATGGAGGCCGGGATGGTTCCGGTCTCGTCCGCTTCATGGGCCGCAGGCCGGATCTGCTCGCTCGCAAATGCCGTCACGGTGTCCTGAATGAGTTGCTGCTCCTCGTCGAGTCGCAGATCGATCATCTTGTTCGTTCTCCTGTTGTTTCCAGCGTCAGCCCTCGTTCGCGGGGCTGCGCAGGCCGAGCAGCATCTGCTCGAGCCATGTCGAGACCGCCTCGTCGAAACGAAAGCGATCCGGGTCCTGGTAGTACTGAATCTCGGCACCGAGGATGGTGCTCGTGTAGCTGGCGGCAACCGCGCCTGCGTCCGCGTCCGCGCGGAACAGGCCGGAGTTCTGACCATTCCTGACGATACTTCGGAGGAAACCTCGGAAGCGGTGCATCATCTCCCGAAGCTGTGCTGTGACCTCACCCTCCTCGTCGAGATTCTCGACGATCAATGTGATGACGAACCTGGCGCCTTCCTTCGAGCGGGCCTGCTCGATGTACAGCCCCGCGATCCGGATGAGCGCGGCGTCGGGTTCGAGCCCTCGGCAGGCCGCCTGAACCAGGCCCTCGAAGGCCGCGATCCGGTCTGCGACGGCCGCTCCGAGCAGGGCCTCTTTGTCGCGAAAGTGGTGATAAAGCGCGCCCTTGGTCACTCCCGCGGCCCGCGCGATCCGGTCCACGCTGGTCCCCTTGAAGCCGTGATGGGCGAAGCACTCGACCGCGATACGCGTCAACTCGGCCCGCGAGAGACTCCCGCGAGCAGCCGTACTGCTGCGCTGCCGGTTGCCGGATCTGCCGGGTGTCGAGGGGAAACCCTCATCCATACTGAACGTTTAGTATGGTGACGACGGAGAATCAAACCGCGGGCCGGGCCGCTGTCGCTGTGCGGCCCCCGGGGCAGCGTTTGACTGGGGCAAAACCTACGTGAGATGCTGAAAAAATCAGCTGAATCATGGCCTTTATCCGACACATCCCACCGTCCAGAGCTGCAGGGCGGCTGGCGCAGGTTTACAAAGAAATCCGCACCGAGTTGCCGCGGGTGCCCAACCTGATCCAGGTTTTCAGCCTTCGACCCGAAAGTATGGTGTGGATGTACCGTGGCTGGATGGCGACGATGAGTGGTGGAACGCTCCCGCGCCAGGTCAAGGAGCTTGTCGCGCTCGGAACGGCGCGTGCCGGCAACTCGCAATATGGAATTGACTGGCATCTGGTGATGCTGCTCGCGGCGGGTATGGATCGAACCCGCGCGTTCGACGTCGAGGAGAAGACGTCCGACGCCGAGGATCTGAGCGAACGCGATCGCGAGACGTTGCGTTTCGCGTCGCGAATTACGGTCGATCCGCGTTCGGTCACCGATGAGGCTGTGCTCCAGCTGCAGTCCTTGTGGCCGGATCCCGAAGAGTTCGTCCAGATTATCTCGGTGATCGCCGCGGAAAACGTCGCGCTTCGGGTCGCCAATGCGCTCGGGGTGACTCTCGAGATACCGATGCCGCTGCGCCGTTTTCACGCGGGCAGACGAGGCGCGATCGCTTTCATGTCGAGGTTGACCGCGCTCAGCGCCGAGTTCGGTGAAAGGCCGATACCGGCCAGAACCCCGGAGGAAAACCGCCGCGGAATCTCGCAACTGTTCCGCAACCAGTTGGGCCTCCCCGATCCGCCGTTCAACTGGGAGTTGTTCGACGCCTGTCCCGAGGTTTTCGATGGGCAGCTGCGTGTCATTGAGAAGTCGACAGCGGTCGTCCCCTGCGACCGCTGGATGCGGATCGGGCTGGTGGTGGCGCGCCTGACCGGCTCGGACTTCTACTCGGAGAGTTGCGGGCGGTGGCTCGAAACCCGGGGCGTCAGTGCGCGAGACGTGATCGCCGCCAGCGAGGGCGCGAAGTCGAGTCTGCCCGATGCCGAGGAGTGTTGCCTGCGCTTTATTCGCGATCTGACTTTGCACTCGCACACGATCGACGCCTCCCGGATCGACGAGCTGCGCAGCAAAGGGTTCTCCGACGGTGGAATTCTCGATCTGAGCTACGTCGGGGCGATGTTCAACGGGATGGTTCGTTATTTGAGAATGTCGATCCCGGCGGAGGCGTCGGCGACCGGCTCGGATTCACTTTCCACGGGTGAAAATCTCGTGTCGGTCGAAGAAAAGGCCTCGGCCTGACAGCGGTTGTTGTCGTCAGCGGGCGGCCCACTCCACACACGGAATGGTCCGCAGTCCGCTGCTGTTGATGAGGTGGTAAAGGTGGAGAACCCGCAGGTTTCCGGAAAAGTATTTCGTTTCCTTTCGGCTATGCATCCGGCGCTCTCGAAAGCGGAGCGCAAGAAGTATGCCAGCTACGATCCTGATGAGTGGTACGAATGGACCACCGAGCTCGCGGCGGAGTTCACAGACCTGATGCGACGCTCGCCGCGTGATACGAGCTTTGCGCGTGGCTTTGCCTACGTGTCCCAGCGGGCGGTTCCCGAAGGCCAGTACGTCCAGACGTGTGACCTGCTCGGTTTCATCCGGCAGCTTCCAGCCGCGTATCGCAGCCCGGATGGCACAGGTTTCGAGGCACGGATCGAGGAGCCCGGCCGCGCAAGCGTCACGTACGATGGCATGCCCGGGTTCTCGAATGTCTGCATCGCCATCCAGGGCGAGCTCACCCAGCGTATGCAGGCCTCCGGGGCACAGAGTGTCGCGGTCAAGCACACCGAGACCTGTCGGGTGAGCGGCTCCTCCGAGTGCCGGTTCGAGATCGAATGGTCGGGAGAGGCCGCTCCGAGCGGAGCGGCGGTTGCCGACGCGGCTTCGCTGATCGACGAGGAACTCGCAGGGCTCGGCGCACCCCCCGTTCCGGCGCAGGAATACAGCAACAATCCGACGCCGTCTGCGCCGACCGGGGAAGCGGCCCGGCCCGATTCCGAGCGAACGAGTGTCGTCACACCGCTGCATCCCGAACCCGGACCGTACCGGGCGTCTTCGTCGCTGACCCGAAACGGCACGGGCGCGGCGCCGGCCCAGCGGGGCCAGCACGCACAGCCGGCGGCAGCGGCAGCCACCGCGACGCTGACAGCGGCGGCCCCGGCCGCGGCTGTTGCACCCGCCGCGGCCGCAGCGGCCATCGCATCAGCCGACCCCGCGCTTGCTGAGGCGGGCACGGACCCGTTGCTGGAGCAGAATCTGGCGGCAGAGTTTCTCGATCTCGGCGGGGAAGACTCAGGCTCGGGCGACGATCTTTTCGTCCAGCTTCGAAAGCGCCTCGCGATCGCCGATCGGCAGTCGAGGATGTATCAGGACGCGCAGGCACAGATCGAGTCACTGCGTGCCGAAATCACCCGCATCCGGCAGGCCGCCGATGCCCAGCTCGCCCAGGTCGCGCGCGAGCGCGATCTCGCCGTCGATGCCCTGATAGAGCTCAAACGGAGAGTCCGTAGCGTCATCGACGAAGGATGAGTAAACAGAGGGGGTGCTCCCCCGCGTAATCCTCGTCCGGCCGCATGGCGGCGGAAATGTCGGCTCGGTCTGCCGCGCCATGATGAACATGGGCGCTGCCGATCTTTGGATCGTCGGCGGCGATTTCGACATTGCAGAGGCGCAGAGAATGGCCGTCCACGCGCGCGCCGTTCTCGATGGGCGACGCACGTGCGGGACTCTCGCCGAGGCCGTCGCCGGGACATCGCTGGTCGTCGGCACGACAGCCCGAAAAGGTCCCTACCGCGACCGCAGCGTCGACATCCGCGAAATCGCTCCCGAGCTGCGGGCGCACGACGATGCGCTCCGCCCCGCGGCCGTGGTCTTCGGGCCTGAAGATACCGGTCTCACCAATGAGGACATCGCCGGATGTCATCGGCTGGCCTTTATCCCGACCGCCGACGTTTATCCGTCTTTGAATCTTGCCCAGGCGGTTATGGTCGTGATGTATGAATTGCATCGCGCCCGTCTCGCCGCGACAGGCGCAGCGCCGAGCGCGGAGCCGTCGCGCTCGGAACAACTGCCGGAGGCTGACGCCGCCGATGTCGAGGCGATGTTCGGCGGACTCGAAAAGGCCCTGATCGACGTGGGGTTTCTGCCGAGCGACAATCCGGATCACATCATGGCTTCGCTGCGCGCGCTGGTCGGGCGCGCAGGGCTCGATGATCGGGAGCTGCGCATTCTGCGTGGGATTGTTCGGCAGCTCGACTGGTATGTCGCAGGCGGGCGCGAGGTCGCACTCGCCAAACATGCGCGGGGTGAAAAATTGAAATGAACCGACTCACTCGGTTTTTTGCGAAAGCTCCGCGGCTGACACTCCTGTTTCTGATCGGACTCGGATCGGCCGCCGCGATGGGGCTTGCGCATCTGGATTTCGACAGCTCGCTCGAAACTCTCACTGAGCGGGATGACCCGGCGCGACGACTCCATCGCGAAGTTCAGGCGGTGTTCGGCGATCAGGAGATCGGCGTCATCGCGATCCTCGTCGATGACGCCTACACCCCCGAGGTTCTCGAGGAGCTTCGCAAGCTGACCGACCGAATTGCCGGGATCCCGTATGTCGCGAAGTCCATGAGCCTGACGTCGGTCTCCGACCCTGTGGCCGATGTGATCGCTCCGCCGCCTCTTGTCGCGAAGGGGCCGATCGATGCCGAGGTCGCGCAGCGAGTTCGGCAGCGGGTCTCCGAGAATCCGATCTTCACGCCCCATCTCGTTGCGGAAGACGGCCGCGCGGTGGCGATCAATATTTTCTTCACGGAGCGTCCGGGCGATGCGGAAGGGGAGATCGACGCCGAAATCCTTCGGGCAATCGACGAGTACGAAGGCCCCGGCGAGACGCATTACGCGGGAATGAGCCATATCCGTGTCAGGTCGACAGACATGATGCGTTCGGACCTCGTCAGGTTCCTGCCGCTCAGTCTGCTCTGCATGATGGTGGTCCTGTGGATCGCGTTCCGCTCCTTACGGGCCACCTTGCTGCCCGTGTTTTCCATCGTTTTCGGAGTTTCGGTTCTGCTCGGTCTGATGGGCTGGTTCAACGCGCCCATTACGATCACGACGCTCGTTCTGCCCTCTTTGCTTCTGGTCATCGGCGGCTCTTACTCGGTCCATGTGACGGCCGCAGTGCTCGAATCCGGAGAGAACGCCGAGGAGGGATTGCCGGAGTTGCTCGGGCGCGTGGGTCTACCCGTGGCCATCTCGGCCCTGACAACTGCGGTCGGTTTCGGAGCGTTGGCGCTGCATCCGATTCCGGCGATCTCACGTCTGGGGAAGTTCGCTGTCCTCGGCATCGTGGTCCTCGCAGTCGTTGCACTCTACGGGCTGTCGCTGATGTTTTTCGCGCTGCCGGCACGAGGCGCCGCCCGAAGGAACGCGCGCTCGGAATCGGACCCCGCGCGCCTCGAGCCTGCGGCTGGACACGCGTCTTATCTGGACTGGCTGGACCGTGCGCTCGAGCGTGCGGCGGACATCGCTGTCCGCCGCAGGGGATGGGTCTTCGCGATTTCAGGCGCCCTGATGGCCGTCGGGCTGGCCGGTGCGGCCCGCGTGGAAGTCGACACCGACCTGCTCAGCTCCTTCAAGTCCGGCTCCGATGTCCGGGTCGCGCACGAGGCGATAACCGATCGCCTGGCGGGTCCGAATCCGATCAGCATTGTGGTAAGCGGACCCGAGAAAGGTCACTTCCGATCGCTTGCCGCGCTCAGGCACATTCGCGATTTCCAGACCTACATCAACGGCCTCGAGGACGTCGACGCGAGCCTCTCACTGCTCGACTATCTGCAGGAGATCGATCTCGGACTTCGCAACTGCGACGGCGGTGAGTTCGTGATCAATGAACGCGGCGAGCTCGTTGAGGCGCCCTGCCCGGAGAGTTTCTGGGACGACCCCGGTCAACTTGATCAAGTGCTCGAGCTCGTGGCTCTGAGTCCGGACAGCTTCCGTGGCGTCGTGGATTCGGATTTCCGTCGGCTGCGGATTACCGCACGAACGGCGATCTCTGGCTCGCTCGGGACCGCAGCTCTGACCGAGCGCATCCGCGAGTATGTCGACACCCGTTTTCCCCGAGGGCTCGAAGTCGATCTGACCGGGAATCTGGTCGTGGTCAGTACCGTCTCTGACAAGGTTCTCGGTGGGCAGGTGCAAAGTGTCGCGCTCGCCTTCCTCGTGATCTTCGGCGTGCTCTCTCTGCAATTTCTTTCGCTCCGCGTCGGGGTCGCCGCGATGATCCCGAATGTACTGCCGTTGCTGATGTTCTTCGGGGTGATGGGGTGGGCTGGCATCGAACTGAATCTCGGAACCAGCATCATCGCGGCGGTCGCACTCGGAATCTCCGTCGATGACACGATTCACTACATGACGACGCTGAACCGCGTGGTGAAGACCAGCCGCAGCCAGCACGACGCTTTGTGCGCGACCATGCGTATAGTCGGCCGGCCTGTCGTCGCGACATCGATCACCCTGACTGCGGGATTTCTCGTGATGCTCGTCTCGCGGTTCGGACTGATCATCACATTCGGCTGGCTCTCGGCGATGACGATGATGGTCGCGCTGCTGACCAATATCTTCGTGCTGCCGGCGGTGCTTGCCACTGTGCCCGTGATCAGTGTCTGGGATCTCGTCACGTTCCAGCTCGGTCCCGCTCCGAACAGGACGATCGCCCTGTTCAACGGTCTGAGCGCGCTCGGCGTCCGACTCGTGGTGCTGCTCGGACGAGTGAAAGCCTTCGGAGAAGGAGACGCCGTCATCCGGCGAGGCGAACGCGGCAACGAGATGTATCTCGTCCTGCAGGGCGAGGCGGAAGTCCATGACCGCAAGGGTCGCGTGCTCGCGATGCTGCGCCGCGGAGACGTCGTCGGCGAGATGGCCCTGCTGCGCAGTACCGAGCGCAGCGCGGATGTGGTGGCCAGCAAGCCGCTCGAGGCGCTCGTCATCGACGAGGATTTTCTGCGCCGACTGCGGGTTCTCTACCCTCGATTCGCGTCGCGATTCTTTCTCAATATCGCGCGAATCCTCAGCGATCGCCTCGAGGAGGCCAACGCTCGCAGCGGGCGCGTCGACGACGGAGAAAAGCACAGCGCGCCGGTGTGATTGCGTCCGCGTCGCGGAGCCGCGATATTCTCCGCGTTTTTGGTCAGTTGAAAGGAGGCCGACGGCGTGGCGACGATCACAAAGAAGCGCGGAAACTACCTCGAAGATTTCGAGCCCGGACAGGTATTCCGGCACAAGGGCGGGAAGACCGTGACGGAGGGTCTCTTCTGCTCGTTCACCGATTTTTCGATGACGACCAACCCCCTGCACAAGAACGCGGAGTACGCGAAGTTGCACGGTTACGAGGGCCTTGTGGTTCCTCCCGGGCTCGTGATGAACATCGTGTTCTCGCAGACGGTCGAGGACATCAGCGAGAACGCCCGCGCCAATCTCGAATACATCAACATGCGATTCGGAGCTCCGGTTTACGTCGGCGATACCCTCGAGGCCGAGACAACGATTGTGGGCGTCAAGCCGTCGTCATCGAATAACGACCGCGGTGTGGTCCACGTGAGTTCGGTCGGACGCAAGCAGGATGGCAGCGTGGTCATCGCTTTCGAGCGCAAGGTCCAGGTCTGGAAGTCGGATTTCGAGGCAGCTGTCGCAGATGCGGAACTGACGGAGAAGCCGCAGGTCGAATGTACGCCGGAGATTCCGGTGTACCGCGAGGGGGCGGGCTACGGCGACAGTGCGCACCTGTCGAACTCGGATACCTATCTCGAAGATTTCACGGCCGGTGACGTCTACGAACACTCGCGAGGCCGCGTCGTAACGGACGAACATATCCCGCTGACCGGTCAGCTCGACAACACCTCGCAGGTCCACTGCAACCAGTTCCTGATCGATCAGAATCCGAAGAAGTACATCGGCGGCCGTTTGATCGTCTACGGAGGTGTGCCGTTCAATCTGTGCCTCGGCCTTTCCTGCCCGGACATCGCCGATAACTCTCCGGCCGACATTGTCTACACGACGGGCCGGCATGTCGGGCCGGTCTTCGCAGGCGACACGGTTTTCGCCAGCACGGAGATCCGTGAGGTTCGGGACTATCCCGGCCGCGACGATCTCGGAGTGCTCGCGACCACGTTGCGCGGGCACAAATTCCGAGCGCCGCAAGACGGCGAAGAGGGGCCGCAGAAAGTCGACATCTTCTACCTCGAGCGTGAGCTGGCGGTGCGTCGACGCAGTCACTACGCCCGGTGAGCCCGGAAACGTCCGGGACCCCGCAGGGCTCTTCGACAGCCAGGTATCGTGGCGTGTCCATCGTCACCCGCCACGGTGAAGTTGAAGCGGAGTGGCGTGCGCTCGACGAGGGTGCAGGCCTGATCGACTTCTCCTTCCTGGCAGAGCTCGTGGCGACGGGGGAGGAGCGCGCAGACTTTCTCCAGGGGCAGCTGAGTCAGAACGTTGCCGCTTTGGGTGAGGGCTCAGGTGCGGCCGCGCTGGCGCTCACCGCGCAGGGTCGGCCCGAAACGCTGATGGCCATCTATGCTCGAGGCGACGCGTTCGAGATCGTTGTCGACGCCGACCGCCTCGAGGCCACGCGGGCCCGACTCGAGCAGTTCCTCGTCGCAGACGACGTCGACTTTGAAGATGCGGAGCCTGCGGTGTCCATCGGTGTTGCCGGACCTCGTGCGGCCGAAATTCTCGGGCTGTCGGTCCGCGCTGATGGATGGTGGCGTGCTGAATCGGAGATCGCGACCATCCCTGTCGTACTTCGTGGGCGTGCCGACCTTCGAGTTCCGTGTGTCGAGGTTCGCGTCCCGACCTCTGCCGCAGGCAATGAGGCGGATCGTGTCCGATCCGAGCTGCTGGCCCGAGGGGCGGTGCCGGTCGGCTCCGAGGCGCTGGAGATTCTCCGGGTCGAGAGTGGAGCGCCCCGCATCGGCACCGGCTGCGACCTCGACGACTCACGCGTCGCGGTGGAGGGGCGTCTGGAGTGGGCGATTCACTTCAACAAAGGGTGCTACGTCGGACAGGAGGTGGTCGAGCGAGCGGTAAGTCGCGGACGACTCAACCGTGAGCTGTGCCTGCTTCGCACAGAGAATCTCGTGACCCCCGGCGCGGTGCTCGCAGACGGCGGAGATCGCGATACCGTGACGAGCGTCGCCTTGTCGCCGCGCCTTGGTCCGATCTGCCTCGCCTACCTGCCGCTCGACAGGGCCGGCGCAGGTTCGGAGGTCTCGCTCCAATCCGATGGCGGAGCTGTTCGCGCGACGGTGCTCGAGTGGCCCAGGGCCCGGGTTCTCGCGGGCCGTTGATCTCTGAATCGGAAATGAGGCCGGAAGCACGGTGGGCAGCGCGGTGACGCATACGGAACACCCGGCTCCCTGGTTCGTCCGCGGGGACATTGACGGCTTCTTCGGACTCGCGCTCGACAACCTGATTCAGCTCCTGATCATCACCGGCCTTTGCACGACCGTGCTCGGCTTCGGCCCGGATCTGCTCTTCGGCCGGGTACTGCCGGGTGTTGCCGCCTCGGTAATCCTCGGGAACATCTTCTACGCGGTCCAGGCACGGCGACTCGCTGCGCGGACAGGGAGTACGGAGGTCACCTCTCTCCCATACGGAATCAACACGGTCAGTCTGTTCGCTTTCATCTTTCTGGTGATGCTGCCGGCGAAACTTGCGGCGCAGGCAGGCGGCGCCGATGCCGAGCAGGCGTCCTATATCGCCTGGAGGGCGGGCCTTGTGGCCTGCCTCGGCAGTGCGCTCATCGAGACTGCGGGGTCGTTCGTGGCTGATCGGATCCGGCGAATGACCCCACGCGCCGCGCTGTTGTCCGCGCTTGCCGGGGTTGCTGTCTCCTTCATTTCGATCGGCTTTCTCTTCAAGACCTTCGGGACGCCGATCGTCGGCCTGACGACCCTCGCGGTGGTCCTCGTCTGCTATTTCGGTCGGGTCCGTTTCGTCGGCGGGCTTCCCGGCGGGTTGGTGGCCGTGGGTCTGGGAACACTTCTGGCGTGGATGACCGGGCTCGCGCACGCCGACGCAGCGGCTTGGCAGGCGGCGCGTGATTCGGTCGCGCTGCGGATACCGGTCCCCGCAGTGGCTGATCTGTACGCGGCGGTCGTTCACGAGGGCAGCCTCGCCTACCTCTCGGTGATCATTCCGATGGGCATCGTCAATGTCGTCGGATCTTTGCAGAACATCGAAAGTGCCGAGGCGGCGGGCGACTCCTACGAGACCCGCTCCTCGCTGCTCGTCAACGGAATCGGCAGCCTGGTCGCGGCCGCATTCGGCAGCTGTTTTCCGACCACGATCTACATCGGACATCCCGGCTGGAAGGCGCTCGGTGCGCGCATCGGGTACTCGATGCTCAACGGCGCGTTCATGGCGGCGGTTTGTCTCACGGGTTCGGTGGCCCTTATTTCGCTCGCCATCCCGGTCGAAGCAGGGATGGCGATCGTCCTGTGGATCGGGATTGTCATGGTGGCGCAGGCGTTCGAATCGACGCCGGTGCGTCATGGCGCAGCGGTTGCCGTGGGGATACTGCCGGGGATCGGCGCGTGGGGGGCGCTGATGATCAAGCAGGGCATGCACGCCGCCGGCGCCGGGCAGCCCGGCGGGGTCCCGTTCGGACCGGGACTCGAGCCGGCGCTCGCGACGCTCGATATTTCCGGGCGCGGGGTCTTCGCGCTGGAGCAGGGCTTCCTGCTGACCTCCATGATTCTGGCGGCCGCTACCGTAGAGATCATCGAACGGCGTTTCCGGAACGCGGCTCTGTGGCTTTTCGTGGCGGCGGCGCTTTCGTGGGTGGGGATGATCCATGCCTACGCTTGGACGCCCGGTGACACGCGGGTTCTGCTCGGCTGGGGCGTAGGGGAGCCGTGGGCGATCGGTTACTCAGCGGCAGCGGCTTTTCTGATGGTTGTCCCCTTCATCACCAGAGCTTCGGACTGAAGCCGGACAGCCGTGACCGGCGGTTGCCGTGGATGCGCGGCCACGCCACGCTTACACGATGTCCTCGAAACCATCGACGCGGTCTGCGCGCGACGGGGCTTCCTGCGACGCCGGCGCAAAAATCGCGGTCTTCGCCTACGGCTCGAATCTTTGCGTCGAGCGTATCCGGACGCGAGTGTCGTCGGCGCGTGTCACGTTCGTGGCTCGACTCGAGGGGCACACCCTTCGCTTTCACAAGCGCGGACGTGATGGCTCGGCGAAGGCCGACGCATACGGCACCGGGCGGGACTCTGATGTCCTATGGGGCGTCGTTTACGAAGTCGGCAGCGACGACAAGGTTGTTCTCGATCGCATCGAGGGTGTGGGCGTGGGGTATCTCGATGACGAGGTCCAGGTGATTACGGCCGATGCCGCACAAGTGGCCGTGCGAATTTACCGCGCTCAGGCCGAGTACATCGACCCGGGCCTGAAACCGTTCACATGGTATCGCGACCTCGTCATACGCGGCGCGATCCAGCACGGTTTGCCCGATCGGTATCGGGAAGAAATCGAGCGGGTGCCCGCGATCAAGGATCCGGATTCCGCACGCGATGCACGTGAGCGCGAGATTCTTGCGGGCCATGGCCGTTCTGCGGACGATGCAGGCGATTGCTTCAGGAGTGATGAAAATGACTGAGAAAATTGTCTCGCTGCTGCCGAGCGCGACCGAGATCGTGTGTGCGCTCGGACTCGAGGACCGGCTGGTCGGACGCTCTCATGAGTGTGACTTTCCATTGACTGTAGCCTCACTGCCCGCCTGCACTTCGGCGCGCTTCGCGACGGACGGAAACAGCCGTGAGATCGACACCCACGTCAACGATCTCGTCGCCAACGCCTTGTCGCTGTACAGCGTCGATGCCGAGCGATTGGCTGAAATGTCGCCGGACCTGATCGTTACACAGTCGCAGTGTGAGGTCTGCGCGGTAAGCCTGGCCGATGTCCGCACCGCCGTCAGCGAATGTCTGGGCACGAGTGCGAAGGTGGTATCACTCGACGCCGTGGATCTGAACGGAATCCTCGACGATATCCGAACCGTAGCAGAGGCCGCCGGTGCGGTATCGCGCGCGGACTCTGTCGTCGACGGTCTGCGTGAGCGTATCGATCGAATTCGGGCCGATGTGGATGGGCGTCCGCGCCCTCGAGTTCTGGCCGTCGAGTGGCTCGACCCCCCGATGTCGGCTGGCAACTGGGTCCCCGATTTGATTGAGGCAGCGGGAGGGGAGTGTCTTCACGCACGCTCCGGCGAGCACTCGGGCCGACTCGGCTGGCATGAGGTCGAAGCTCTGGATCCCGACGTGATCGTCCTCATGCCATGCGGCTTCGACATGGCCCGCACCCGTCAGGAACTTCGCGTGCTCGAGACCGGCGGGGTGTGGAGCCGCCTGCGGGCGGTGCGCGAGAACGCAGTCTTCGTGACCGACGGAAATCAATATTTCAACAGGCCCGGCCCGCGCATTGTCGATTCGATCGAGATCCTCCGCGAGATCATCAACCCGAACAGCGGGCCTGCGCCGCGGTTTCGCGACAGCGGCTGGTCGCCCGCCTGAAAATTCAGGGATGATTCCGTTGGCTCAGGTCGTCGCCGGGGCTCTGCCCGCTTCCGGGTCGAGGTCGATGCGGCGCAGGCGCAGTGCGTTCGTGATGACCGAGACCGAACTGAGACTCATCGCTGCACTGGCGATCATCGGATTCAGGAACAGACCCAGAACCGGGTAGAGCGCGCCGGCCGCGATCGGCACGGCGAGAAGATTGTACCCGAACGCGAAGGCCAGGTTCTGTCGGATGTTCTGCATCGTCGCGCGGCCGAGTCGCAACGCCCGCACGACGCCGTAAATATCGTTGCCGACCAGCGACACGGTCGCGCTTTTCAGCGACACATCCGATCCGCCCCCCATCGCGATGCCGACGTCTGCGGAGGCGAGCGCCGGCGCGTCGTTGACCCCGTCGCCGACCATCGCGCCGCGACGGCCTTCCTCACGCAGTCGGGCGACGGTCGCGGCTTTGTCTGTGGGTAGAACACCGGCCTCGACGCGATCGGGGCCGATGCCGACGGCTGCGGCGACGGCGCCCGCCGTAGCCCGTGCGTCGCCGGTAACCAGCCATACATCCATCCCGAGGCTTTGCAGTGCTGCCACGCTGGAAGCTGCACGCTCCTTGAGCGGGTCGCGGACAACGAGCATCGCCGCCGGCTGGTGATCGATAGCGACAAAGACACGACCGGAGCCGTCGGCGGTCTCTTCGGCGAGCAAGGATTCGAAGGGCGCCGTGTCCACACCGCCGGCAGCCAGCCAGCCGATGTTGCCGACGCGCAGTGATCGCCCTGCGATCGTGGCCTGGACACCCTGCCCGGGCTCGCTCGTGAAGACTTCGGGCTCTTCGACGTTCAGACCGCGGCTGCGGGCCGCGTTGATAACGGCGGTAGCGAGTGGGTGTTCGCTGCCGCGTTCTGCAGCGGCGGTCAGACGCAGAGCGGTGTCCGGGTCGAGATCGCCGAGCGTTTTTACGGCATCCAATTCCGGTTTGCCAGCCGTGAGTGTCCCGGTCTTGTCGAGAACGACCGTATCGATCGCTGCCAGCGCCTCGATTGCCTCGGCATCGCGGATCAATACGCCGACCCCTGCTCCACGCCCGGCCGCAACCGTGACCGACATCGGCGTTGCGAGCCCAAGCGCGCACGGACATGCGACGATCAGAACGCTCACCGCGGCGAGTACCGCGCTGGCCAGACGCTGATCTCCACCAAGCAGCAGCCATGTCGCGAAAGCCGCGGCGGCGACCGCAACGACAGCGGGGACAAACCGCGCTGCTACCGCGTCGGCAACTCGCTGTACGGGTGCCTGAGAGCGCTGTGCGTCGGCTACCGCTCGTACGATGGCTGACAGGATTGTGTCTTCACCGACGCGCTCTGCCCGCATGATGAAGCTGCCCGAGCCATTGAGGGTTCCGCCGGTGACAGCGTCGCCGGTTGTCCGGCTCACGGGCAGCGGTTCCCCTGTCAGCATCGACTCGTCTATATGGCTGTTACCGGTCTCGATGCTTCCATCAACGGGGACCCGCTCGCCCGGGCGCACCCGGAGTCGGTCGCCTGCCCGGACCTCTGCCACCTCGACTTCCTCATCGCTGCCGTCTGCCCTGATACGCCGCACGCGGGGCGGCTGAAGTTCGATCAACGTGCGAATGGCTTCTCCCGTTCGGCTTCGGGCGCGAAGCTCGAGTACCTGGCCGACCAGGACGAAGGTGATGATGACGGCAGCGGCTTCGAAGTAGAGCGGCGCCTCGACACCGATCAGCGCGGCCGGATAGAGCCCGGGCAGGAGCAGCATCGATGCACTGAAGACGAACGCTGTTCCGGCGCCGAGCGCTATCAGGGTGAACATGTTGAAACGAACCCCGATGATCGAGCGTATTCCGCGCTCAAACAGCGGCGCACCTGCCCAGAAAAGAACCGGGGCAGTGAACAGAAGTTGCATCCAGCCCCGGAGCCGTGGAGTCCCGATGCGGTCTACCACCGAGGACACGCCCGGGATCATTTCTCCCATGGCGAGAAAAACTACGACGGACGTCAGCACCGAGGCGATGCGCAGCCGCCTTGTCATGTCTGCGAGCTCTGTATCGTCGATCGCTGCGGTGGGCACCGCAGGTTCGAGCGCCATGCCACAGTCGGGGCACAGCCCCGGTCCTGCCTGCTCGACCTCCGGATGCATCGGGCAGGAGTGTAGAAGCGTCGCGATATCGGCTCCAGAGGCGGCGATCGCGGCGCGTGTCGCCGCATCGGAATCGGCGCCGTGTCCGGTACAGTGGTCGTGCTCGTGGTCCTTCGTGTGGTCCTTTGTGTGGTCATGGCCGTGGCAGTCGCTCACCGGTAGTAACCCTCCGTGGCAGGCCGTCTGGCCATCGTCATCTCCACAGTGCTCCGAGCGACCATGACGGCCCTTGCGGTTCTCAAATCCGCCGCGGTTCTCGAATCCGTCGCACTGCCCCAGCGAGGACTCTCGATCTTGATCTTCACAACAGTCTGAGTACCCCCGACGCCGCCTGTGTGTCCAGAGCCAGCGGCGGTTCAAGCATTCGAGCGGGTATCGGAACCCGGTTCGCCAAGACATGACCAGCGGGACATATAAAGCCCTCTTGCGAGGAGAACATGAGCTGGGAGAGTGAGATCGAAGAGATCCGGCGTCGCCGGCAACTGGCAGAAGGCATGGGCGGGGAGGAGGCCATCGCGCGGCAGCACGCCGGCGGCAAACTGACAGTCCGCGAGCGGATCGCTGCGCTCCTTGACGAGGGCTCTTTCCGTGAGGTCGGGGCCCTCGCCGGTCGCGCTCTGTACGACAACGGGAAGCTCGACGCTTTCCGGCCCTCGAACTTCGTTTTCGGTACCGGTCGCGTCAACGGCCGCAAGCTGGTTGTGGGCGGCGACGATTTCACGGTTCGAGGCGGCGCCCAGGACGGCGCGATCGGCAACAAGATGGGCTACTCGGAGCGCATGGCGCTCGATCTCCGTCTGCCGCTGGTGAGGCTCGTCGACGGTACGGGAGGCGGCGGCAGCGTGAAGACGCTGGAGAAGCTGCGGCGCACCTACGTCCCGGCCATTCCAGGACTGGAGGTGAGCGTGGAGCTGCTCGGTCTGGTGCCGGTCGTGGGCGCCGCCCTCGGCTCGGTCGCCGGCCTCGGCGCGATGCGTGTCGCAGCGAGCCACTTTCGCGTGATGGTGCGCGGAACGAGCCAGGTGTTCGTTGCCGGCCCGCCGGTCGTCGAGCGAGGTGTGAACGAGCGTGTCACGAAAGAAGAGCTCGGCGGCGCCCATATCCACGGGACGATGTCCGGTTTGATCGACAACGTCGCTGAGACCGAAGAGGAGGCGTTCGCGCATATACGTGCATTTCTTTCGTACCTGCCGGCGAGCGTGTTCGAGCAGCCGCCGGTTTACGATTGTCCGGATCCTGTGGATCGCAGAGAGGAGGAGTTGCTCGACATCATCCCGCGGGAGCGGAGGCATGCCTATGACGTCAGACGTGTGATCGCTCTCGTTGTCGATCGGGATTCGTTCTTCGAGATCGGTCCGTTGCAGGGGCGCTCGCTGGTCACGGGTTTCGCACGGCAGGCGGGGCATCCGGTCGGGGTGATGGCGAACGATCCGAAGCAGTCCGGAGGCGGTCTCGACGCTGCAGCTGCCGAGAAGATGACTCGCTTCGTCGATCTTTGCGACACTTTCCATGTGCCGGTCGTCTATTTTGTGGATCTGCCTGGATTTCTGATCGGCACTGTCGCAGAGCGGACCGGGACGATTCTTCGCGGGACGCGCGCGCTGTTCTCCGTTTACCAGGCGCGTGTGCCGTGGTGCTCGATTCTGATGAGACGGGTGTTCGGCGTAGCGGGCGCCGGGCACGGAAACGCCGACCGACTCAATCTTCGCTATGCGTGGCCGTCAGGCGATTGGGGGTCGCTTCCCATCGAGGGTGGAGTCATGGCGGCTTACCGTCGCGAGATCGAGGCATCGCCCGATCCCGAGGCTCGACGGCGAGAGATCGAGCAGATGCTGGATGAGGTTCGCTCTCCGATGAGAACCGCCGAGGCATTCGGAGTCGAGGAGATCATCGATCCGCGCGAGACACGAAGTCTGCTCTGCGAATGGGTTGTGGATGCCTACCGGGCCGAGGCTACCCGACTGGTTCCGCGTTCGCGGGCGATGCGGCCCTGACCGCTGATTCTTTCCGCCGCGGCGCTGTCTGACCGGACTTCAATCGCTGACGCGCGCGGCGAGAACTCGGCGCTCGAGCAGCTCGGTCGCGAGCCGGCCCGAGCCTCTACCGCTGCCGCTCCTGGCGAGCGCCAGCAGATCGGTCGGCGTGTCCACGTCGAGCGCGAATCCCGGGAGTGTGACGACCTGCAACTCGATCCCGCGAAGTCGACAGGCTTCGCGATGGGCGTCCAGACTGTGCCCCTCGAAGGCGGGTTCGATCGCCGTCGGCGGAGTGGTTACCAGCGCGTTCGTGCCGGTGCCCGAGGCCGAGGGCACGGCGACCACGGAGGGGCGGGTGCAGGCTGCAATCAACAGCGATTCGACCTCCGCCGGATCGAGCAGCGGGACATCGCCCGGGATCGTCAGGAGTGTATCGATGCCGGAAAGCTCGAGTTGGGTCGCGGCCCAGGAAACCGCGCCATTCAGACCGAGAGGGATGGTCTCGTGCAGGCTCTCCGCCCCGCAGCGCTCCGCCTCCGCATGCACCTCGCGATCGCTGCTGACGACTACCACCCGATCGAGTGCCGGGACCGACGCGAGCGCCGACAGCATGTCCCGCATCATCGACAGGGCGAGCTCGACGCGTTCGCCAAGGCATAACTCGCCCGCCAGCCGCTGCTTGGCGCCGGTCAGCTCCCGCACCGGCACAAGCGCAGCACAGGAGCGAGCCTCGAGTCGGTTCACGGATGCCATCGGCGAGCACGCTACGGGAGGGTTCGACCCCAGTAAAGCAGCGTTTTTACCTACTTTGCCCGCCCGCTGGCGTTGCTGTATATACCTCGCCAACGTCACCGAAAGCCGTTGCGGCAGCCGTCGCGGTCGCTCGGACGATGTAGAAAGAGTGAGAGTCATCTCTGGACAACTTCGAGGCCGCCGGATCGGGACGTTGCCGGGTCGTGCAACGCGCCCGACGTCCGATCGCGTTCGGGAGGCGCTCTTCAGCCGTCTGCAGAGCCGCTACGCGCTCAGCGGCTGCGATGTGCTCGACCTGTTTGCGGGCAGCGGCGCGCTGGGAATCGAGGCGGTGAGCCGCGGAGCGAGAACTCTCGTGAGCGTGGAGTGCAGTCGGCTGGCAGCGCGCGTGCTCATCGAAAATCTCAGGGAGTGTGGTCTCAGCGGCAAAGCCGAGGTCATCGTTCGCGATGTCGTGGTGACACTCGCAGGCCTTGCCGATCGAGGACAGTGCTTCTCGGGGGTGTTTGTCGATCCTCCGTACGGCAGCGGACTGGCAGGTGCCGCGCTGGAGCGAATCGCGCGCCACGGCCTCGTTGCGCGAGGTGGATGGGTGTCGGTCGAGACCGGCAATCGGGAAGAGTTGCCCGATCGCGAAGGTCCTCTGATTCGCGTTCACGAGGCAGTTTACGGAGACACCAAGCTAACGCTTTACGAATACGAGGGAGCCGAAGCGTCATGAACGGCAGGAAAGCGATCTATCCCGGATCGTTCGATCCGATAACGAACGGACACCTGGATATCCTCGGGCGTGCGTTGACCGTGGTCGAGCACGTTGTTGTGGCCATCGCGTACAACGAGCAGAAACCCAGCGGTCTGTTCGCATCCGAAGAGCGAGTGGAAATGGTAGAGGCCGTGACCGAGGAGTTCGGTGACCGCGTAAGCGTGGATCGCTTCCACGGGCTTCTCGTCGAGTACGCACGCAAGGTAGGAGCGGGGACGATCATACGTGGCCTCAGAGCGGTGGCGGACTTCGAGTACGAGTTTCAGATGACGACAATGAATCGGCACCTGGCCCCGGATGTCGAAACCGTGTTCCTCATGGCTGATGAGGCCTACTTCTACACGAGCTCGAGACTGGTGAAGGAAGTCATCGGATTGGGTGGCGATGTGTCAGGCCACGTTCCGGAGCTGGTGTTGGAACGGCTTACCGAGAAGTTCGGCGGACAGAAAAAATGAAGCTCTCTTCCAGACTCGAACGTATCAAGCCCTCCTCGACGATGGCGGTCACCGCCAAGGTTCTCGAGCTCAAGGCATCCGGGAGGCAAGTCATCGGCTTTGCCGCCGGCGAACCTGATTTCGATACATGGCCTCACGTGTGCCGGGCCGCGGTCGATGCGATCGACGCGAAGCAGTTTCGCTACACCGCTGTCGGGGGAACCCCGGAGCTGAAGTCGGCGATCGTCTCGAAGCTCGGCCGTGACAACGGGCTCGAGTACGCGCCGTCCGAGGTCATCGCGACCTGCGGTGGAAAGCACGCGCTCTTCAATGCGATGCTCGCCTTGCTCGACGAAGGCGACGAGGTCGTGATTCCCGGTCCTTACTGGGTGAGCTACGCAGACATGGCGCGGATGGCCGGCGGCGAGCCGAAGATCGTAATGGCTGCCGAGGAAAACGGCTTCAAGCTGACTCCGTCGGAGCTGGCCGCCGCGATCGGCCCGGAAACCCGGCTCGTGATGATGAACAGTCCGTCAAACCCGACGGGCGCCGCGTATTCCGAGGCTGAGCTCGCCGAGGTCGCCGCAGTGCTCGCGAACGCGGACTGCTGGGTGATCAGCGACGACGTCTACGAGTTCATTCGCTACGATGGTGCACGGCCGAAGCATATCTTCGATCTTGAGCCCACGCTTCGCGAGCGGGGTGTGATCGCGAACTCGGTTTCAAAAACGTACGCGATGACCGGGTGGCGGATCGGCTACGCAGCGGGACCCGCCGCTGTGATCAAGGCGATGGGGACCATCCAGGGGCAGTCCACGTCGAACCCGAGCTCGATCGCACAGGCTGCCGCAGCTGCGGCGCTGGGTGGGTCGCAGGCGGAGCTGGGACCGATGGTCGGCGAATTCCACAAGAGGCGTGACTTCGTCTGTGACCGAATCAACGCGATCGACGGGTTGTCGACGATCGTTCCCGATGGCGCATTCTACGTTTTCGTCAACGCGACCGGAGCGATGGAGAAGACCGGCGCAACGGACGGGGACGAGCTGGCGATGCGCATTCTCGAGGGCGCGGGTGTCGGACTGGTCGGCGGCAACGACTTCGGTTCCAGTTCGCATATCCGAATCTCATACGCGACCTCGATGGAGCTTCTGGAACGAGGCCTGGACAGCATCGACCGCTGGCTCACCGAGGTATGATGCCGGCGTTTCGGGGCGCATCTGAATAGCCGCTTTTCGCCGGTCCTGGGGCGGCCCCGATTGGAGCCGCAAAGCACCGCCCCGGCGGAACGTCTCTTGTGAAGCGCGAGGGGAGGGAGTTCACGCGCTCCGGCAGGCGGGGGGGACCACCGAACGTTCCGGAGTCCGGGGCGATGCGATCGAAAGCGACCAACTCCTCAGACATTCCGGAGGCTACTCGATCAGGCGGCCGGCGGACAAGTCCGCAAAAGGCTGCCTCGCTCGCCGGCGGTCGGTTCGGGCATATGCGCGCTGCGCATATGCCCGAACGCGGGTGCCGAAACGGCGGCGTCGGCCAACCCACTGGCGTTTGGGATCAGCGGGGAGGGTAGGCGAGCGCCGTCCGCTCCCCGGTGCGCCGGTAGCGGAAGTAGTGCGCGAGAACATCGGCATGGTCGAAGGCAAGGTGCGCCGGGAGCGTCTCGGCATGAAAGATCCCGGCGTCCGCCGCGTCGTCGGCCGCCTCGGGTGTTCCGGCCGCTCTTGCGATGAAAACCGCAGTTACGGTGTGCTTGCGCGGATCGCGTGCGGGGTCCGAATAGACCTGAAAGAGTTCGATCAGCTTGACCTCGAGGCCGGTCTCCTCGCGGGCCTCGCGGACGGCCGCGCACTCGATCGACTCCCCGTAGTCGACGAAACCACCGGGGATCGCCCAGCCATACGGCTCGTTCTTTCGCTCGATGAGAACGATCCCACCTGAATCGAGCTCGATGATCGCGTCGGCCGCGAGGGCCGGGTTTCTGTAGATTTCGTTGCTCATCGCTTCAGGTTTCGCACCGCCTTGATGTCCCGCCCCTGTGTTTTCAGCCACCCTCGCCAGTCGCCATTCCACTCGACTCGCGCGGTGCTCTATGATCCATCACGCGTCGGCGGTGCACAGCTTGGTCTCCCGGGATCAGGCCGCGACAGACTCGAAGAATTGCTGCCGATCCGAACCGTATCAAGTGAAGTCCTGTATCCTCGAAGAACCCGGCCGCATCTGTGTCACACAGGTCGCCGATCCGCGCCCCGGCGACCGTGACGTCGTGATACGGGTGCGCGCCGCCCTGACCTGCGGGACCGATCTCAAGGCGTACCGGCGAGGCCATCCCAAATTTCCCTGTCCGACTCCTTTCGGGCACGAATTCTCGGGCGAGATCGTCGAGGCGGGGAAGGATGTGAGCGCCTTCGACTGCGGTCAGGCCGTGATGTCCGCCAACACCGGCCCATGCCTGACGTGTTTTCACTGTAAGCGCGGACAGGAGAATCTGTGCGAGTCGCTGATGCCATCGATGGTGGTAGGCGCCTTCGCTGAATACCTGCTCATCCCCGAGCGAGTGCTGCGAAGCAATGTTTACGCGAAGCCGGATGCGCTTCCGTTCGAGCAGGCCGCTCTGCTTGAACCGCTCTCGTCGGTTTGCTTCGGGCTCGCGCAGATTCCGAAAGAGACGCTCGAGGGCGGTACCGCGCTGATCGTCGGCGCGGGGCCGATCGGTCTTCTGTGGCTTGTCGCTTTACGTGCGTCCGGAGCTGGGAACGTGATCGTTGCAGCCCGGCGCCCGGGCCGACTCGCGCACGCGTCTGCACTCGGAGCTACCGATACGGCCTGCGAGGGAGACGATCTCGACTCGCTGATCGCCGAGCGAAGTGGGGGGCGCGGCGCAGACATCGTAGTCGAATGCACGGGTCTGCCCGAGGTTTGGGAGCGGGTTCCGGGGTATGCGCGCAAAGGCGGCACGGTCGTCCTTTTCGGAGGATGTCCGTCCGGCACGCGTGCCTCCTTCGATACATACCGGATCCATTACGACGGCGTGCAGATCGTCAGCCCGTTCCATTTCCGGCCGCGCGATGTGGCCGAATCTTACCGGCTGCTCACACGCAGCGACGTCGACTGGTCGGGGTTCATCACATCTCGGGCAGGACTCGACGATGTCCCTGAAATTTTCGCATCGCTTGGTGATGACGGCGGGGTGAAGTGCGCGATTCTTCCGCACGAAGGGTGAAGACTTTTGAAGGTAGCCAGACTCTACAGTCGGGACGATATCCGCATCGAGGAGATCGACGCCCCGGAACCCGATGAGGGTGAGATCGTGGTGCAGACACGGGCATGCGGAATCTGCACCGGCGACATCATGGGATGGTACATGGAACGCAAGGCGCCCCTGGTCTTCGGTCACGAGCCGAGCGGCGTGGTGGCTGCCGTCGGTTCCGGTGTTGCTGAGATGAACGTGGGTGACCGCGTCTTCGTGCACCATCACGCACCCTGCGGACGCTGCCGTCACTGCCGCAGGGGCGCTTACGTCCACTGCAAGACCTGGCGCAGCACCGGGCTGCGACCGGGCGGAATGGCGGAATACTTCGCGGTGCCTGCCGCCAATGTCGCCGCAGAGACATTGCAACTGCCTGACTCGGTCAGCTTCGAGGCGGGCAGTCTGATCGAGCCTACAGCGTGTGTGGTCAAGTCATTGCGTCGCGGAGGTCTGCAATCCTCCGACGTGGTCGTGGTCGTCGGGCTCGGGGTCATGGGCCAGCTTCACGTGGCTCTAGCGGCAAGCGCGGGTGCGCGTGTGATCGCGGCCGATCTCGTGCCGTTTCGACTCGAGAGGGCGCTGGAGCTGGGAGCCGAGGCGGTTATTGACGTGTCGAAGGAGTCTCTCGCTGAAGGCGTCGCCACCAGGAACGAGGGAGTCGGGGGCGACCTTGTTATCGTAGGGCCGGGATCGATCGAGGCCATGCAGAGCGGTATCGAGTCCGCAGCGCCGGGAGGCAGAGTCGTACTCTTTACGACTTCACAACCGGACGACCGATTATCGGTCTCGCCGTTCAGGATTTACTTCGACGAAGTCTCCCTGATCCCGAGTTACTCGTGTGGACCTGACGATACTCGTGAAGCGCTGAAACTGATTACGGACGGGCACGTCCCTGTAGATCGTCTGGTCACACATCGGTTCGACCTGGAATCGGTAACCGAGGCCATGGACGCCGCAGGGCGAGTGGACGAGGCGCTGAAGGCCGTCGTCCTGTTCGAGTGAGTGAGTATTCGACGGGAGAATCGGCTCGATGCCGACTCTCCCGTCATCACGCTACTTCCTGAGAGATTTGTGGAAGATGACCTCGGCCTTATCGGCTGCCACCTCGGCGCGCTTGGCGGCTTCTTCGGCCCGCTCGGCTGCAGCCTGGGCCGCGGCGACGTCGGCCTTCGTGGCATACTCCGAGTGGTTGTGATTCTTCGCCGCGCAACCGGCGGTCATGAAAGCTGCAAAAAGGCTGACTGCAAAAAGCCTGACGACCATTTGAACTCCTCCACGGCGTAATGCCGTCCAAATCTGTAGGTTTTCAGACGCTGACACATGGATACCGGGATCGCAACCGGGGGTCTGTGTCGGCGTGCATAGTGAGGATGGGGTTTGAGAACGGCGGGCCCCGTCGCCTTCAGGAGGGGTCAGCTGTTCCGGTCCGGATTCTGGGTGCGCTCTCGCTCGGCGCCTCCAAGCTTCGAGAAGCAGAAGAGATTCAGGGCGATGATCACCGTCCAGGATGCGATGAGGAAGAGGAAGCCGCCGGTGTTCATCGTGGCTCTCCTGTCGACTCCCAGGTGTGCGAGGCCGACCGGACGAGGAGCGCGATCGCGACGAATACGGCGACGATCATGGCCCTCGCGCCGAGGACCGAGGATCGGGCGCTTTCGCTCACACCTTCCATCGAGAGTTTTGCCGGCAGATCGGTCACCGACCACCACACGAGTATCGTCAGAAGAAATCCCGGTGTGACGTACTTGATGACAGGCCTGAAGAATCGTGCCGGCCGTATCTGCGCGCCGCGCTCGATCTCCCGCCAGCCTCGGTCGATGCCGAAAACCCAGGCAAAAAGTACGACCTCGAACAGCGCGAAGACAACGAGCGCCAGAGTTCCGACCCAGTAGTCGATCTCATCGAGAAACCCATGGCGTTGCAGGAAGATGATCGGCTGCGTCAGCACGAACATCACCGTCCCCAGCATCAGCGCTGCGCGGCGTCTGTCTATACCCCAACTTTCCTCGATCAGAGCGATCATCGGTTGTCCCATCGCGACGGCGGAGGTGATGCCACCGAAGAAAAGCAGAAGAAACCAGAGGCTGCCGATGATGCTGCCGAACGGGATGCGT
Source organism: Candidatus Nitrosopumilus sp. (assembly GCA_964225545.1). Classification (GTDB taxonomy): domain Bacteria; phylum Desulfobacterota; class Binatia; order UBA1149; family SPBQ01; genus SPBQ01. The sequence goes on along the minus strand of CAXQPB010000180.1, from coordinate 9,257 downwards.
TGAAAGATGACCGGCATCGCCTGAAATCCGAGGTCGAATCCACCGCCGGCGGCGATCTCCTGCGTGCCGGGGATTCCGAAGAATGCGACCGCTGCCGTCAACGCGATCGTGCCGCCGAGAACCACCTCTGCAAGTTCGTTTACCCCGACTGTCGACATTCCGGTCAGGGCGATATCGTCATCTTCCCGAAGGTAGCTGACGTACGTGTGAATGATCCCCCAGCCGATCGAAAGCGTGAAAAAGATCTGGCCGGCGGCATTCACCCACACCGTCGGATCGCTGAGGCTGTCAAGCTGGGGGTTCCATACGAATCCAAGGCCTGTTGAAACGTTCCACTCCGGATTTTGCGGATCGGGGGTTCCAAGCGTCAGGACCCGCACGACCAGAAAAAATCCGATCAGGAAAAGCAAAGGGATCGCGGTCTTCGCCAGTCGCTCGATCCCTCGCACAACCCCGCCCATGAGCACAAGGACCGTGAACGCCAGAGTGACGAGATAAGCGAGATAGGCGGTCGCGAGAGAGCCGAACTGATCATTGGGATCGATGCCTTGGAACGCGGACAGGAACGCACCCATTTCGGCGCGAGTTGTCAGACCCTCGTAGCTGCCGCTCAAAGAGAAGACGCTGAACGCGAGGCACCACGAGGTGATGTACGTGTAATAGAGCGCGATGATGAAGGGAATGAAGAGACCCAGCGCCCCGACATATTTGGCTGCCGGGTGGCGCCAGATGAGATGAATCATCCCAGCGGAATGACCGTAGCCGTGGCGGCCGCCCATGCGGCCGATCGAGCATTCGACCCACATCAGTGGAATACCGATGACCAGCAGCGCGACGAAATACGGGATCATGAACGCGCCACCACCGTTTTGTGCCGCCTGAACGGGGAATCGAAGGAAGTTGCCGAGGCCTATCGCATTCCCGGCGAGAGCCAGAATCAGCCCGGTCTTCGTTGCCCATCGTTGTCGCTTGCTCATCCGAAACCGCTGGTATCCTATCGGGCGATCACGAACGAGCGCAAAGCCGATCGAAACTGCAAGCACAGCAAATCGCCCGGAAGTCGAGAATCGACAGCGGAAACGCTCTGTCGCGGGGATCATTGCCACCGCGGTGATCGCTGTGGTCGTCGCGCTGCTCTATCTTCCTGCGCTTGGCTTTGAACTGGTCTTCGACGACCAGGCCTTGATCGGTCCCGATGGTCCGCGCGCGCTCGGTCCTGACGGACTGCCGTACCGGCCGCTTCGCTATCTCAGTCTTCAACTCGACCACGTGCTCGGCGGCGGTCGCATCTGGGTCTACCATGCGACCAATCTGCTGCTTCACGCCGCTGTCTGTTGCTTGACGTTCGGCATAGCGCGAACCCTCGGAGCCTCCGGGTTTCTCGCATTGCTCGCCGGCGTGACAGTTGCCTCGCACCCGTTATGCGTCGAGTCCGTGGCGTACGTGGCAGGGCGCAGGGACCTGCTTGCCTGCCTGTTCGGTCTGTGTGCGATTCGGGCTTGGATCGCGGGCAGCGGCCGCACCGCGGCCGCCGTGCTGCTGGTTCTGGCCGGTATTGCAGCCAAAGAATCCGCGCTGATTTTCATCCCTGTTCTCGCGCTGGCGTCTCGGTTCGGTTTCGGGCCGAAGCTGCGCTCGGCAGCTGCGATGCTGGTGGCGATGAGCTGCGCGGGACTCGCGCTGCCCGTCGCGTACGGGGCCATCGGCCCTGCGATCACTCCGGCCCGGGAGGTGGTGCTGATTGCCGGTCGCACAGCCAGTCATTACGCAGCTGGACTGGTATGGCCTGTAGCTCTCTCGGTCGAATATCCGGAGTTGATCTGCCAACCCGGCTGTCTGCAGATGTTTTCAGTCGTTACCTTCGTCGGGTTAGCGATCCTGCTGGTGATGCTTGTCGGCTCGGTTCACTTTCTCCGGCGACCATTGCTTGCCAGCGGACACGATTCGATCGGCTTCGCTTTCTGCTGGATGACCGCTGTTGCCTTCTCGCTGGCCCTTGTGATCGGGCTCCACGAGCCAGGAGCCGATCGGCATGCCTACCCTTTGGTTGTCGCTGTGACGGTTTTGCTGGCCTTGTTCGCGACGCGAGCAGGTGGCACCGAAGACAAAAATCCCGCACCGGCTCGTGGCGGAGGGCGACGCGCTCTCGGTCTGGTGATTTGTGCTCTCTGGGCAGTTTCGATTCCTGCGCTCGGGATCGCGACTGAGGTGCGGCTTCACGCGTGGGCAAACGAGGCTTCGCTGTGGGAGGCGACTCTGGAATCCACACCAGACTCGTCCCGCGCGCACTTCAATATGGCGGCGATTCGCGTCGCAGAGGGCCGGAGATTCACGGCCCGTCGACATCTGCGGCGACTGCTTCAGTCTCACCCGGGCGATGGGCGCGCCCATGCAGCGCTAGCCTGGATCGATTGTGCCAATGGCAGAATGATTCGGGCTCGATCCCATATAGAGATGGCACATCAGCTTGATGCGCCATTCGAGCTGATAGTGAACGCGGAGCGCGAGTGCTCGGTGTCGGAGGATGTGCGGTGAGCGTAGTCGCTGCGGTTTTTTTCTTCAGCCTGCTCAGAACTCTGCTTGCGGGCTACGGCGGACTCTGGTTCTTCCCGGGAATCCTCGGCGAGGCGATCAATGCATCGCTTGCGTTCTTTCTGATTGCAGTCGCGGATGGTGCGTTGCGAAGGTTCAGCCGCATAGGGGCATCGCGAACCGAAGCCGTCATGCGCACTGTCGAGTACGTCGCGCTTTTCGCTTATTTCGGGAAGGCCTGGATTGAACCCCATGCAGCCCTCGCCGACACCCTGTCGATCGACGCGCGGCTGAGCCTGCCGCGTGTCTCCATCGGTGGAGGGGTCGGCCTTCTTGCGACCCGTCTGGAGCGCCGGGCCGGCCGGGCGGCTTCCGAGGCGCTGCTCTGGACGGTCACCGGATGGCTGATCGTAGGTCCCTGGCTGTTTGCGCTCCTCGACGACATCGAAAGTCCCCAGCGGATCGCGACGACTGCTCTTATCGGTTTGAGCTTTGCTGCCCTCGCGGCCGCACTCGCGAGCGTGGGGCGACTGATCGGCGAGCAGAGATTGCGGCTCTTCTTCGGTGGCTGTGTGGCGTCGGTTCTTGCCGTTGCGCTGCTCATCCCGGGGCATAGTGGCACTGCGGATAGCGATTCGACCCTGCTCATCATGGTCGAGTCGCTCCGGGCGGATGCGATCGACCGACGTAAGGCCGACGGCGCATGGCTGATGCCGCGTGCTCGCGAGCTGGCCGAGCGCGGGGTGCGCTTCACACAGGCGGTGGCGCCGGCGCCATGGAGCTTGCCGAGTACGATCTCGGCTTTGAGCGGAATGAACCCACACCACCACTACTGCGGCCGAATTCGCGCCGGCACAGCCGTTCCATGCGACAGGGGCGCGTCCTACATCGGCGGGGTTCTGCGCCAGCGCGGCTACCAGAGCGCGGGTTTCGTCAATACGGGACAGCTTCGCCCGTACTACGGCATCGGCGATGATTTTCTGACGTATCGGCGTTACCACGGCGATGCCCACGACGGCACTGCGCTCATGCTCTCATGGATTCAGCGCCATCGAGCCCGGCCTTTCTTCGCCTTTCTGAACCTGAGCGATCCCCGCTGGCCTTACGCCGCGCCCGCACGCTACGATCTTGAACGCGACGAGGAGTGCACACAGTGTGATGACCGCGAGTTCCTGATGAGCAACGTGCCGGGCGAGCAGATTCGGCGCGAGGTTCGGCGGCGGTACGACTCCGAGCTTGCCTTTACGGATCTGGAGATCGGTCGCCTCTTCGACGAGCTGAAGAAGCGCGGATTGCTCGATCGACTCTGGATCTTCCTGACGGGAAGTCACGGCGAGGAGTTCTGGGAACACGGGAGCCTTGGAAACGGCATCAGCCTCTACGATGAGGTCCTCCGTGTTCCACTCATCGTCGTCCCACCACTCGGGCGACACGAATTTCGACACGGCACGAGCGTCGCCAGTCAGGTTCGCCTCGAGGACATTGCGCCGTCAGTCCTGGAACTTGCAGACATTCAGAGTGCTCCGCCTCGACGGCTTGATGGGACAAGTCTCATGAGGCTGGTGCTCGAGGGCAGCGACAACCTGCGCAGGCCGTCGGTGTCCGGCTATCTTTCTCGGGACGAGGATCGTAAGTACGCAATCCGCGACAGCGGCGGCAAACTGATCGTGTCGGCCGGTAAAGACGGCACGCGGGAATACTACGATCTGGAAAATGATCCCGGCGAGACCAACGACGTCTCGTCGGAGCGATCTGCGCGGATAATGGAACTCAACGGACTCCTGGTTGATCTGGGTTTCGTTCTACCGCAGGCCGAGCGTTGAGACAGGTCGGTGCGCTGGGAGCCCGCGTTGGCGAATGCCTTGTCCACAAGCAAAAAAGGGCGGTGCTCGTTAGAACACCGCCCCGCTTTGCTCCAGAACTGACTTCTGGAATCAGTTTGAACTGGAAAGCCTACTGTCCCGGGGTGCCGCCACCCGAAACTGCAAAGACCTGACCGTTCGGATCGAGGATCGACAGCGAGATCGTCGCGAGCTGGGTGCACCCAGGAAGCGCCGAACCCGGGCCGAAGAGCCCGTTGAGCAGGTCGTTCGAGTTGGCTTTGATCTTCGCGCCGCCTTTCTTCGGCTGGCCGAACTCGAAAACCGCCGGGAAGTCGATGACAGTCATGTCGCCATTGATCTTGTCGTCGAACGTGGCGCGGCTGATCGTCTGGAGCTTCCAGGACTGCGGGCCGTTGATCGGCGTGATGCCGTCGCTCTCGCGGATGTCGGCGCATTTGCCGCTCACGAGGAAGTTCGAGCACGGGTTGGTGTCACCGTCCGAGCAGGGTGATTCGTACTTGGCCTGAATCTTGGTCTGGCAGAAGCCCTTCGGGCCCCACTGGTAACTCGAATGCACGAAAGGCGGAGAGCACGACGGCACTCCGGCCTGACTGACCGAGTTCGGCGCACCGAATGTGACGCTGGTGCCGCATGCGGCGTAGCTTCTCACGTAGTTGCCGATCAGTTTTCCGGCCTTGCCGGAGATATCAAAAGCACATTGCGCGTCAGCGATGCTTGCACTGAAGCCAACCGCTGCGACGCAGGAAATTGCTACTAGCGTCTTTTTCATGTTTTTTCCGCCTCCTGGAGCTGTTGCGTTTTCTTTTTTTTGGGAGCCAGCCCTCGCTGACTCCGTATGTATTTCTGCTGTCTTCTGAATGCGGAGAAGTTAACCCCGCGCGGATGAAGCCCGATCCGTTGCGACGGAAACCGCCGCTGACGGGGAAGCCCCTCTCCCTTTACATACACGTATACGGACCGGGCCTCGACCTTGTCAAGATAAAACGCCCGGTCTTATTCTCCGAGTATAGACTCTTACCCGATCGGGGGGGGGAACTTTTCACCCTTACGCGAAAATCGAGCAAGACTCGCCGGAATACCCCGGTATATCGGATCAGGTGTTTCATCCCCCTTTCGAGGGGGACTGGTTTGACAGGGGCATGTAAGCGGCAGAGGAGAATGTTTCTGCCGCGTACTCATCAACTGCAGTATACAATTATATACGCTGAAGACCGCGCGCACGATGCCGCTATGCGTTGAAACTCCGCTCGCGGCCGCGGCGCGAGCCGTTTCCGGCGTACTGGAGAGTCCCACCAAGTGAAGCTCGTCATCCAGATCCCGTGTTTCAACGAGGAGCAGACGTTGCCAATGACGCTCGCCGACATTCCCCGGGAGATCCCCGGAGTCGATGTTATCGAGACGTTGGTGATCGATGACGGCAGCACCGACCGAACCTCCGAGGTCGCACGGAAGTGCGGGGCGAATCACGTGATCCGCGAACCTGTCAACCAGGGGCTCGCGCGGGCGTTTTCGGCCGGACTCGATTACGCGCTCAGGCAGGGCGCCGACATCATCATCAACACCGACGCGGACAACCAGTACCGCGGAGCCTGTATCCCGTCACTGCTCACGCCGATCCTCAACGGCAGCGCGGAGATCGTCGTGGGCAACCGTAATCCCCACCGGTTGGCACACTTCTCCATGACCAAGCGTTTTCTGCAGCGTCTCGGCTCATGGATCGTGCGCGGTTTATCCGGCACGAGCGTCCCCGACGTGACGAGCGGTTTCCGTGCGTTCTCGCGGGAGGCTGCGCTGCGGATGAACGTGGTGTCGGACTTCACATACACTCTCGAAACGCTGATTCAGGCTGGCACCAAGCAGCTCTCGGTCACGCATGTCGATGTAGATGTGAATCCTGCAACCCGTCCCTCGAGGCTGTTCAGCGGAGTTTCGAGTTATCTGTATCGCAGCGTGGCGACAATCACGCGAATTTACGCGCTCTACAATCCGCTGCGGGTTTTCAGTATTCTCGGGGCGGGCTTGTTCATCGGCGGCTTCGCGATCGGAGGCCGATTTCTTTACGACTACTTTACCGTCGGCGGTGAGGGCCACATTCAATCGCTGATCGCCGCAGCCGTACTTCTGCTCGCTGGCTTCCAGACGATACTGATCGGTCTCGTTGCGGATCTGATCGGTTCCAGCCGGCGAATGCTCGAAGATGCCCTCTTACGGATCCGACGACTCGAACTCGACAAATCCGACTGATGCGCGCCTGCCTGTTCGGCACCTACAACCGCGAGCACACCGCGAATCGTATTTACGCTGCCGCCGCTCGCGCTGCCGGTTTCGAGGTGGTCGAGATTCATGAGCCCTACTGGGAGAAAACCAGAGGCAAGGATGCCGGCTATTTCTCGCCAGCCCGGCTCGTAGCACACGCGGCCACATGGGTTGTCGCGGCGACGCGACTCACCGCCCGTTGGCTGCGCAGCGGCGGCGCGCCGGTCGCGATCATCGGTTTCAACGGACAGCTCGACATCCTTTTGCTTCGTGCCATCAGTCGTTTTTCAGGTCCGCGAATTGTCTTCGCACCGCTGGTATCGCTGACAGAGACTCTGGTCGAGGATCGCGGTGTTTTCCGGCGCGGGAGCCTGGCTGCGCGCGGGCTGCGTGCGATCGATCGAATCACCTGCGCGGCTGCGGACATTGTCGTTGCGGACACGCGGGCACATCGGCAGTACTTCATCTCGGAACTCGGCATAGACCCCGCGAAGCTCGTCGTTTGTTATCTTGGTGTGGACAACCGTGCATTCGGGCCATCGCGAGTCTACGGACAAACCAAAACCGACTCGCCCGACGGGCGAGCCGATGCTCCGGCGATCGAGGTGCTGTACTTCGGCGAGTACCTTCCGCTTCACGGCCTGGATGTCGTTGTCGACGCCGTCGGCAGTCTCTCCACTCGACGCGATATTCGTTTCACGTTCATCGGCAGCGGCGAGCATAGGTCGCATTTCGAGCGCCTGTTGCGTGCGACGCGCGCTCGATTGCAGTTCGTCGACTGGGTTGGATACGAGGAGCTCGGCAAAAGAGTCGCGGAAGCGGATATCGTCCTTGGAGTCTTCGGCGCGTCGAAAAAGGCGCGCATGGTGATCGCGAACAAGGTCTGGGAGGCGGCCGCCGAGGCTCGGGCTGTCATCACGATGGACTGCGAGGCGGTGCGCGAGGTGTTCACCGACGGCAAAGATATCGTTCTTGTTCCGCCCAATGGTGCAGACCTCGCGGGCGCCATTCGAGAACTCGCTGACTCCGCGGAGCGTCGCGAGGAGATCGGCAGTGCTGCTGGCCGGCTGATCGCATCGTCTTTCGATGACGACTGCCTCGGAAGAGCGTGGTCCGTGCCACTTGCGGGGAGCAATGCGTCTTTGCATCGCGGGTCCGAGCCGCGCGTCGGCGTTGCGATCGTCAACTTCAATGATGCCGCTGCTACGCTTCGGTGCCTGGCCTCGATCGATGACTGCGACTACGGCAACCTCGATGTTCTCGTCTTGGACAACGGTTCGAAGCGGAACGATTTTCGAGCACTCGAAGGCGGCATGGATGGAGGCAGGCGTGGGGAGCTCGAGCGGCTGGATCACAACTCGGGATACACCGGTGCGAACAACCTCGCGATGTCCAAACTGTTCGCCCGCGGATGTGACTACGTACTTGTACTGAACAATGACACCCTGCTTACCCCGGACGCGGTGAGCGTCCTGGTGGCTTGCGCGGAACGACACCCTGCCGGAGGCCCGATCGGGCCGCGTATCTCGCGCGACTGGCCGGGAGCGAAATCCACATCGCTGGGTGAGAGATTCTGGCCGGCGGTCGCGTGGGCGCCGCGTTCGCTGCTTCGCTACCGGTGGCCACGCCAGCGTTCCTACCGCGTCAGCGGTGTAATGGGATGTGCCATGCTGTTGAGTCGGTCGTGCTGGGAGAGGCTCGGCGGCTTCGACGACAGCTATTTCGCTTACTACGACGAGGTCGAGTACTGCTTACGGGCCCGTCGTGCCGGCATGTCTCCGAGGGTCGAGCCGATGGCCGAGATCGCGCATCGCGGTCACCGTGGCTTCGGCGGCGGTTTCAGTCGGGTAGCCGCGTACCTGAAGGCTCGCAATCTGTGGAATCTGGGCCGCAGTCAGACCGGTTTGATCGGTCGGCCTGTATTCGTCATCGGCTACTTGATGATGATCGCGGCGAGCGTCAGTCGTTATCTGCTGCGTGGCGACACGGAGGTTGTTCGCGCCATTCTCGAAGGCGCGTCAGCCGGAATGGGCGGGGCCACCGGTCCTCCGCCGTCGGCCGCTTTCGGTCCTCATGAGCCGGCGGCCCAAGCCCGGGGCTTGGATCGGTGAGAGTCGCCATCGGGGCAATCGCTGCTACGCGTGGAGGGCCGGCAACGTACGCGATCGAACTTGTTCGCGCCCTGACCGCGAACTTTCCAGCGGACAGCTGGACGGTGCTGACCGATGCACCCCGATACTTCGAGGCCTTTGCCGATACGGTCGAGATTCCCCTCAATTCGGCGTGGGGGCAGCCACGCTGGGATCACCTCGGCGTCCGACGCGCGCTGCGAAGCGGCGAGTACGATCTTTATCACGGGACCAAAGGGGTCCTTCCGCTCGCGGTCGGCATCCCGGCGGTGGTAACCGTTCACGATCTGGCCGTCGAGGTCATGCCCGAGACGTTCAGCCGTGCACAGAGGTTTCACCTGCGTATCGAGACTCCGCATACCATCCGCAGTGCCTCGGCGGTGGTAACCGACTCGGCCAGTTCCCGCCGCGACCTCGAGAGGCTGTACCCGGTATCCTCCGACAAGCTGCATGTGGTCCCGCTCGCGCCCGGGAACGAGCTTGCCCCCGCCACAGC